>JASFKL010000160.1:0-9054 GCA_050118655.1 Gammaproteobacteria bacterium | reverse complement strand
GACGTCGCGCCGGACGGAGGGCAATCCCGCGTCCAGCGCCTGGGCGTAGGCCACGCTGAGCGGCGAGGTGCGGCTGTCGAGGAAATATAGACGCGGATCGTAACCGCGGATACTGTCCATCACCGGACGCATGAAAAAATCGAACTCGGTCAGGTGACTGCCCATGTGATTGTTGACGCCGCGAATGTAAGGCACGGCGTCGAGCAGGCTATGAACCTCGGCGGTGAGCTCGTTTTCGTCCATGCTCTCGTTGAGCACATTGGGTTCCTGCGCCGCCCCGCTGCTGATCGATTGCATCGGCAGGTGCAGAATCACTTCCTTGTCGAGCTGGTGAGCGCGCTGCGCGAGCCGGCGGCTGTAGATCGATTCGGGGAGGATCGCATAGGTGTGATCACCTTCGAGTTCGATCGCGGCCAGGCCGTGATCGAGGGAGTAGCCGAGATCGTCGATAACGAGCGAGAGTACCGGTCGTTGATCCGCCGCGGCGCTGGCGGCGAACGCCGCCAGCAGGAGCATCCAGTAGCGAGCCATCGAGGGCGGTTTTAGCCCTTTTCGAGTATGGTCAAACCTTTCAGCAGGTTCAACGCATCGAACAGCTGGAAATCGGTCTGGGCCAGCTTGTCGCTTTCCTTCGCCGCCTTTTCGCTGCTGTCTTTATCGCCATTGGGATTACTCAGGCGTCCCTCGAGATCGCTCTCGGAATAGGTTGCACGGGCCTTTTCATCGTTTTCCGACAGCTTGACAGTACTCAGCGTGATATCGGGCTCGATTCCCGTGGCCTGTATCGAGCGTCCACTCGGGGTGAAGTAACGCGCGGTGGTCAGCTTGACCGCCGAACCGTTGCGCAATTCCTGGATGGTTTGCACCGATCCCTTGCCGAAAGACTTGGTTCCCATGATGATCGCTCGCTTGTGGTCCTGCAATGCGCCGGCGACGATTTCCGAGGCGGAAGCCGAGCCGCCGTTGATCAGCACCACCAGCGGCGCACCGTTCAGGCTGTCGCCCGGGGTCGCGAGATAGCGATGGCTGGAATCCTCGACCCGCCCCTCGGTGTAGACGATCAGGCCGTTGTCGATGAAGGCGTCGGATACCCCGACCGCGCCGTTGAGGACGCCGCCCGGGTTGTTGCGCAGATCGAGCACCATACCCTTGAGGCGTTCCTTTTTCTGCATGTCGGAAATCGCCTTCAACAGGTCGGTGGTAGTGCGCGACTGGAAGTTGGTGATTCTGACGTATCCGTATCCGGGTTCCAGGATGCGGTTCTTGACGCTTTTGACGCGGATGATTTCCCGGGTGATCTTGATCACCAGCGGCTTGGGTTCGCCCTCGCGCACGATGGTCAGGCTGATGTCGGTATTCGGCTTGCCGCGCATGATATTGACCGCATCGTTAAGGGTCATGCCCTTTACGGACCTGTCGTCGAGCTTGATGATCAGATCGCTGGCCTGGATGCCGGCGCGCGAGGCCGGCGTATCGTCGATCGGAGAAATGACTTTGACGAAGCCGTTTTCCATCCCCACCTCGATGCCGAGTCCGCCGAACTGACCGGTAGTGCCGATCTTGAGGTCGCTGAATTCCTCGGTATTGAGGTATGCTGAATGCGGGTCGAGGCCGTCGAGCATACCGCGGATGGCGTCCTCGATCAGCTTCTTGTCGTCGACCGTCTCGACATAGTCGGACTTGACCTTGGCGAAGACTTCCGTGAAGGCTTGCAGTTCCTCGAACGGGATCTGTTTTTCATTGTCCTTCAGCGCGTAAACGCTGTGGCCTACCGCCAGCGATAGTCCGAGTAAGATTCCACTCATGAACCAGGTGGAAGTTCGCAAGTTTTGTAGCATTCCTATTCTCCAGATAGTGCGCGCGGGCCGTAAGCGGGTTTGAATATTGTAGACCAGATCAGGCCCGATAAGTTGTAAACAGTTCAAAAAGATCGGGCCACGGGAACGAGATTTTACGGCAATTGGGGAAATTTTTCAGTTTTCCCCGAGGCGCCGCCGAACTTTGCCCCGCCCAATTTGGTCAGCCCGAGCCGAATACCATTCCCGCCTTGCACCAGCGGCTCGGATTTTGCGGCTTTCCCTTCTTGCGGATCTCGAAGTACAGGCCGGATTTCTTTTGACCGCCGCTGCTGCCCGTGCTGGCGATCACCTCGCCGGCTTCGACCCATTCGCCGGCAGTCTTGTACAGGGCCTCGTTGTGGCCATAGAGCGACAGGTAGGAGTTGCCGTGGTCGATTATGATCAGATTGCCGAGTCCGCGCAGCCAGTCGGCGAAGGCCACCCGGCCGTGGGAGACCGCCCGTACCTGGCGGCCGCTCGGAGCCTCGATGACGACGCCTTGCCAGCGCAGGTCGGAATAGGGCTTGTTATGTCCGAACAGGCGTCGAACCTTGCCTTCCACGGGCCATGCCAGCCTGCCCTTCAAGTCCGCGAATGCGGTCCGCGAGATTTCGTTCTCGGGGGCTTCGTCGAACAGGTCGCCGATCGAGTCGATCAGCTTTTGTAGCTGCTCGGCTTCTTCCTCGAGTCGCGACAGGCTGCCGCCCTGCTGCTTGAGCTGCTTGTCCAGCGAGGCGATGATCGATTCACGCTTGCCGCGGTCGCTGTCGAGCTGCTGCTTTTGCTTTTTCAGCGCCGTCTGGCTGGCCTCGAGCTCGCGATTCGCCTGCCGGATCCGCGTCTCGGTCTCGACGATCTTGTCTATGTTGCGCTGTACGTCGCCGATCAGCGCGACGCGGGCATTCGAAAAGTACTGGTAGTAAACCAGGTTACGCTGCAGGCGTTCGGGATCCTGTTGCGAAAACAGCAGCTTGACCTTTTCCTGCTTGCCGAGGGTAAAAGCGGCGTAAACCTGTTCCGCGAGGTAATCGTTCTCCCTGCTGAGTTGCCGTTGATGCTGCTCGCGGGTATCGCGCAGCGCCGCGAGCTCGGTTTTTCGTTCGCCGATCTGCCGGTTGATCGAGCGAATCTTGCCGGTCACCCGGCCGATTTGCTGTTCGATCGATTTCAGTTGCTTGATATAGCGTGACTTGCTGTCTTCCTTGACGTCGATCGCCTGTTTGAGCTCGTCGATTTGCTGCAGAATCGCCTTGAGTTCCTTCTCCCGGGCGCTCTTGTCGTCGCCCTGTGCGAGGGACGCGCCGACGACACCGGCGAGCAGCAGGCTGAGCAGCAGTTTAGTCCGCATATTGCACCGTCCGGCCCTTAGCCCGACGACGAGACATTGATGCGAGTAGGAAATGCCATCTATTCAAAATTCGGCATGGGACCGCGGTCTGTATCCGGCGAATGCGATATCCGGACGTGACAGGGGCGAGATGGACACCGGACGGGAATTTATACATAATCGGATGCTAATATTAACGGTTGGTAATGCGATTAGGCAAATGAAAACTGAAGCGCAATCGGCGGCGGACGACAATCAATTGCTCGCGCATGCGGCGGACATCGAGACCGCTTCGCGTTCGCTGAAGGCCATGTCGCATCCGCTGCGGCTCAAGATCCTGTGTACGCTCGGGCGCAACGAGGTCTGCGTGCAGGGCATCGTCGACAGTGTCGGGACGTCGCAAAGTAATATCTCGCAACATCTCGCCATTTTGCGCGAGAAAGGTATACTGTCGTGCCGCAAGGATGCGAACAAGGTATATTACCGTGTCGGCGACGAACGCACTCTGCTCCTGATCGGGATGATGCAGGAAGTGTTCTGTTCATCCCGCTAGTATCCATAGATATTCATTTTCCCGGTTTATGTTGGCTCAAATTTCTGAATTTGCGGTGAATCATCCGTTCCTGGTTATCGCTTTCGCGGTCTTGCTGGGATTGACTTTCTTCAATGAGATGAAAATCGCTACCCAGCGCTTCGCCAGCCTGAGCCCCGCCGGCGCGGTGAATCTGATGAACTCGGAAGACGTCGTCGTGGTCGACGTGCGCGAGCCGTCGGAAACCGCCGGCGGCAAGATCGCAAAGGCGATCCAGATCCCGATGAGCGCGTTGTCGAAACGAATCGGCGAACTCGACAAGTACAAGGGCAAGACGGTGATCGTCTATTGCAAGACCGGTGCCCGCGCCGCGGCCGCGTGCAAGCAGTTGGGCAAGCAGGGATTCGATAAAGTTTACAGCCTGAACGGCGGCATGCTGGCATGGCAGGATGCGCATCTCCCAATCAGTAAAAAGTAGGGCCTTATGAGCGAAGACCAGGAAAGCAACGACCGGGGAACCAAAGATCAGGAAACCAGGAAACAGTTCGTGATCCAGAAGCTGTATGTAAAGGACGTGTCTTTCGAGTCCCCGGGCGCGCCCGAAAGTTTCCAGTTCAACAACTGGAATCCGCGCATCGATCTCAACCTCGGCAACAATCAGAAGCATATCGACGGCGATCTCTACGAGGTGGTGCTGTCGATTACCGCCACCGCGACCCAGGAGGAAAGCACGGCATTTCTGGTCGAGGTTCATCAGGCGGGATTGTTCGCCCTCGTCGGTTTCTCCGACGAGGAGAAGAGGTATCTGCTCGGCACCCAGTGTATGAGTACCCTGTTCCCGTATGCGCGCGAGGTCGTCTCGGACCTTACCGTGCGCGGCGGCTTCCCGCCGCTGTTGTTGTCGCCGGTTAATTTCGATGCGCTTTACCAGCAGCACCTCGAGCGCCAGCAATCCCGCCAGGAAGAAACCGAGGCGGCGCCGCAGGAGCAATAGTGGCCGCTACCGTCGCGGTGCTGGGAGCGGGGTCCTGGGGGACGGCACTCGCGATCCACCTGGCGCGTAACGGTTTGCAGGTCAGGCTCTGGGGTCACCGGCCCGGGCATATCGAAAGACTCCGCGCGCTGCGCGAAAACAGCGACTATCTTCCCGGCTTCGGGCTCGCCGATAATATCGAACCTCTGGCCAGTCTCGCCGATGCCGTCAGAGGCGCTCCCCAGCTGTTGATCGCGATTCCGAGCCAGGGATTTCGTGACCTGTTGCAGCAATTGAAGCCGCTGATCGATACTACGCCCGGACTGTTCTGGGCCAGCAAGGGTTTCGAAATCGAAACCGGCAAACTGTTGCACGAGGTGGTTGCCGAGGAATTGCCCGACTTGAACCACGGGGTCATCTCGGGACCGACCTTTGCCGCCGAGGTCGCGCGCGACCTGCCGGCCGCGATCGCCTGCGCCGGAAATCAGCCGCAAGCTACCGAGGCTTTCGCCGAGCTGCTGCGCGGCGAACATTTCCGGGCCTATACCACCGATGACATCGTCGGTGTAGAACTCGGCGGCGCGCTCAAGAACGTACTCGCGATTGCGGTCGGCATCGCCGACGGGCTCGGCTACGGCGCCAATACCCGCGCCGCGCTGATAACCCGCGGCCTGGCTGAAATCATGCGTCTCGGCATCAGTCTCGGCGCCCGCCAGGAAACGCTCATGGGTCTGGCCGGGCTCGGCGATATCATTCTCACCTGCACCGACGACCAGAGCCGTAACCGGCGTTTCGGCCTGGCGCTCGGCAAGGGCAAGAATGTCTCGCAGGCGGAAATCGAAGTCGGACAGACGGTAGAGGGCTTGCGTGCCGCGAAGGCCGTTCACGACAAGGCGGCCGTTCTGGGCCTCGAGCTGCCGATCTCCGAACAGGCCTACCTGGTGTTGTACGAGGGCAAGCAACCCGTCGATGCCGTAAGCGATCTCGAAAGCCGGCCGCAGGGCCCCGAATCGAAATTCTAGTCGCCGAATCCCAGTTGCCGCCAGGCCTCGTAAACCGCGATCGCGACCGTATTCGACAGATTGAGGCTGCGCGAGCCTGCCACCATCGGAATTCTGAGGCGCCTGTCCGGCGGTAAAGATTCCAGCACGCTGTCCGGCAGGCCACGGGTTTCCGCGCCGAACAACAATGCGTCGCGGGTCTCGAATTCGACTTCGCTGTAGTTTATCCGGGCGCGCGTCGAATAGGCGAACAGGCGGTTGAATTCACAGCGTTCGAGGAAATCCGCGTAATCGCGGTAAGTCTCGATATCGGCCCATTCGCGGTAGTCGAGACCGGCGCGGCGCAATTGCCGGTCGTCGAGTTCGAAACCGAACGGCTCGATAAGGTGCAGCCGGCAACCGCTATTTGCCGCGAGGCGGATGATATTGCCCGTATTCGGCGGGATTTCGGGCTCGTGAAGGACGATTTGCAGCATGGCCGGTTTATTTTTGGCAAGATCCTTGCAAAAACGCGTTTATGGATTAGTATTTCCAACGACCACAATAAGTTATAGCGATATTTTTAAGCAATATCTGAACCGTGTGGTCTGCCCTCGGTAACCGGCCTGGCCGGCAGGGTATTAAGGTCCGGGCCCGCCAGGGCAAAAAATTAGACTACAGGAAACTCGATGCGCCGCATCATTACAACATATTTCGCCGTCGTGCTGCTGCTGTCACTGGGATTTTTCGGTGTCGGTACGCTGGCTTCAGCGCAACAGTCGCAGACCGCGGACCGCGATGCGGTCCCGGCTGCTGCAGGCGAACTGGTTAACGACAGGTAATCTCCGCTCCGGCGCCGCTGGTTTCGAGGGCGTCGAAATCCGACGGGAAAGCCGGAACGTACCGGTCGCAATCGCTATCGGTTTCCAGGGCGGCCACCGTGGATGGATCGAAAATCCGCGCGGTGTAATTGATCGCCGCGGCCGACGAGGTTTTGGCATTGACGCTATTGTAAACCCCCGCCACTGTGCCGTCCGACATGTCGTCGAACTGGCCCAGCGCAGTCACCGCGACAATCCCCAGCAAAACGATCGCCAGCGCCACTTCTACCAGCGCAATTCCCGTTTGTGATTTGTGCATTCTGTCAACTCCCGCGACCGCGTCTTCCGTCGGCCCTGGCCGGGTCGAGGCGGTCGTATGCAAACCGGAACCCCGGTAAATCCCGCCGCCTTGGTTTTCGCGCCGCGAATTCGCCTGGTTCAATACTGGGAGTGTAGTAAAAATTCGCCGTTTTTCATGAATTTATGGCGTTTTCGGGCATTGCGTCGCCGGACTCGAGAGCGGATTCGAAAGCCCTCGCGGCAAGGGCTGTGCGATCGACACGGGTACCTGACCCTGGTTGCGAACTCGACAGTCCCGGAAAAGCCCTGTTTCGATTTTCTCTATATATTTCAAACGGTTTGAATTCAAAATTAAAGCATGGTTTGAGTTGTTGAAATATAGACACTATACTCAATCGATTAAACCCCGGATTAAACCGATGCCGCCGAGCAGCGAAAAAAAACCGACCCTGTTGCTGGTCGACGACGATGCGATTATCGCCGATAGTCTCGAGTACGTGCTCAGCGAAGAATACGATATCGAACGCGCGATAGATCGGCCATCGAGCTTCGAGTTGATCGACAGAATGTCGGTTTCGCCGACGCTGGCACTGATCGACCTGGGGCTGCCGCCGAATACCCATCGTCCGGACGAGGGGCTGGCGGTGATCCGAAAGCTTTCTCAAATGCATCCGTCGACGCGCATCCTGGTGTTGTCCGGACAGGATAACAAGAAGCACGTATTTCGGGCCCAGGAAGACGGCGCGGTGGATTTCATCGCCAAGCCCTGCGATATTGCCGAGATCAAGGTCCGTCTCCGGCAGCAAATCATCGCCGCTGGCGGAGACGCCAGCGGTCAAGGCGATATCGAGGGTCTGGTCGGTTCCAGCCGTGAAATCGAATTGCTGCGCATGCAGATCCGGCAGATTGCCGATTCCCCCTACCCGGTACTGATCGAAGGCGAATCGGGCAGTGGCAAGGAAATCACCGCGCGCAATCTGCACCGCTGCAGTTCGCGCAAGCTCGAACCCTTTCTGACCCTGAACTGCGCCGCCTTCAACGGCGAATTGCTCGAATCGCAATTGTTCGGGCATATCAAGGGATCGTTTACCGGGGCGACGGATACCAAGAAGGGATTTTTCGAGGAAGCCGGCAACGGCACGCTGCTACTCGACGAGGTCGCCGACCTGCCGCTCGACTTGCAGGCCAAGCTGTTGCGCGTGCTCGAGGACGGCGAGTACTACCGGCTCGGCGAAACCCAGCCGCGCCACGCATCGGCGCGGGTGCTGGCGGCGACCAACAAGGATATTTTCGCCGCCATCGATTCGGGCCAGTTCCGCGAGGATCTCTACCACCGTCTAAGCGTGTTGACGGTTCGCGTACCGTCTCTCAGGGAGCGCGAGGGCGATGCCCATGAGTTGCTGATTTATTTCATGCAGCAGGTCGCCGAGCAGCTGTCTACTTTCAAGCTCGACGACGATGCACTGGAGCTTTGGAAAAATTATACTTTCCCCGGAAATGTGAGAGAATTGCGCAATATAATAATCAGGCTTTCGGCGAAGTATCCCGGGCAGACGATCAAGCCCGAGGTGCTGAAAATGGAAATGGCAGGACCACAACGACACAATGGCACGACCAAGGGCGATAACTGGCTCAACAATGCGTTGCGTGATGCGGGTTTCGAGCTGGACCGCTTGTTGAAGACGGTCGAAAAGCAGGCCATCGATCTGGCGCTTCGCGAGCATCGGGGCAACGTCAGCAAGGCGGCCGAAATGCTCGGTATCAACCGCACCACTTTGTACGGGCGCATGGAGCGCCTCGAGGACAAGGACTAGTTCATGTACGAAGATTACTTCGGGCTCGACCGACCCCCATTCAAAATTACTCCGGATACCAGCCTGTTCTACGAGGGTGGCAAGCGTGGCGATATTCTCGGCGCTCTGGTATACGCGATTCGTCGCGGCGAGGGGATCGTCAAGGTGGTCGGCGAGGTCGGCAGCGGCAAGACCATGCTCTGCCGGATGCTGCAGCTCAAGCTGCCGGATACCGTCGAAATCGTTTACATCGCCAACCCGAGCGTATCGCCGGAAGATATCCTGTTCGTGATCGCGCACGAATTATCGCTGAAGATTTCGCGCGATGCGAGCAAGCATGAAGTCATGCATACGCTGCAGGATTACCTGCTCAAACGGCACATGGAAAACCGCCAGGTGGTATTGTTCATCGAGGAGGCGCAGGGCATGCCGATCGAAACGCTCGAGGAAGTGCGCCTGCTGTCGAATCTCGAAACCGATCAAAACAAGC
>JASFKL010000159.1:0-9068 GCA_050118655.1 Gammaproteobacteria bacterium | reverse complement strand
TTGCGGGTCTGGAACGCGACCACGCGCTTCCAGCCGCGCTGCTCGATTTCGTCGCGGATCTGCACCGCGGTGCGGAAAGTGTCGGGGAAGTCGGTAGCGAAGTAGCTGTAGTTCAATACCTGGATCGGACCGCTGATCGCGACCCGGCCCTGGGCGATGAATTCCGCGACCCCCGGGTGCTCCGGGTCCGTGGTGCGGTAAACCTTTTCGGTCATCAATTGCATTTGCTCGTCGCTGACGGTTTCCACGGCCTCGACCTGCTGGATCGCGATCACCGGGTTACCGGCGACGTTGGGATCGCGCAGCGCGATTCGTTCGGCGCCGGCGATATCGTCCGCCGAATGAACCAGGTTGAGAATCGGTACCGGGAAAAAGCGGCCGTCGACGCAGTGCATGTCGTCCGCGCAGGAGACCGCGTCGGCGAGATTCATGTAGCCGGTCAGCGGCGTGAAATAACCCCCGCCCAGCATTACCGCGTTGGCCGCCGCGGCCGAACTGATCAATATCGACGGTAATTGCCCGGCCTCGGCGGCGAGCGCCTTGCGCTCTGCTTCATCGGAGACAAAAAGCGGGGTGAGGTGGTCGGCGCCGACGGGTTTTATCATATTGATCTGCTTCGTTTTTCGATTAAGCGGAATGTATCCGCTGGCGCCGGGGTTGGCAATTGATTCTCATGTTACCGACATAGAATGGTTTTATTTATCGAAGACACCGTCGGCAAGGCCCGGCTTCCAGGGTCCGTCGCCGGGGACGGCGTGCTACCATCCCGGCTGAACTGTGGCGAAGAGGTGCGATGACCATGGGCGAGGGCTGGGACTGGAATCGGGCGATGCAACTCATGCCTGGCCGCTGGACCGAGGTGGCGGACGAGTTGTACTCGTTTACCGGCGAACTGCGCCGGCACGGTTGCCGTTCGGTTTACGACCTCGGCTGCGGTGTCGGACGCCATGCGGAATTCCTTGCACAACAGGGATTCTCGGTCATCGCCTCCGATATTTCGCCGAGCGCGATCGAGCAAACCCGACGGCGGCTCCGGCAGGCGGGAGTCGATGCGGCGCTGTTGCGAATCGACATGCGTGACTGGCCTTTCGAAGACGGCTGTCTCGACGCCGTGGTGGCTTTCAATGTCGTTTACCACGCCATGCGCGACGAGGTGGAAGCGGTACTTGCCGGCGTCCGCCGGGCCCTGCGCCCCGGGGGCCTGCTGTTGATCACCTTCAAATCGACCCTCGACTCCGAGTACGGAGCGGGGCGCGAGCTTGCGCCATTCACCTGGGCGCCGATGTCGGGAATCGAGAAAGACGTTGCTCACTACTACGTCGACGAGAACGAGGCCAGGCGCCTGTTGAAGGACTTCGAGCTGCTGTCGTTGGTGCACAGGCAGGAATTGCCCGTATCCGGCGGAAGCGAGCGCCACCGGGCTCACTGGGTGGTACGCGCGGCCAGGCCGCGGTCGGGCGGTTAGCCGTCCCCCACGCAGCGCTCGATGGCTGACTCGAGCCGCGCGAGGCGCCGCGGGAAGGCGTCTTTGCCGACCGGCGTCGCCGGTCGGTCGAGCAAGCGTACCACCCGCAGCCGGTACTTGCCGGCGAGGCTCTCGGCGAGTGCCGGCAGGTCGCGCTCCATGGTCAGCAGACAAGAGGGCGGAGTTTCGCGCAGCCATGCCTCGAGGCGTCTCAAATCCTTCAGTCCGCCGCGCGCATCGTGGCGGTCGTAGATCGACTCGATTTCGAACAGTTTCAGATCGCTCGCGAACAGCCGCAGAAAATCGTGCGCGGTGAGGATTCTCGGCGTCTCCCGTTGCCAGCGCGCGTGAACGCGCTGCCGCCAGGAGCGGATTTCCTCGACCAGCGACTCCGCATTGGCTCGGTATTGCGCCTGGTGAGCGGGATCGATCGAGACCAGCTTGTCGGCGATCAGCTCGACGCTTTTCCGCGACAGTTCCGGGGCATACCAGAAATGGCCGTCGCTACCGCCGATGCCGAGCGCGGGGACGAGTTCGAGGGTGGCGGTCGAAGCCGGCAGGATCGCGGGTATGCGGCTGAAACCCGACTCGAAATGACGGTCGACCCAGATCACCAGGTCGGCTTGCTGCAGCCGCTCCATGTGCGAGGGACGGAACGCGAAATGGTGGGCCGAGGCCCCGCCTTCGATGATCACCGAGGGTTCGCCGACGCCGCTCATTACCGCGGCGGCGATTTCCTGCAGCGGCACGATCGAAACGACCACTCGCGGCGCTGCCAGGAGTAACGCGGGTTGCAGGCAAAGCAACAGCAGGATGATACGCATCGATTCGGTCCGGACAGCGGTGGCGACGAGCAGAAGTTACGTTATAATATAACACTATGTCCGACAAAACCCAGCATCCCGATATCGCGTTTCGCAAGCACGACCACCGGCGTTGCCGGCGACGGTATCTTTCCGCCGCGACGCGGGTTTGCGCGGACCGCAACCTGCGGCTCACCTCGCGTCGCCGGCAGGTACTCGAAATTCTGCTCGAGAGCCACCAGCCGATGGGGGCCTACGATGTGCTGGCGGAATTGAATCGCAGCCGTCCCGGCGAGCGTATCGCTCCGCCTATCGTCTATCGCGCGATCGACTTCCTGCTGGCCGAGGGACTGATCCATCGCATCGAAAGCAGGAATGCATTCATTTCCTGCGTGCAGCCCGGCGACTGCCGCGATGCGCATTTTCTGATCTGCCGCGATTGCGAACGCGTCGCGGAAATCGCGGGCGGCGACGCCGGCCTGCTGGCCGGCGCCGACGATCTCGGTTTCGCGGTCGATCACTCGGTGGTCGAAATTACCGGGGTATGCGCCGAGTGTCAGAAACATGACCGCTGAACGCCTGCTCGAAGCCCGCGATCTCGGTTACTCCCAGGGCGGGCGGCTGGTGCTCGACGGGGTCAGCTTCGCGCTCGATCGCGGCCAGATCACCACCATCATCGGCCCCAACGGCGCGGGGAAGTCGACGCTGATCAATATCGTCACCGGATTGATCCAGGGCTTCGACGGCGTCGTCGAGCGCTCGCCCGACCTGCGTATCGGCTACCTGCCGCAAAAAGTCAACGTCAATACGCTGATGCCCCTGACCGTCGAAAGGCTGCTGCGGCTAACGCAGAATCCGGTCGGCGCCGATATCGATCTGGCGCTGGAGCAAACCGAGGTCGCCTACCTGAAGCATCGCCAGGTGCGATCGCTGTCCGAGGGCGAGCTCAAGCGCGTACTGCTGGCGCGAACCACGCTCGGCAAGCCGGACCTGATCGTGCTCGACGAGCCGACCTCGGGCGTCGACGTGACCGGAGAAATTCGCATGTACGAGCTGATCGGGGAGCTGCGCGACCGGCTCGACTGCGCGGTGTTGCTGGTTTCCCACGACCTGCACCTGGTGATGTCGCAAACCGACCAGGTGCTGTGCCTGAACCAGCACCTGTGCTGTTCGGGGTTGCCGGAATCGGTCAGTCGCCATCCCGAGTATCTGGCGCTGTTCGGCGGCCAGGCCGCGGAGTCGATCGCCATTTATTCGCACGACCACGATCACGTGCACGAGGTTTCGGGCGAACAGACCGGGCATACGCATGGCTGACTGGCTCGACGATTATCTCTGGCGCAGTATCGCCGCGGGTCTGATCATGGTCTCGATCGCCGCGCCGATGGGCTGCCTGATGGTCTGGCAGCGGCTCGCTTTCCTCAGCGATACCCTCGGCCACGCGGCGGTATTCGGCGTCGGCGTCGGATTGATGCTGCAGCTATTGCCGATCGTCGGCGTGCTCGCGGTGGCGCTGGTCATCGTCTTTTCGCTGAGCCGGGTCAGCAACTTCAACACCGCCCTGTCGGAAACCACGCTGGCAATCATTTCTCACACCGGGCTTGCGGGCGGCATTATTTTGATCGGTGTGCTGCCCGCGCAAACCGTCAACCTCGAGGGCATACTGTTCGGCGATCTGCTCGCGACCTCGCGCACCGACCTGCTGGGGCTGCTGGCGACCACGCTGGTGCTGATGGCGATCCTGTTGCGCAACTGGCGCGCCTTCGTCGCGGTTTCGGTCAGCCGCGAAATCGCCCAGGCAGAGGGTGTCCCGGTACGCAAGATGCAGGCGCTGATGTATACCATGATCGCACTGCTGGTCGCGGTGATGATGAAAGTCATGGGCGTATTGCTGATCGCGGCGATGCTGGTCATTCCGACTTCCAGCGCGCGCCTGCTTAGCCGGAGCCCGGAGCAAATGGTCGCGGTCAGCGCGCTCTACGGGCTCGGCGCGCTCGCCGGCGGGATCGCGAGCTCGTATCATTTCGACTGGCAGACCGGCCCCGCGATCGTGATCGGCGCGACCTCGCTGTTGCTGGTTACGCTCGTGCTGGCGAGAGTCGTCGGTCATCGCTCCGGCTAGGAGCCCGTTGTTTATCGTTGCGGATAATCCGCCGGCGACGCCGCGCGGAACGGGGGGCTAGTTCGCGCAGCGCTGGATGCGGCCTTTTTGCCGACCCTCGATAGTGCCGTTGCCGACCATTTCGTTGGTCAGCCGCGCCACGCAGCTGGCAAGCTGCCCGGTGGAATCCGCCGGGCAGGTGTCGATCCTGTCGGTGAGCGAGCAACCGTTGGCGTCGACCGGGTTTTCGACCTCCGAATCGCAGTCATTGAAAGCCACCGTCGGGCCGAGATCGGAATCCGGGCAGGCATCGATCGCGTCGGCAACCCCGTCGCCGTCGCTGTCGCCGAGCAGGTCGAGCCCGATGATCACCGGGTCGTGATCGGACGAGCGGTAAGCATCCGGCGCGTAAATCGCATCCTGGGCGTTCTGTTTGAAGCTGGTGTCGTAATCGAGGATGTCGGGTTCGTCGGCATTGATGTGCCATTCGGTAATACCCGTGACCTGGTCATCCAGAGCGGCGTTCGCGAGCGCATAATCGAAATATCCCAGCTGCCCGTCGAACAGGTAGGTATAGGCCGATGGCCCGATCCGGTCGGCCTGCAGATCGGTATATCCGGCCGCGGTGAGCACGTCGATCGGATCCTCCTTCGCATAGGCGTTCAGGTCGCCGATAATCAACACGTCCGGATCGCCGCTGCCGGTCGGATCGGTCGCCAGCCAGGCGACTTCCGCCTCGAGGGCGGCTTTGCGAGTCAGGTTGCAGTTACCCTGACCGTCGCCCGTGTCGGGATCGCCGGCGGTTTCGCAGCTGGAACCTTTCGATTTGAGGTGATTGACGACCAGCGTAAAGCGTTCGCCGCTCGCGACTTCTTCGAAGGTCTGCGCCAGCGCGGGACGATTGAACTGGTCCGGGTATGCCGGGTCCACCGTCGCGTCGAGGATCGCGTAATCCCCGCGCGGGGTTACTGCAGCGGGCTTGTAGATCAGGGCGACCTTGATCGCGTCGCTGCCGATCGGCTCGGTGCCGACCGCCGCCCAGGTGCCGGCTCCGGCGGCGGCGTTGAGGCCGTCGACGAGGTTCGACAGGGCATCGTCCGTCGGATGGTTCTCGATCTCGATCAGCCCGAAGATGTCGGCGTCGATCGTCGTGATGGCGCTGACGAGCTTGTCACGCTGGCGGGTGAACTCGTTGGCATCATCCGCACCGCGGCAATCCTGTTCTCGCGCGGGGCCGCAGATCGGTCCGCTATCGTCGAGCGTCGAAAAGTAGTTGAACGTATTGAACGAGGTGACCTTCAGGCTCCCGCCGACGTCATCCGGCAGCCCGGGGCGCGGGTTGGTCGCGGTATAGTTCGCGCCCCGGGTCGGGCGAATGCGGTAAATCCCGAAGGCGTAGTCGAGAATTCCGGTGACGTTCTGTACCGTGTCGCCACCCCGAAACCGGTTGTCGAGGTCGAATACGTCGCCGTTCGGATGGATCGCGGGATCGGAATTTTGCGAGCTACGCCCGTCGTCGAGCATGATGCGGCTCAGCAGGTTGGTTCGCGCGAGTTGCTGGCTCTCGAAGGTGCCGGGTTCCTGTAACGCGGTCGGCTGGTACTGACGGGTGGTCGCCAGGATGATCTCGTTGAAGCGGTCGAAATTGAAATATTCGTCGATATAAAGTGTCTGCGGAAAGGTAACCAGCATACCCTCGAAGGCTTCGAAATCCCCGATCGCGCTCACCGGCAGGCTGACGGGAGTCGGGGTCACCGTGACGCCCGTGCTGCAAACCGTCGCGGCACTGACCGCCGTCAGTTCGGTCAGGCCGTTGAACTCGGCAACCGTGCCCGCGACCCGGACCAGGTCGCCGGCGTTTACCGGGAAGCCATCGCCGGTGAATACGAATATGCCCTCCGAGGTTGCTGCGTCGGTGTCGGCGTCGGCGTCTTCCTCCTGCACGAAGAAACCTCTCAGGCCTTGCTGGACATCGCCGACCACGACGCCCTCGATTTCACGTACCATGCCGACCTCGCCGCTGGCGGGGCCGCTCCCCTGGATATCGTGGATGAAGGCCGCCGTGTCTCCGCAGGCGCCGACCGCCAGCGCCGGCCGGATGCCGCCCGCCGCGGACAGGCCGAGCAAAACGAGCGCGGCCGAGAGGCAGTTTGAAACTGGTCTGGAGTCGATCATATGTACTCCCGGATCGTAATTATTGTCGATTTCGAAAGGCAAGGCGTATCGAATAGCCCGCTCTCCATCATAGCGACCCCCGGGCTGACGAGGCAAATCCGGCCCGAGGGACCCGTCAACGCGAGCGGTGGCGGTAAAAATCCGCATCGGCACTGGCGTCCGACGACCCGGATTCCTGCTCTCCTGCCGGGATCGAGTTTAAGCGTTTGCCGGCGACTGGCATAGCATCCGGCCGGCGCCGCGCGGTATGGCCATATTTTTCACCAAATCAATTGCTTGTGGGCATTGACGCCCAACCCGCCAGCGGCTAGAATTCGCCACCTTTTTTCAGTATTGCTTCGGAGTCTCTAATGTACGCTGTCATCGCCACGGGTGGAAAACAGTACAAGGTCACCAAGGGCGAGACCCTGCGCGTCGAGAAGCTTTCCGGCGACGAGGGCGAGACCGTCAAGCTCGACCGGGTTTTGATGGTTGCCGACGGCGACAAGATCTCGGTCGGTTCGCCGGTGCTCGACAAGGCCAGCGTAACCGCGAAAATCACCGCCCAGGGCCGCGGCGACAAGGTCGAAATCGTCAAGTTCCGCCGTCGCAAGCACTCGCGGACCCAGATGGGCCACCGCCAGAGTTACACTGAAATCGAAGTCACCGATATCAAGGCATAGGTTTAGACAATGGCACACAAGAAAGCGGCGGGCAGTACCCGCAACGGTCGCGATTCGGAATCGAAACGTCTCGGCGTGAAGAAATTCGGCGGCGAAGCCGTGGTTCCGGGCAACATCATCGTGCGCCAGCGCGGCACCAGGTTCCACCCCGGTGTAAATGTCGGCTGCGGCAAGGATCATACCCTGTACGCAACCGCCGGGGGCAAGGTCGAGTTCAAGGTCCGGGGCCGCCACAACCGCACCTTCGTCAGCGTGGTCGAATAGCCCGAGAGTTCCCGCGAAGCGATTCCGAAAGCCCCGCTCCCGCGGGGCTTTTTTGTTTGCCGGTGGTATGATCCCGCGATGAAATTTATCGACGAAGCCAATATTTTCGTCAAGGCCGGCGATGGCGGCGACGGCATCGTCAGTTTCCGGCGCGAAAAATATATCCCGATGGGTGGACCCGACGGCGGCGATGGCGGCGACGGCGGCTCGGTCTACGTGGTCGGCTCGAAAGATATCAACACGCTTTCCGATTTCCGCCACACGCGCCGTTTCGTCGCCCGCCGCGGCGGCAACGGCGAGGGCCGCAACCGCACCGGGCGCAAGGGCGAGGACGTGATTATCGAAGTGCCCCTCGGAACCGTGATCACGACAAAGGACCAGGGCGAGCCGATCGCCGACGTGACCTCGGAGTCGGAGCCGTTGCTGATCGCGCGCGGCGGCTTTCACGGCCTCGGCAACACTCGTTACAAGAGTTCCACCAACCGCACGCCGCGTCAGTTCAGCAAGGGCAGCAAGGGCGAGCAATTCGAGCTCAAGCTCGAACTCAGGGTGATCGCCGACGTCGGCCTGCTCGGGCTGCCCAACGCGGGCAAGTCGACGCTGATCCGCGCGGTGTCGGCGGCGCGTCCGCGGGTCGCCGATTACCCGTTTACGACCCTGCACCCGAATCTCGGCGTGGTCAGCGTCGATCAGCACCGCAGTTTCGTGATCGCCGACATCCCGGGACTCATCGAGGGCGCGGCCGACGGGGTCGGGCTCGGTATCCAGTTCCTCAAACATTTGCAGCGCACCCGCCTGCTGCTGCATATTATCGACGTGATGCCGGGAGAGGGCGAGGATTCGGCGGTCGATTCGGCGCGCAAGATACTGCGCGAGCTCGAGCGTTACGATGAATCGCTGTATCGCAAACCGCGCTGGCTGGTGCTCAACAAGCTCGACCTGGTCAATGCCGGCGAGCGCGAGAGCCTCTGCAGGCAGATAACCGAGGGGCTCGACTGGCAGGGACCGGTATACGCGGTCAGCGCGCTCGAGCGTTCCGGACTCGACGGCCTGTGCCGCGATATTATGGATTACCTGGAAAACGATGAATCGCTATAAGAAAGTCGTGGTCAAGATCGGATCGTCGCTGATTACCGCCGGCGGCAAGGGTCTCGATCGTGCCGCGATCGCCGGCTGGGCCGACCAGATGGCCAAACTGCGTGCCGACGGCGTCGATGTAGTCCTGGTATCCTCGGGATCGATCGCCGAGGGCATAACGCGGCTCGGACTGAAATCCCGGCCGAAGAACGTTTCCGAACTGCAGGCCACCGCGGCGGTCGGCCAGATGGGCCTGGTGCAGGCTTACGAGGCCAGTTTCCAGGTGCACGGCATTCACAGCGCGCAGATCCTGTTGACCCATGCCGACCTGTCGAACCGGCGCCGCTATCTCAACGCGCGCACCACGCTGCGCACCCTGCTCGCTTTCGGCACCCTGCCGGTAGTCAACGAAAACGACAGCGTGTCGAACGAGGAAATTCGTTTCGGCGACAACGATACGCTCGGCGCCATGGTTTCCAACCTGATCGAAGCCGACCTGCTGATCATCCTCACCGACCAGC
>JASFKL010000158.1:0-9119 GCA_050118655.1 Gammaproteobacteria bacterium | reverse complement strand
CCCGGCAGCAAAAACCCGACGGACTGACGGTGATCCCGCCGTCGCAGGCGCGCTCGCGGCTGGCCGACATGCCGTTGACGGAGCTGTGCGGGGTCGGTACCGGCATCGCCGGCATGCTCGCCGCCTACGGGGTGCACTATTGTCGGGATCTGCAAAAGCTGCCGATCAGCGTCCTCGGCAAGCGATTCGGCAATCCCGGCAGGCGTATCTGGCTGATGGCGCAGGGACTCGACCCGGAACCGGTGCGGGCCGCGGTTCCGCAACCGGGCTCGCTCGGCCACGGCAAGGTCCTGCCGCCCGACACGCGGGACCCCCGACAACTTCGCGTCTACCTGATGCACATGGCGCACCGCCTCGCGGAACGCTTGCGCCGCAACCGCCTCGTTGCGCAACGCTTCCTGTTCGGGCTGCGCCGCTACAACGGCTGGCTGAAAACCGTCGAGCGAAGCCTGCTGCCCACCGACGACGAACGCGTGATTTTCCGGCTCGGCAGCCGCTGGCTAGACGAAAGCTGGCACGGACAGGGTATCTGGCAGATACGTATCGTCGCGCTCGACCCGCTCGAAGCCCGTCAACCGGACCTCTACCAGCGCAAGCACCCGCGCCGCGAGCGCGTCCACCGGGCGATGGACGGGATCAACGAGCGCTACGGCTCGATGGCGCTGGCCCCGGCGCGGCTGCTGGGCCGTTCGCGCATGCCGGACGTCATTTCCCCGGCCTGGAAGCCCGAAGGGCACAGAAAAACGGTATAATGACAGGCAGTTTGCGCGCCGTGGAACGGCTGTACGAGCCGACAGAGCGCGCTTTATTTCACGAAACTGGAAGGGGTTTTCGACTACACTTGAACGACATCATAAATTTCAACGGGAAATCCATGCTGGATTCGACGGATAATTCGATCGCCGGTATCGAGGCCGACGTGGAAAATGCCGTGGGCGCAATCGAATCGATCATCCTGGGCAAATCCAATCAGATAAGGCTCGCGGTATGCTGCCTGCTGGCCCGCGGACACTGCCTGATCGAGGATTTACCCGGCGTCGGCAAAACCACGCTTTCGCAGACCATCGCCCGCGTCTTCGGGCTCGAATTCAACCGTATTCAGTTTACCAGCGATCTGCTGCCGGCGGATATTCTCGGCGTATCGATATTCGACCCGGATCGGCAGGCGTTCCGTTTCCACCCGGGGCCGGTGTTTGCCCACTTCGTGCTCGCCGACGAAATCAACCGCGCTACGCCCAAGACCCAGAGCGCCCTGCTCGAGGCGATGGAGGAAAAGCAGATCACCGTGGAGGGCGCGACCCACCCGCTGGACGACCCCTTTTTCGTCATCGGCACGCAAAACCCGCTCGATCAGTCGGGGACGTTTCCGCTGCCGGAATCGCAACTCGACCGCTTCATGATGAAAATTTCCCTGGGCTACCCGGGCCGGGTCGCCGAACGCGCGCTGCTGTCAGGCGATAACCCGCGCGAGATGATGCATCGACTGCAGCCGGTCGTCAGCATCGATCGATTCGTCGCCATGCAGACCGCGGTCGATAATATCCATTGCTCGGAGTCATTATTGGACTATGTGCAGAAGTTGATCGAGGAAACGCGCAACCCGGGGCTCTTCGTTTACGGACTTTCGCCGCGCGCCGGGCTCGCGATCATGCAGGCCAGCCGCGCCTGGGCGCTGATGAACGGGCGCAGCCACGTCGAACCGGGCGACGTGAAGTCGGTATTCGGGGCCATCGCGGATCATCGCCTGACCCCCTCGGAGCAGCATAGCCGTCCGACCGCCGAACTGGTCGACGCCCTGCTGGAACAGGTCCCGATCCCGTAAGGCTCGCCGTGCTATCGGTTGCCATGCCGCGGCCCATACGCCAGCGCTTCGAGCGCTGGTTCGAAAACCGTAATCCCTCGAGCACCGACAGTATTCTGCTGCACAACCGCCGGCTCTATATCTTGCCGACCCGCTTCGGCTACATGTTCGCGATGATGCTGCTGTTCCTGTTCCTGGCGGCGATCAACTACCAGAACAGCATGGCTTTCGTACTGACCTTCATGCTCACCTCGCTGGGCATCATCAGCCTCTGGCAAACCCACAAGAACCTGCTCGGCATCACTGTACGCATGCAGATTCCGCGGCCGGTTTTTTGCGGCGAGGACTGCGAATTCGTGTTCGAACTCAGCCACGAGCACATCGCGCGGCGCTTCGCGATCGGAATCCAGTACCAGGACCAGCCGCCGGTTTACGCCCGGCTGGAGCCCCGGGGCAGCGCGACCCTGAAACTCAAGCTGCCGACGAGCCGCCGCGGCGAATTCCGTCCCGCCGGCATCACCCTGTTCACTCGCTACCCGACCGGCCTGTTCCATGCCTGGGGCTGGCTGCGATTCGACCTGCCGGTGCTGATTTACCCGCATCCTGGCGAGGATATCCGGCTGCAGCACTCGCTGGTCGAGCGATACGACGGCCGGACCTCGACCAGTACCATCGAGGGCGACGACTTCGCCGGTCTGCGCGAACACCGCGAAGGGGAGTCACTGCGCCACATTTCCTGGAAAGCCTACGCACAGGGCAAGGGGCTGTTGACCAAGACCTTCCAGGGGCATGCCAGGCCGTCACTGTGGATCGACTGGGATTTGCTCAACCAGGGATCGATCGAGGAGCGCCTCGGCTTCATGGCCGCCCTGGTGCTGGCCGCCGAGCGCGAAGAACAGAAATACGGTCTGCGGCTTCCGGGCCTGGTCATCGAGCAGGGTTTCGGCAATGCTCACAAGCACAATTGCCTGTATGCGCTGGCAGTATTTCGCCAGCCCGAAACCAGGCCGGAGTTCGTCATTGAACAGGATTAGCCGAAACCTGCCGATTCGAGAAATTCCGCTGGAGATATCGAGCAGCACCAGTGTCTTCGCGGTGTGCTTCTGTTTTCTGTTCGCACTGGTACCGCATTTTAGCCACCTGCCGCTATGGATCATCGCTGTCGTCGCGATCTCGATCGGCTGGCGCGTGCTGCAAAACCTGGGCAAGCTTCCGGAACTGCCGAAATGGATGCTGATCCCGATGGTGTTGATCGGCGGGGTCGGCGTATTCGCCGAGTACTGGACCATTGTCGGTCGTGACGCGGGCCTCGCGCTGCTGACGGTGATGACCTCGTTCAAGTTTCTCGAAAGCCGCAATCACCGCGACATGCTGATCCTGGTGTTTCTCTGTTACTTTCTGGTCGCTACCCATTTCCTGTTCTCGCAAAGTATTCCGACCGCAGCGTTGATGCTGGCGACGCTGGTGGTCATTACCGCGACGCTGATTACGCTCAACCAGCGGGACGACGACATACCGATTGTCGAGCGGCTGCGCGACGGCGCGAAACTGGTCCTGTTGTCGATTCCGCTGATGCTGATCCTTTTCATTCTCGTACCGCGCGTGCCCGGGCCGCTCTGGGGCCTGCAAAGCGAGCAACGCGGAGGCGTAACAGGCCTCAGCGATCACATGGCGCCGGGAAAGATCAGCAACCTGATCCGCAGCAACGAGGTCGCTTTCAGGGTCGACTTCGAGGGCGAGATCCCGCCGCAGAACCGGCTCTACTGGCGCGGTCCGGTAATGGCGATGTACACCGGCTACTCCTGGCGACAGACACCGCAGCGTGCGCTGCTCAGCCTCGACCTGATCACCGATGATACCTCTATCGAGTACACGGTGACGCTGGAACCCAACGGCGAACACTGGCTGCTGGCGCTCGACGTCCCGAGCCACCCGGTCAGCGGCAGCCACCTGACCCGGGATTTCCAGTTGATCAGCCGCAAGGAAGTCAACGATCTGTTCCGCTACCGGGTTCAGTCGCGGCTGAATTACAAGATCGGAGTCGGAGAATCGGAGGATTACCTGGCCGTGACTCGCCAGTACCCCGAAGAGCTCAACCCGCGCACCGTGGCGCTCGGAAAATCGCTGGCGCGGCACTTTGACAGCAGCCAGCAAGTCATCGACGCGGTACTGAAAATGTTCAGCGAGCAGGAATACTTCTACACCCTGCAGCCGCCGGCGCTGGGCTTCAATTCGGTCGACCAGTTCCTGTTCGACACCCGGCGCGGCTTTTGCGAGCATTACGCGGGCGCCTTCGCGTTGATCATGCGGGCCGCGGGTATCCCCGCGCGCATCGTCACCGGATATCAGGGCGGCGAGTACAACGAGGTCGGCAATTACCTGATCGTGCGCCAGTCGGATGCCCATGCCTGGACCGAGGTATGGATCGAGAACCGTGGCTGGGTGCGCGTCGACCCGACCGCCGCGGTATCGCCGAACCGCATCGAGCAGGGCCTCGACAGCGCGCTATCCGATGAAACCGCGGGATTCCGCATTCAGAATCGAAACCCGATTTTCGGCAGCCTGCTCTACAGCTGGGACAACCTGCAGCACAGCTGGAACGACTGGGTGCTGAATTACGACCAGCGCAGGCAGCGGGATTTCCTCAAGGATCTCGACCTCGGTATCGAGACCTGGTCGGACATGGTGTTCGCGTTGGTCATATTGCTGGTCTCGGTGACCGCGCTGTTCTGGCTGGCGGTCTGGTATCGCGAACGCCCGCCCGCGCCGGAGGTATACGAAACCCTGTTCGGAAAATTACTGAAAAGGCTGTCCAGGAGAGGGTACCACAAGCAGCCGTCGGAAGACGCGCGCGCCTTCGTTGCGCGGCTGCCGCGCGAGGAGTTTCCCGAGCGCGAGCGAATCGAGCATATCGTCGATCTCTACAACCACATCAAGTACGGCCGACGCGGCGCCTCGACGGTGGCGCTCGGCAACTTGCGCTCGCTGGTCAAATCACTGCGATTGTGACGTCATGCCGCACCCCGAGCCGATACCTCGGACCGCGGCATCCATTACCACGCCACCGCGATTCCCGCCCGGGGAGAAACCGGAAGTTCAGTTCGGGGGACACAATACTCAATTACCGGAACTCGGTTGTAAATTGCTTTCGAATTCGGGTAATTGAGTATTGTGTCCCCCGAATTCAGGCGATTTCGAGTTCCGAGGATTTGAAGTACCTTTCCTTGATTTCGGAAATTTCGTCCCGCACCCGCGCCGCTTCCTCGAACTCGAGATTGCGCGCATGCTCGTACATGCTGTTCTCGAGCTGCTTGAGGCGGGCATTCAGCTGGGTGGCGCTCAGGTGAGCGTAATCCGACGCCGGCTCCGCGACGCGGTCGAAGCGCTTGCGATGCCGCCCCGGGCGCGCCGCGTCGCCGACATCCATGACATCGCTGATGCCCTTGACGATACCGCGCGGCGTTATCCCGTGCTCCTGGTTGTAATTCAACTGCTTTTCGCGCCGGCGCCCGGTTTCGTCGATCGCGCGCTGCATCGAGCCGGTCATGGTATCCGCGTAGAGAATCGACATGCCGTTGATGTTGCGCGCCGCGCGGCCGATGGTCTGGATCAGCGAGCGCTCCGAGCGTAGGAAGCCCTCCTTGTCGGCGTCGAGGATCGCGACCAGCGATACCTCCGGCATGTCCAGGCCCTCGCGCAACAAATTGATCCCGACCAGCACGTCGAATTCGCCCAGCCTGAGGTCGCGGATGATCTCCATGCGCTCGACGGTATCGATATCCGAGTGCAGGTAGCGCACGCGCACGCCGTGCTCGTCGAGATAATCGGTCAGGTCCTCGGCCATGCGCTTGGTCAGCGTGGTGATCAACACCCTTTCCGAGACCTCGACCCGCTTGTTGATCTCGGACAGCACGTCGTCGACCTGGGTGAGCGCCGGGCGCACCTCGACGTTCGGGTCGACCAGGCCGGTAGGCCGCACCACCTGTTCGACCACCGCGCCGCTGTGCTCTTTCTCGTAATCGCCGGGGGTCGCGGAAACGAACACCGTCTGCGGCGACATGCGCTCGAACTCGTCGAAGCGCAGCGGCCGGTTGTCGAGTGCCGACGGCAGCCTGAAACCGTACTCGACCAGGGTTTCCTTGCGCGAGCGGTCGCCGCGGTACATGCCACCGATCTGCGATACCGAGACATGGCTTTCGTCGATGAACAGCAGGCAGTCGTCGGGCAGGTAATCGAACAGCGTCGGCGGCGGTTCGCCGGCCCGGCGGCCGGACAAAAACCGGGAATAATTCTCGATGCCGGCGCAATAGCCGAGCTCGCGCATCATTTCGACATCGTAATTGACCCGCTGTTCGAGCCGCTGCGCCTCGACCAGCTTGTCGGCCGCCTTGAGCTCGGCCAGCCGCTCGACCAGTTCTTCGCGGATCTCGTCGATCGAGGAGAGAATCACCTCCCGCGGGGTCGCGTAGTGGGTCTTCGGATATATCGTGATCCGCTTGACCTCGCGGCTGACCTCGCCGGTCAGCGGATCGAACAGGCTGATTCTTTCCACCTCGGTGTCGAACAGTTCGATGCGCACGGCTTCCTGATCCGAGTCGGCCGGGTGCACGTCGATGACCTCGCCGCGCACTCGGTAGGTGCCGCGTTTCAACTCGATATCGTTGCGCGTGTACTGGATCTCGGCCAGGCGCCGCAAAATACTGCGCTGGTCGATTTCGTCGCCGACCACCAGGTGCAACAGCATTTTCAGGTAGGAATCGGGATCGCCGAGACCGTAGATCGCCGACACCGAGGCGACGATGACGGTATCGCGCCGCTCCATCAGCGACTTGGTCGCCGACAGGCGCATCTGCTCGATATGCTCGTTGATCGAGGCATCCTTTTCGATGAAGGTATCGGAGGCCGGAACGTAAGCCTCGGGCTGGTAGTAATCGTAGTAAGAGACGAAGTACTGCACCGAGTTACGCGGGAAGTACTCCTTCATCTCGCCGTAAAGCTGCGCCGCCAGCGTCTTGTTGTGCGCCATGATGATCGCCGGGCGCTGCAGGCGCTGGATCACGTTGGCGACCGTGAAGGTCTTGCCCGAGCCGGTCACCCCGAGCAGGGTCTGGTGCATGAGCCCGTCGCTGATCCCCTGCACCAGCGAATCGATCGCCTCGGGCTGGTCGCCGGTGGGCTGATACTGGGTCTCGAGCTCGAATTTCCTGGCCATAAGAAAATTTATCGTAAAGATTAAAACAGGTCGCTTTATCGCCGCGGAAGGGCCACGTATACTGCGCTGGTTCTCATTTCACCGCCAACAGGGTCAGCCGTGTTCAACGATTTGTCGAAGCGCGTACGCGCGATCAAACCATCCCCCACTTTAGCAGTTTCGAATCTGGCGAGCCAGCTTCGCGCCGAGGGCCGCGACGTCATCGGGCTCGGTGCCGGCGAACCCGACTTCGATACCCCGGATCACATCCGCGAGGCCGCGATCGAGGCGATCCGGGCCGGCGATACGCACTACACGGCGGTCGACGGCACCGCGCCGCTGAAACAGGCCATCATCGCCAAATTCGAGCGCGATAACGGGCTTTCCTACAAGCCCGACCAGGTGCTGGTTTCATGTGGCGGCAAGCAGAGCTTTTTCAACCTCTGCCAGGCGCTGCTCGACGCCGGCGACGAGGTCGTCATCCCCGCACCCTATTGGGTCTCGTATCCGGATATCGTGATCCTCGCCGACGCCACCCCGGTGATCGTCGACGCCGGCATCGACAGCGGCTTCAAGATCACGCCCGACCAGCTCGAGGCGGCGATCACGCCGAAGACGCGCATGCTGGTGCTCAACAGCCCGTCGAACCCGACCGGGGCCGGCTACACGATGGCCGAACTGGCCGCGCTCGGCGAGGTGCTGCTGCGCCATCCCGAGGTGCTGGTGGTCACCGACGACATGTACGAGCACATCGTCTGGGGCGGTTACGAGTTTTGCAACATCGTCAACGCCTGCCCGGACCTGTATCCGCGCACCATGGTGCTGAACGGGGTTTCCAAGGCCTACGCGATGACGGGCTGGCGAATCGGTTACGCGGCCGGCGACGCCGATATCGTCAAGGCGATGAAAAAGATCCAGGGGCAGAGCACCTCCAACCCGACCTCGGTCTCGCAGGCCGCCTCGGTGGCGGCGCTGAACGGCGATCACGCGCCCGTGCGCGCGATGGTGAAAGAGTTCAAGCGCCGGCACGACTTCCTGGTCGCGGCGCTGAACGAGATCCCGCACATCCAGTGCCGCGAGTCCGAGGGTACTTTTTACAGCTTCCCCCGGATCCAGGATTTCATCGACGCGCGCGACGACCTGAAGAACGATATCGACGTCGCCAACCTGTTGCTCGAGCAGGTCGGCGTGGCCCTGGTGCCGGGTTCGGCCTTCGGCGCCGACGGCTATATGCGCATCTCGTTCGCGACCGGCATGGAAAACCTCGAGAAAGCGGTCGACCGCATCGGCCAGGTTTTTTCCGGATAGCCTTTCAATCGCGACGAACTCGCTTTAGGCTACGGGGTCAGACCCTCGAAAGGCTGACCCCTCCCTGTCATGAACGCGCGCGCTGAATCCATCGTCCATCAACCCTCCCGGCTCTACCGCTACGATCAACTGCGCATCGTCCATCTCGAATTGACCCACCGCTGCAACGCGGCCTGCCCGATGTGCGCGCGCAATATCCATGGCGGCGCGGTCAATCCCGACATGCCGCTCGCGGAACTGTCGGCGGACGACATACGCAAGATCCTGCTGCCCGATTTCGTCGCCCGGCTGAAGCGCATCTACGCCTGCGGCAATTACGGCGACCCGATCGTCGCGCGCGACTGCCTGCCGGTATTCCGCTACCTGCGCGAAAACGGGCCCGATCTTCATCTCGACCTGCACACCAACGGTTCGGCGCGGCGCCCCGACTGGTGGCGCGAACTGGCCGAAATCATGAAAGCCGGACCGCACTACCTGCGTTTCGGCATCGATGGTCTCGAAGATACCAACCACCTCTACCGGCGCGGTGCCGACTGGAAGACCGTGATGCGCTCGGCCGAGTCGTTCATCGCCGCCGGCGGGCGAGCGGAGTGGGACTTTCTGGTCTTCCGCCACAACGAGCACCAGGTGGAAGAAGCGCGGCGGCTGGCGCGGGAGATGGGCTTTGCCGAGTTTTTCGTGCGCAAGACCGGTCGCTTTCTCGGCAGCGGCGATCTCGAGACCATGGATCGTTTCGACGTGCGCGGCCGCAACGGCGAGTTCGAATACTGGCTCGAACAGCCCGAAAATCCCGAGTATCGCAACCCGGCCTACGACGAT
>JASFKL010000157.1:0-9209 GCA_050118655.1 Gammaproteobacteria bacterium | reverse complement strand
CGCCTGCTCGACTCGCTGCCTTCCCAGCAACGCGATTCGATCTGGCCGTTGCTGGCGCCGGAAGAGCTCGGCGCGGTTCTGCTGGAGACCCAGGACGATGTCAGCGACGCGCGCCTGAAGCAGCTCGATCCCGAGGAAATCGCCGCCATCGTCGAGACCATGCCCGACGTCGACGATCAGGCGGACATCATCCTCGCCCTGCCCACCGACAAGCTGGTCCGAACCCTGCACACGCTCGACGCACACAAGCGCGAACGGTTGAACGCGGTCCTCTCCTTCAGCGAGGATACCGCCGGCGGCCTGATGAACATCGACCAGGTCACGATCCGCGCCGACGTCTCGCTCGACGTGGTATTGCGTTACCTGCGCATGCGCGGCGAACTGCCGACTCATACCGACCAGCTGTTCGTCACTGACCGCCGCGACCACTACCTCGGCGCGCTTTACCTGAGCGATTTGCTGACCAACGACCCGGAAGTGCGGGTCAGCGACATCATGCGCACCGACGTCGACGCGATGTACGCGCTGATGTCGGATACCGAGGTGGCGCGCGAATTCGAGCACTACGACCTGGTCAGCGCGCCGGTGGTCGACGAGGAACACAAGCTGATCGGCCGCATCACCGTCGACGACGTGGTCGACGTCATTCGCGACGAGGGCGATCATTCGCTGATGAGCATGGCGGGACTTTCCGAGGAAGACGACATGTTCTCGCCGGTCTTGGTGACTTCGAGACGCCGCGGCATCTGGCTCGGTATCAACCTGCTGACTGCCTTTCTGGCGGCTTACGTGATCGGTTTTTTCGAAGGCATACTCGACCAGGTCGTCGCCCTGGCGATCCTGATCACGATCGTGCCCAGCATGGGCGGCATCGCCGGCTCGCAAACCCTGACCATCGCGATTCGCGGACTGGCGCTGGGTCAGCTCGGCAGCTCCAATTACCGGTCGCTGTTGAAAAAGGAAGTCCTGGTGGGCTTGCTGAACGGGGTGATCTGGGCGTTGGTGGTAGCAACTTTTTCGATCATCTGGTTCGGCAACTACAGCATCGGCGCGATCATCGCATTCGCGCTGATCGTCAACCTGATCGCCGGCGCGGTAGCCGGCGCGGTAATCCCGCTGGTGTTGCGCCAGATCGGCGTCGATCCGGCGATCGCCGGCGGCGTGGTGCTGACCACGGTAACCGACGTGGTCGGCATCGTCGCCTTTCTCGGCCTCGCGACCCTGGTGCTCGGTTGAGCGTAACCAGCCGGTGACGCCCGAATAACTTTACCCGGATCAAAATTTCCGCGGTTTCACGGCCTCGCAGATCCCGGGCAGTTGTCGATCTGACCAAAAACCCGTTGCGATCGGGATTATTCCCACAGCATCGCGGCGCCGTAAACGCCGCTGGCATCGCCGTGCTCGGCACGCAGGATCGGCGTGGCGACGAAATCCGAAAACACGTATTCCGGCAGGCGCCGCGGCAGTTCGAGATAAATGGATTCGATATTCGACATACCGCCGCCGAGCACGACTGCTCCCGGATCGAGGATATTGATCAGGTGAGCCAGCGCGCGCGCCATCTGGTCGTGGTACAGGTCCAGCATTTGCACACAGGAAGGCTCGCCCGACGCGGCCGCGGCGACGATCTCCCGGCTGGTCATTGCACGACCGTGGCGGGCAGCGTAGTTACGCGCCATACCCGGACCCGACAGAAAGGTTTCTATGCAAGCCGTTTTGCCGCAGTAACAGGCCGGCTCGCCATCCTCGGCGCGCCGCCACGGCAACGGATTGTGGCCCCATTCCCCGCCGATCGCGTGCGCCCCCCTGAGCAGCCTGCCGTCGACGACGATACCGCCGCCGGTCCCGGTGCCGACGATCACGCCGAAGACGACTGCATGGCCGCGCGCCGCGCCGCCCAGTGCCTCCGACAGGGCGAAACAATTGGCATCGTTCTCGATCCGTACAGGGCGGCCGAGAGCGGTCTCGAGATCGCGGTCGAATGCGCTGCCGTTCAGGCACAGGGTGTTGGAATTGCGCAGCCGGCCGGAGACCGCCGAAATCGCGCCCGGTATGCCTATGCCGACGCTAACCGCGTGTCCGGTCTCGTGTTCGGCGTCCGCGACCAGTTCGCCGACCATTGCCAGAATTTGCGTATAGCCGTGCGCCGGGGTATCGACCCGCCGCCGGTAGACCGGCTCCCCGGCGGGGTCGAGCACCAGCACCTCGGTCTTGGTGCCGCCGAGGTCGATGCCCATTCTAAAGCTCGATTCGGTTACCTTGCTCATGGCCTGGTCCGGGCGGTCGATTCAAATTTTTTATGAAATTTTTCACAAAATAACAGTTTTTTATCCGACGGATTTTGAAGCAAGTCAAATCAATAAGCTAGAAGCCCTTACTGTCGCCATTTCTAGTAAAAATTAACCACTTATCCACAGCTTTTACCCGCTGTCTCCACAGATTAACACACAACATAATGTACTTGACCTGAAGCCAAAACACATTATATTGTGTATACAGTTAATCAATACAAAATCACTTAAGGCTGGCTGGGCGAGTCCCGAACCTTAACGAAAACATATTCGAATTATTCGGAAGTTAATAAATCACTTTAACTTCCGACGGGAAGTAACCAGCCAGATTTAGTAAATGCGGAATAAATCCGATTGTCGATAAACCCTTTGAGAATCACGGACCGGGCTATAAATGCAAAACATCGAATCTCCATTGACCGAGGCAGCCGACGCAACTGCCAAGCCGGCGCCAGCCGCAGCCGAGGATAACGGCAGCGCCCTGGCCAGCAATTACAATGTCGTTCGGCGCAACGGCAAGCTGACCAGTTTCGACAAGAACAAGATCGCGATCGCCATGACCAAGGCATTCCTGGCTGTCGAGGGCGGCCAGGCGGCCGCGTCGACGCGGGTTCACGAAACCGTCGAGAAACTCACCGACCTGGTGGTCTCGACCCTGACCCGGCGTCAACCCGACGGCGGCACTTTCCAGATCGAGGACATCCAGGACCAGGTCGAACTCGCGCTGATGCGCAACGGCGAGCAAAAGATCGCGCGCGCCTACGTGCTTTACCGCGAAGAGCGTGCCGCGGCGCGCGCGCAATCGAAACTGGACAAATCCGAACAGGCCCAGGAAGACGAGCGCGTCGAGCTTTCGGTCAAGCTGGCCGACGGCAGCCTGATACCGCTCGACACCGCGCGCCTGAAAACCGTCATCGACGAGGCCTGCAACGGACTCGAAAGCGTCAGCGCCGAGCGCGTCTACAACGATACCGTCAAGAATCTTTTCGACGGCGTGGCGCAGGCGAATGTCAGTCCCACTGCGGTGATGAGCGCACGCGGTCTGATCGATCGCGAACCCGAGTATTCACAAGTGGCGGCACGCCTGCTGCTCGACGAACTGCGTAGCGAATCGCTGGGATTTATCAACGACGGCTCGCCGAGCGCGACCTTCGCGGAGATGGCCGAGCGTTACGGCGATTACTTCGCCAATTACGTCAAGAAAGCGGCCGACCTGGAACTGCTCGACCGCGAACTGCTGAAATTCGATCTCGAGCATCTCGGCAAGGCATTGAAGCCGGAGCGCGATCACCAGTTCACCTATCTCGGGCTGCAAACCCTGTACGACCGCTATTTCATTCATTACCGCGATACCCGCTTCGAATTGCCGCAGGCATTTTTCATGCGCGTCGCGATGGGCCTGGCGATCAACGAGGTCCAGCGCGAAGAGCGGGCGATCGAATTTTACAACCTGCTGTCGTCCTTCGATTTCATGAGCAGCACCCCGACCCTGTTCAACTCCGGCACGCTGCGCCCGCAGCTGTCGAGCTGCTACCTGACCACGGTACCCGACGATCTCGACGGCATCTTCAGCGCGATCAAGGACGACGCGCTGCTGTCCAAGTTCGCCGGCGGTCTCGGCAACGACTGGACGCGGGTCCGCGGCATGGGATCGCATATCAAGGGCACCAACGGCAAGTCCCAGGGCGTGGTACCGTTTTTGAAAGTCGCCAACGATACCGCGGTCGCGGTCAACCAGGGCGGCAAGCGCAAGGGTGCGATGTGCGCCTACCTCGAAACCTGGCACCTGGATATCGAGGATTTCCTCGACCTGCGCAAGAACACCGGCGAGGAACGCCGCCGCACGCACGACATGAATACCGCCAACTGGATTCCGGACCTGTTCATGAAGCGGGTCGCCGAGGAAGGCCAGTGGACGCTGTTCTCGCCCTGCGAGGTCGCCGAACTGCACGACCTTTACGGCAAGGAATTCGAAACCGCCTACGCGGCTTACGAGGAAAAGGCGGATCGCGGCGAGATCAAGAATTTCCGTCGCATCAAGGCGCAGGACCTGTGGCGCAAGATGCTCGGCATGCTGTTCGAAACCGGCCATCCGTGGATGACCTTCAAGGATCCGTGCAATATTCGCTCGCCGCAACAGCACGTCGGCGTGGTGCATTCGTCCAACCTGTGCACCGAGATCACCCTGAATACCTCGGATACCGAGATCGCGGTCTGCAACCTCGGTTCGGTCAACCTCGCGCAGCACGTGAATGAAAACGGCCTCGACCTGGCCAAGCTCGAAAAGACGATCGGCACCGCGATGCGCATGCTCGACAACGTTATCGATTACAACTACTACAGCGTGCCGCAGGCGCGCATCTCGAACCTGCGCCACCGCCCGGTGGGCCTGGGCGTGATGGGTTTCCAGGACGCGCTCTACAAGCAGCACATCCCCTACAGCTCGGAAGGCGCGATCGAGTTCGCCGACGAGTCGATGGAAGCGGTCAGCTACTATGCGATCCAGGCCTCGACCCAGCTCGCCGAGGAGCGCGGCAGCTACTCCAGCTTCCAGGGTTCTCTGTGGAGCCAGGGTATCCTGCCGATCGATTCGGTGGACCGGTTGCGCGAGGTGCGCGGCGATTACCTGCAGCAGGACTCGAGTACGCGGATGAACTGGGACAGCCTGCGCCAGCGCGTCATGGGCATCGGCATGCGCAATTCCAATACCATGGCGATCGCGCCGACCGCGACGATTTCGAATATTTGCGGTGTCAGCCAGTCGATCGAGCCGATCTACCAGAACCTGTTCGTCAAATCCAACCTGTCGGGCGAATTCACCGTCGTCAATCCCTACCTGGTCGAGGATTTGAAGCAGCAGGGACTCTGGGACGACGTCATGGTCAACGACCTCAAGTACTACGACGGCAGCGTGCAGCATATCGACCGCGTGCCGGAGAGCCTGAAGGCGATTTACGCCACCGCGTTCGAGATCGATTCGCGCTGGCTGGTCGAGGCCGCATCGCGGCGGCAGAAATGGATCGACCAGGGTCAGTCGCTGAATCTTTATATGGCGGAGCCTTCCGGCAAGAAGCTCGACAACCTGTACAAACTCGCCTGGGTACGCGGTCTCAAAACGACCTACTACCTGCGCTCCCTGGGCGCGACCGCGGTCGAAAAGAGTTCGACCCGCGATAACGAGCCGGCCGCCGAGGAAGAGCCCAAGGTTTGCTCGATCCTCGATCCGGATTGCGAAGCCTGTCAATAAACAAACGCTGTAGACGAAAAGCAGGAGATACATATGTTGAACTGGGATGAACCTCTAGCCCCGCTCAAAACCAGGACGCCCGAGCCGGCAATCGACAATTCCACGCCCATCGTCGAACCCGCGACCACGCCGCCCGTGCGCGAGGTTCCGCGCGTCGAGGAGCCTGCGCCCAGTCTGCCGGAAAAGCCGCCGGTCTCGGCGAAGCCGATCAATCCGGAAGACAAGCGCGTCGTCAACGGCCAGGCCGATATCAACCAGCTGGCGCCGTTCAAGTATCCCTGGGCCTGGGAGTATTTCTTGAACGCCAACCGCAATCACTGGACGCCGCTGGACATCAACATGACCCAGGACGTGCACGATTACCTGCACAAGCTGACCCTCGAGGAGCGCCACGTTTATGAAAACGTGCTCTCCTATCTGACCACCTCGGATATTCTCGCGATGCGCAACATCGGGCTCGCGGTGATGGAAAAGATGTCGGCGCCCGAACTGCAGATCTACCAGGCGCGGCAGGTGTACGAAGAGGCCATGCATACCTGGACTTACCAGCACTGCATCGAAACCATCGGCCTCGACCAGGGCGAAATCTACAACCGCTACCGCGTGGTGCCCGAGATCTATCACAAGATCCAGCTCTGCAACAAGCGCCTCGATTCGGTGCTGCGTCCGGATATCGACCTGAACGACCGCGACGAACTGGAAAACTTCGTTCTCGCCTATACCTTTTTCGCCGGCGTCTTCGAAGGCACCTGGTTTTACAACGGCTTCAGCCCGATCTTCGCGCTGCAACGACGCGGCCTGATGAAAGGCACGGCCGAGCAGTTGCAGTACATCATGCGCGACGAGGTGCTGCACGCGTCGTTCGGCATCCGCGTCTGCAAGCAGATCATCCAGGAAGAAAAGGTGCGTATCGATCCGAGAGTCATTCATGATATGTGGGAAGAAGCCGAGGCCGCGGAAATGCAGTACGCGAAATTCCTGCTGCCCGACCCGATTCTCGGTTACAGCGCCGAGGATCACATCGCGCAGTTCCGTTTCATCGCCAATCGGCGGGCCGGCAAACTCGGCCACGAGATTCCGTTCCCGGGCGCCGAAAACGCGCTGCCGTGGCTCGACGAACAGGCGAACCTCAAAAAGGAGAAAAACTTTTTCGAAACCCGCGTCACCGAGTACCAGACCGGCGGCGCATTGAATTGGGACTAATGCCCTCACCGAATTAGTGTTACACGCGCTCTTCGGTTGTAACCTTGGGCCAGATACCGGGAACCCCCAATTCCCGTTATCTGGCCTTTTTTATTGCCGCCCGCAATCCGGGCCGATGAGCGCATGAGCGTCCGACCGGGCCTGCCGCTCGCAACTCCGCCGCGCAGGCTTTGCATCGTCCGCCTGTCCGCGCTCGGCGACGTAACCCACGCGGTGCCGGTGCTGCGCGCAATCCAGGATCAGTGGCCCGAGACGGGCGTAACCTGGATCACCTCGTCGCTCGAACACAAGCTGCTGTCGCTGATCGACGGCGTGCGCTTCGTCGTCATCGACAAGAAGTCCGGTTTTCCGGGCTACCTGCGGCTGAGACGGGAACTGGCCGGCGAGCGCTTCGACGTCATGCTGCAAATGCAAACCTCGCTGCGCGCGAATTTTACCGGCGCCTGCGTCACCGCGGATATCAAGCTCGGCTGGGACAAGCGCCGCGCTCGCGACGGCCACCGCCTGTTCATGACCCACAGCGTGCCGTCGACGCGCTTCGAACACCAGTTACAGGGACACCTGTCCTTCGCGCGCACCATCGGTCTCGACGTCCGGCGGCCTCGCTGGGATTTCCCGATCACCGACGACGCGGCAGCCTTCGTCGCGCAACAGATTCCGGACGGGCAGCGCGTGCTGGTCATCTCGCCCTGCTCCAGCCACCCGGCGCGTAACTGGCGGCCGGAACGCTATGCCGCGGTCGCCGATTACGCGGCCGGGAAGCACGGCCTTCACATCGTGCTGTCGGGCGGACCGTCGAAAATCGAGGCCGATATCGGCGCCGCGATCGCCGCGGCGATGAAAGCGCCGGTGAACAACCTGGTCGGCAAGGATACGCTGCCGCAACTGGTCGCGCTGCTCAAGCGCGCCGACCTCGTGCTGTGCCCGGATTCGGGGCCGTCCCACCTCGCCAACGCGCTGGCGACGCCGGTCATCGCCCTGCACGCGAGTACCTGGTCGCGGCGCAGCGGGCCCTACGATTCGCTGGAACTATGCGTCGATCGCTTCGCCGAGGCGGCGCGCCGCTACCGCGGCAGGGAACCCGAGCAATTGCGCTGGGGCACGCGCATCGAAAACCCCGGGGTCATGGACCTGGTCGAAGTCGACGACGTGATCGAACGGCTGGAATTCGCACTCGGGCAGGAATCGGCCCGGCGCTGAAATCAGTGCGCGGCGGCGGCCTGGCGCAGCAGGTTGATCGGCGCGATTTCGGGCAGGCGGCAATTCTCGAGACGCACGATACTGGTATGTATGAAAGCGAACTGCCCCGAGGTACAGGCGTGACTGACCGTATCGGTGAACACCATCCAGGCCGAGAACGGCGGGAAGCGGAATTCGTGGTGATTGCTCATGTCCTGCTGGAACGACGGCGTATCCTTCATGTAATTATGAAACTTGCGCATCTCCCGGTCGAAGGGCGACGAATCCAGCACCTTTACCGACGGCATACCGGCCATTGCCAGCCCCGAGACCAGTCCCGACCAGAGATGGTCCAGCGGTCCCTTGGCAAGGTATTCCCGGCCCGCTCGACGGTAAGCGAGATCGGCCTGCTCCCCGTGGCTTTGCAGTAACTCGGAAAAGCTGCCCTTGCTCGCCCAGACCCGGTCTTCCTCGGGATTGACGTTGATGAAGAATCGCAGGATCCGGTCGCCGTGGGTCGCGCCGTAAGCGCCCGCGTCGATGTGCACGAGTTCGTTACTGGCATGCGCGTCGAGATTCCTGCCGCGTTCCTGCATCGGCCTGAAGCTGCTGGTGCCGATAGTCCAGTTGTCCGTCAGCCGCGGCGCCGCGACCGATAGAAACGCGGTGATGTCTTCACTGACCTGTTTCAGGATACGGGTTACGCGACGGCTGACCTCGGCATCGCTGTCGTCGAGACCGCGCACCTTGCCGGCCTCGGGGTGGTAGCTGATATTCTTGAGCTTCAGCAGCCTGGGCAACTCCTCGCGCAGGAAAGTCAGATCTTCCTCCACGGGCAGCGCCACGGGCGAGGTCGGAAAATAGACGATAGAACCGCGCTCCAGCGAGTCGGAGATATCGTCCGGCTGAAGCCGGTCCATTTTTTGCTGGTCGAAAGTGTCGAGCATGTCCACAGGCTAGCCTCGATGATCGGCGAACGTCGCTTCCGTTCGCGTTCTACCCTACTCCCCGGGAAGATTCAAGTCATTGACCGGGGCGATACCCTGCTGCTCGCCGGAACAGTACAACGACGCAAATCATATGCGTTACCGAAGCGAACAAACAAAGGCGGCGGGGCCGAAATCCCGCCGCTTTTACTGTCAGGAAAACGCCGCGCCCGGCTTTCCGCCGACGGCTTTGAGAATTTTGGCCAGCGGACAAAAACCCGTGAACGAGGCCTGCAACAGGTTGGCCCCGACGAACGCGGTCAGGAACAGCCAGTACGGATGATGCAACTGCGACAACGCCAG
>JASFKL010000156.1:0-9220 GCA_050118655.1 Gammaproteobacteria bacterium | reverse complement strand
CTGCCGAAATTATCGCGTACCCCGGGTGCGACCCGCTGGCCGGGCGCCGAACTCGGCAAGGATAATCGCGAGGTACTCGGCGGTTTGCTGGGACTTTCGGAGGAACAAATAGAAGTCCTCAGGTCGGCAGCGGTAATTGCCGACACTTGAGACAACGTCCCTCCCGGGACGTCAGACCAATCGATACGAGGAGGTTTGACATGCAAATCATCGCTAGAACAGTGCTGGCACTGGCTTTACTGACAGTCGCGGTCTCACCGGTTCTCGCCGCCGGCGGCGGAGGCGGGAACAATTCGCGGCTGACCCCGTTTCAGAAACTGATCGACGAGCAAAAATACCAGCAGGCGATCGACGAACTCGACAAGGCGCTGGCCAAATCGCCCGACGATGCCGACCTGTTGAACCTGGCGGCTTTCAGCCACCGCAAACTCGAGCAATTCGATACCGCTCTCGAGTACTACACGAAAGCACTCAAAATCGAGCCCGAGCATCGTGGCGCCAACGAATATCTCGGCGAGCTGTATTTGCGGCTGGGTAAGCTCGATAAAGCCGAGGAGCGGCTGACGGTACTGGATGACGCCTGCTTTTTCGGCTGCGAGGAATACGATGAACTGAAACAGGCGATCGAGGCTTATCGGCAACAGCACCCGTCCTGAACAGTTAAAAAGTTCACATATGGCGAATCTGTGTAATTATTCACATAGTCACGCCTGTCCGGAAGCATATAATAGCCCGCGGTTTATAGAGGAAATTCCATGAAATCAATTATTTGCGCTCGATTTGCGCCGATCGCGATGGTCATGGCGCTGGTGTTTAGCAGCGGCAGTTTCGCGGCCGGCGGTAACTATTCTTCGGACGTCGACCTGGATCCGATCATCGATCTGATCGATGCCGGAAAATACCAGTCCGCAATCGACCAGTTACACGAGGAGCTGGACCAGGATCCCGACAACCCGGATATCATGTCTCTGCTCGGCTTCAGCTACCGCAAGACGCAAAATTACGAAAACGCGCTGACCATGTACCAGTGGGCGCTCAAGGTCGAACCCAGGCACCGTGGGGCCAACGAGTACCTCGGCGAGCTATACCTGGAAACCGACCAGTTCGACAAGGCGATGCAGCAGCTGGAAATTCTCGACAGCCTTTGCACCTTCAATTGCAAGGAATATTCGACGCTGAAAAAAGCCATCGATACCTATCAGAAATCGGCGAGCAATTCATGATAAGCTCAGCGGGTGATTTATTATCGTGAGCTAAATCTCGACCGCGCCAGCGAGGCTCGCAGGGACCGCAACTGGCTCGAAGAACAATGGACGCGGCAGCAATGCCGCGTCTTTGTTTTGCGTAACGACAAGAGCCTGATTCGCTGGACACGGCGCGAAGCCGATATGCCGCAAGCCGTTCAGGTGACGCCGGCGGACTTGCCGCCACCGGTCGCGAAACCGGAACAGGCGGTATTTCTCGGTCTCGACGACTCGAAGCCGCTATTCGCGCTCGATCTCAGCCAGCACGGGGAGGACAGTCTCCCTTCCTTGCCTGCCGGGAGCGAATTCGTCGACCTGCGCGAAATCGGCTGGCTACTCGATTCCCAGCAGGCCGCACAGCTCGCCTATGCCCGCGGCCTGGTCTTCTGGAACCGGCACCATCGCTATTGCGGCAGCTGCGGCAGCCCCACCGAGAGCCGTAGCGGCGGGCACCAGCGCCGTTGTAGCAATCCCGATTGCGCGCGCATGCATTTTCCGCGTACCGACCCGGCCGTTATCATGCTGGTCGAGGACCGTTCCGACCCGGCGAGACCGCGTTGCCTGCTGGCGCGCAATTCCAGATTCCCGAGCCGCATGATGTCGACACTGGCCGGTTTCGTCGATCCACTGGAAACCCTCGAGGAGTGCGTTGCTCGCGAAGTTTACGAGGAATGCGGGATTCCCGTCGACAATATCGAGTACCAGGCCTCGCAGCCCTGGCCATTTCCATCGTCGATCATGCTCGGTTTCAGGGCGCGGGCCCTGAGCCGGGATATCGTCATCGACAACGACGAAATCGCCGAGGCTCACTGGTTCGAGGCGGAAGAATTGAAAGACTTCGGTGAATGGGGGGACGAGGGCAGCGGCTTATGCCTGCCGCGGCGCGATTCGATCGCGCGTTACCTGGTCAATAGCTGGATGGAAGAAAACCTGAAACCATGAAGGATCGGGCCCGCGGTCGGGCCCGATCCCGGGTGTCGGCCTGTTTCATGCGCGCTTTGCCGCGCCGTATTCTGCCTCGTTGACTGCTTCGGCTTCGCGAGTCAGGTCGTCGATCCGGCCGGTGTCGACGAAATCGAGCGGGGCCACGGCCAGGCGTGAGCGTCGATCCGCATCCAGGACTTCGAGGGAGGTCTGGCCCAGTTTGACCGCGGTGATGTCGCCCCGGGTCAGACCGATATCGTCCAGGTAATGGTCGTTCAGAAGCGATAACTCTTCGATGGCGCGTCGCTGGCGAGCCTTTTCGCGGTAAGCGGCCAGGGTATCGCGTACCGCTGCGCGGATGGCGCCGAAAAATGCCTGGACAGACTTCGAACGGATGGCCCGTGAGCGTATCTCCGCATCGCGGTAATCGATGTTGCCGCCCCCCCGGGTGAGGCCGAATCCGGTGTTGGCATCGACGATCGATGCAATTGCGAATTGAAAGTGTTTCATTTTAGTAATCCTCATATGTGTTTAACGATAACTTCGTCTGGGTATGTAATATAGGTATTGTTTTAAAGGTTAACAAACGATATATTCTAGAACTAAGTTTAGAAAATCTAATATGAAATGAATAGATTGCCACCGTTGAAGAGCCTGCAGGCGTTCGAGGCCGCCGGCCGTCATCTGAGCTTCACCGAGGCCGCGCACGAACTGAACGTGACCCCGGGCGCGATCAGCCAGCAAATGCGCATGCTGGAGGAATTTCTCGAAGTCAGGCTGTTCAAGCGCATGAATCGCGCCATCGTGCTGACCGACGCGGGACAGGTTTTTCTACCGCTGATCAGCAAGGGCTTCGAGAATTTCGGCGAGGCGGTCGCGATGTTGAGAGACAAGCGTATCGACGGGCCGTTGACGATTACCGCGGCGGCCTCGTTTATTTCCAACTGGCTGATTCCGCGGCTGGGAAGGTTCAAGAGCCGCCACCCCGAGATCGATGTGCGTATCGATACCTCGAACCGGCTGGTCGATTTCATGCACGAGGATATCGACCTCGGTATTCGTTTCGGTGACGGCGTCTACCCCGAGCTGGACACGGTATATCTGTTTTCATACGACCTGATCCCGGTATGCGCGCCGGAATTGATGCAGTGCGGAAAGGGCCTCGTGAAAATATCCGATCTCAACCACCACACCTTGCTGCATGCCGATTACGGTAATCTCGACGCCGCGTTTCCCGACTGGGAAATGTGGCTCAAGGTCGTCGGCGCCGACGACGTGGATACCGGCCACGGCATTTACTTCAGCCAGGCCGACCAGTTGATCCAGGCCGCGATCGACGGTCAGGGAGTGGCCCTGATCGCCAATGTCATGGTGGAGCGCGCGATCGCCGAGGGCAAGCTGGTACAACCCTTCAGCACCCGCCTGCCGGTGAAGATGAGTTACCACCTTGTCACTTCTCCTGGTAAGTCGCGCATCGCCAAGGTCAGGGCGTTTCGGGAATGGATACTCGAGGAATCCGCTTATCTGCGCGAGCAATCAGACCAGTTGCGAGGGCGCCAGGTTCTCTGATTCCTCGATCTTCGGGCGATGATCGCCGGCGAAGAAGGTATAGACCACGGGCAGCACGAACAGCGTAAACAGGGTGCCGATGGTGAAACCGAAAACGATCGTGATGCCGATCGCCTGCCGGCTGGCGGCCCCGGCCCCGGTGGCGACGACCAGCGGTACGATGCCGAGCACGGTCGAAAACGACGTCATCAGGATCGGCCGCAGGCGGATCGATGCCGCTTTGGTGACCGCCTCGATCGGCGGCAGGTTGTCGGATTCCTGGATGCGGTTGGCGAATTCGACGATCAGAATACCGTGCTTGCTGACCAGGCCGATCAGCGTGATCAGGCCGACCTGGCTGTAGATGTTCATCGATACCTCGCCGAGGAACATAGGCACGATCGCGCCGAACATGGCCAGCGGCACGGTGGTCAGGATGATCAGCGGATCGCGCAGGCTCTCGTACTGGGCCGCGAGCACCAGGAAAACGACGATGATCGCGAAACCGAAGGTCCCGGCCAGTACCGATCCTTCCTGAACCAGCTGGCGCGACTGGCCCTGGTAGTCGAAGGTGTAGCCCGCGGGCGCGACTTCCTTGCTGATGTCGCGCAGCACCTGCAGCGCCTCGGCGAGCGGCACGGCCGGTACGGCATCGATCTTGGCCGCGTTCTGTTGCTGGAACTGCACCAGTTCGCGCGGTACGGACTTGTACTCGATATTGACCAGCGACGATAGCGCGACCGGCTCGCCGTGTTCGGTGTAGACGTAGTATTGACTGATGATTTCGGCGTTCGCGCGCTGTTCGCGGCGCGCCTGCGGAATGATCTTGTAACTTCGCCCGGCGAGGTTGAAGCGGCTGACATAACCCTCGGCCATGATCGCGCCGAGCGTCTGCCCGATCTCGCGCATCGAGATGCCCATCGACTCGGCGCGCTCACGGTCGACGGTGATGCGGATTTCGGGCTTGGAAAAATTGAAATCGCTCTTAAGGAAATAAAACTTGCCGCTCTCCCGCGCCCGCTGGAGAACCTGTTGCACGGTGCCGTAAAGCTGGTCGTAGCTGTCCTGGGTCTTGAGCAGGAATTCGACCGGCGTATTACCGCTCGAACCGGGCAGCGACGGCGGATTGAAGGCGAAACTCTGCAATCCGGGCTGCTGGTTCAGTTGTTGCTGGATCTGCGGGATCATTTGCTTCGACGACAGGCTGCGTTGCTCCCAGGGCTTCAACAGCATACCGGCGAAGGATACCGTCGGCCCGGCGAAGCCGTTGGCCATGAAGGAAGATTCGTACTCGTCGCTATAACCGCGAAAAATATCGAAGTAGGGCGCGGTGTACTTGTTCAGGTAATCGATGCTGCTGTAATCAGGCGCCTGGGAAAACACGAATATGACGCCCTGGTCTTCCTCGGGTGCGAGTTCGTGCTGCACGAACTTCGGTATCGGCGGCGGCGGGGCCATGATGACGACGATCAGGACCATGATGCCGATTACGAACACCACGGTCACCGACCGGGTTTGCATCGAGGAGGCAAGTACTCTTTCGTAACGCCCGCGCATGGAATCGAACGCATTCGATATGAAGCGGGCGTAGGCATTGTTACCCACCGTGGGCTTGAGAACGCGCGAACACATCATCGGCGACAGGGTTAGAGCGATGATTGTCGAGATGATAATCGTGCCGACCAGGGTAAACGCGAATTCCTGGAACAGTACCCCGGTCAGGCCGCCGAGCAGGCCGATCGGCGCGTATACCACGCAGAGCACGAGAGTCGTGGCAATTACCGGCTTGGCGATTTCGCGCGCACCCAGCAGCGCCGCCTGCAGCGGCCGCTGGCCTTCGCCGATATGGCGGTAAATGTTTTCGACCACCAGAATCGCATCGTCGACGAGCATGCCCACCGCCATGACCATCGCCAGCAGGGTCAACAGGTTGATCGAGTAGCCCATGATCTGCATGTAAAACACGACACCGACTATCGACAGGGGAATGGTCACCAGCGGCACCAGCGTCGAGCGAAACGAGCCCAGAGACAGGAAGATAACTACGATCACGATCACCGAGGCGATCGCCAGGGTGCGGATTACCTCGTTGATCGAGGCCTCGATAAATTCGGTGGAATCGTAGGCGATCGCCGCCTTCAGGCCGGGCGGGAAGGATTTTTCGAGCTTGGCGAGTTCCTCGTTGACCAGCTGGATCGTGGTCAGCGGATTGCCGTCGGGGGTACCGTTGATGGCGATATAGATCGAGGGCACGCCGTCGAACATGACCAGCGAGTCGTAATTCTCGGCGCCGAGCTCGACGTCGGCGACATCGCCGAGACGCACCACGTTCATGCCGTCGTCGCGGATGACAAAACGCCGGAATACCTCCGGGTCGCTCGAATCGGTCACCGCGTTGACATCGGTTTGTACCAGCTTGCTGCGGGTCGCGCCGGCGGCCGACTGGTAGTTTTCCGCGCCGATCGCATTGACGATATCGGCCGCGGAAACGTTCAGTGAAGCCATTCGCACCGGGTCCATCCAGACCCGCATCGAGTAAGTCTTGCCGCCGAGAATTTCGGCCGCGGCGACGCCGCGCACGGTCGATAGCGCCGGCTGCACGGTGCGCAGCAGGTAGTCGGTGATCTCGATGTCGGACAGGCTTTCGCTGTAGAAACTGTAATAAGCCAGCGCGAACCCCATGCCCGCCTCCTTGGCGATGACCGGGTCCTCGGACTCGGCCGGCAACTGGCCGCGAATCGATGCCACCTTGGTGCTGACCTCGGTCAGCGCGGTATCGGCGTCGACGCCGAGTTTCATGTGCACCTCGACGCGTGACACGCTGTTACTGCTGCTGGAGCGCACGAAGTCGATTCCCTCGGTGCTCGATACGACTTGCTGGACCGGGGTGCTGATAAAGCCCTGGATCAACTCGGCGCTGGCGCCCGGATAAGCCGTGGTGATACTGATTACCGAGGACTCGAGCTCCGGATACTGCCGCACCTGGGTATTGAAGAACGCCTGCAGGCCGAGCAGCACGATCAGCGTGCTGATGACCACCGACAATACCGGGCGCTTGATGAAATAATCCGTGAACACCGCCTTATTCCGTGGTGTTGTGCGAGTATTCGGGTACGTCGTCGACGATCGCCACCCGGAGTCCCGGGTAGAGTTTCAACTGCCCGGCAGTAACCACCCGGTCATCGGCCTCGATGCCCTCGACGATTCCGGCCATGCCGTTACTGCGGTAGGCGACCCGGACCTGGCGCGCGGCGAGGCGGTAGTCGGGCGCGGTGGCGCTATCCGATCCGGCCGAAGCCGCGTCGCTGCTTTTGGAAGACTCGAGCACGTACACGGCCTCGCCGTAGATATTATAGAAAATCGCGGTTTCCGGGACGGAGAGTACCTGTATCTTGCGCTTCGAGCGAAGCTCCATGTCGGCGAACATACCCGGCGCGAGCAGGCGTTCGCGATTGTCGACGATGGCGCGCACCCGGATATTGCGGGTATCCGCGTCGAGCTCGGGATTCCAGGTTTCGACGCGCGCGGAGAAGTTCCGATCCGGATAGGAGCGCACGCGGAACGATATCTGCTGATCGATTTCGAGGTCGTTGAAGTTGTCCTCGGGCAGCGTGAAATCGAGGTAAAGCCGGTCGAGCGAGAGCAGCGTGACCATGGTTTGTCCGGGCGGCACGTATTCGCCGATATCGATCTGGCTGATGCCGAGCTTGCCCGAAAAAGGCGCAAAAATCTGCTTTTTCGCAAGCGCGGTCTCGGCGACGCTGACGCGAGCCCTGGAAACGTTGACCAGCGATGCCTGGGTGTCGATGTCGTTGCTGGTGACGAAGGATTGATCCTTGAGCTTCAACAGGCGCTGGTACCGACTGTTGTCGGATTCGAATTGCGCCTTCGCCGATTCGAGATTGGCCTTTTCCGTACTGTTGTCCAGTTCCACGAGCAATTTGCCCTTGCTCACCTCGTCGCCCGACTCGAAATTGATCGATTTGACGATGCCCGATATTTCGGTGGTGATATCGACGCCCTGGAAAGCGACCAGTGTACCGATCGCGCGGACGCGGCGATTCCACTCGGTGGGCATGGCCTCGGCGACATTGACGCTGATCGGCGGGGGCGGCTTGCTGCCCTGGGCGATTCGCTGCTGGATCTGCCCGAATTTGATATAGGCCAGCGGGGCGACGATAGCGGCGATCAATAGAAAAACGAGGATGAGCCTCAACCACAGGCGCGGTTTAGGCGGCGCTTCGGATTGTTCTGTCACTTTATTGTTATTCCGTTTCGTCTGCAGGGATTAAAGGCTTACAGCTTTGTCGACTCCGGCCGCCTATATTAATGATCCGGGGAATAATTTGCAGCCTTAGTTGCAAGTATTTACGCCCGGGAAGCGCCGCAGGTTTAATGTATTCGATAAAAAATTCTTGAATCCAAAAGCATTTATCAGCAGATTGTCGATTTGTTTACGAGAAACGCAGCGAGGCAGGCAGATGGCAAACGACAAGGTAGCACTGGTGAGCGGCGGCAACCGCGGCATGGGACTGGAAACCTGCCGCCGGCTGGCCGACCTCGGATACCGGGTTTTGCTCGGCAGCCGCGACCCGGACGCCGGCGCCGCGGCGGCGCAATCCCTGGACAGCGATCGCGTCGAGGCGGTCAAACTCGATGTGACCCGGCAGGGCGATATCGATGCGCTGGCGGAGTATATCGGCGCGAACCACGGCCGGCTCGATGTGCTGGTCAACAATGCAGGTATCCTGATCGATAACGACGACGGCGCGTCGTCGAGTATCCGCGATGCCGACATCGCGCGCATCGAACGTTCGTTCGCGGTGAACACGCTCGGTCCGATACGCCTGGTCAACGCGCTTTTACCGCTGATGGAAGCCGTCGACGATGCGCGTATCGTCAACGTTTCCTCGGGAATGGGCCAGCTGTCCGACATGGGCGGAAATTTTCCGGGCTACCGGCTCTCCAAGACAGCGCTCAACGCGGCGACCCGCATCTATGCCGCGGAACTCGATCCGGCCCGATTCAGCGTCAACTCGCTTTGTCCGGGCTGGGTGCGTACCGACATGGGCGGCGACAGCGCGGATCTTTCGGTCGAGGAGGGGGTCGATACCGCGATCTGGCTGGCGACAGCCGAGGAGGCGCGCTCGAGCGGCGGATTTTACCGCCGTCGAAGGCCCATCGACTGGTAAACCCGAATGCGGCTTTCGCGGCTCGACCAGCAGCGCCTCGACGGTGTGTTCGGCAAGGCGATGCAGTTCGCGATGGAAACCGTGGTCACGGCCGCGCGTATCGATCGCGCCGACGAGCTAATCGACATCTCCTTTGCGCATATCGACGCCTGTTTCTACAGCGGCCGCGCGCATCTCGATTTCGCCAACTTCATGCTCGAGCAGGGCGCCGGTCTGGCGGTGCCCGCGTGGACCAACAACGGCCTCGTCTCGCTCGAAGATCCGAGTTTGCGCGATCCCGGGGCCAGCCTCGAAATGAACGAGGCGCGTCGC
>JASFKL010000155.1:0-9233 GCA_050118655.1 Gammaproteobacteria bacterium | reverse complement strand
TTCCCGAACCGAAAAACGGGGTCTGTCCCCTATTAATCTTTCAGGTAGCCGATCGATTGCCGGCAAGCAGTTAATTTCTGCAGGCCGATCGCGCGATCTTGTGCGGCGGCTCGAAAAGCGCACTATAATGACGGGCAAATTCACTCTCCGGCACCGGGTCGTGCCATTCGATTCGATGAAATTTTCCGTCAAGCGCGTAACCCAGAGCCGCCTCGCCGAGGTCGATTTCGAGCACCTCGGCTTCGGTTCGATTTTTGCCGATCACATGTTTAGCCAGCGATACTTCGACGGTGCCTGGCAGCAGCCCGAAATCGTTCCCTATCAGGCGCTCGAGCTCGAGCCCGGAGTCGCGATGCTGCATTACGGCCAGACCGTGTTCGACGGCTACAAGGCATTCCGCGGTGTCGACGGGGAGGCGCGGATTTTTCGTCCCGAAATGAACGCAAAGCGCCTGTATCAATCCTGCCAGCGCCTGTGCATCCCGATCATGCCGCTCGACGAGCTGCAGCAAATAATGGTCGAGGCAACCCGTCAACTGATCGAGCTCGATCACGCCTGGATGCCGCGGGAGTGGGGACATTCGTTGTATATCCGCCCGCTGATCATCGCCACCGAGGCGACGCTGGAAGTGCGTGCCGCCGACAGTTATCACTTCATGATCATGACTTCGCCGGTGGGAAGTTACTTCGCCAACCTGCAACAGGGCGTATCGCTGCGCGTCGAGGACCGCTACACGCGCGCCGCCAGCGTCGGCGGACTCGGCGCAGCCAAGACCGCGGCCAACTATGCGGCCAGTCTGTTGCCGGGGCAGGAAAGCAGGCAACAGGGATTCGACCAGGTGCTGTGGCTCGACGGCAACGAGCACCGCTTCATCGAGGAAGTCGGCGCGATGAATATCTTTTTCAGGATCGGCGACGAAGTCGTCACGCCGCCGCTCGGTGGATCGATCCTGCCGGGCGTCGTGCGCGACAGCGCGCTTGCGCTACTGCGCGACTGGCAGGTGCCTGTCGAGGAGCGGCGGATCGCCATCGACGAGCTGCTGGAGGCATTTCGCGCGGGCAAGGTCGAAGAGGTCTTCGGCGCCGGTACCGCGGCGGTGATTTGCCCGGTTAGAAGCATCGGCTACCAGGGAGAGGTGTTCGAAGTGGGCGGCTCTATGCCAGGAGAATTGACCAGTCGGCTATACGACGAAATCACCGGCATCCAGTACGGCAAATTGCCCGATCGTCACGACTGGAACGTTCGCGTGCCGCTGCCCGACTGATCCGATATCCCTTTGTAAAAACAAAGGGGGCAGTGTCGTTCGAGAAATAGGGGACAGACCCCGTTTTTACGACGAAAAACGGGGTCTGTCCCCTAATTTAAAGGGGTCTGTCCCCTATTTAGACGACCGATTCCGGCCCCGAAGCGATTATTGCCAGGGCAGCGAGAAAGTCTTGACGTTGGTGTAGGACTTCATCGCCTCGATCACGCCTTCCTTGTAGCCGAGCCCCGAATCCTTGATGCCGCCGAAGGGGGACATCTCGATGCGGTAACCCGGGACTTCCCAGATGTTGACCGTGCCGGTTTCGAGTTCGTTGATGAAGCGCACGATATCGTCCATGCGGTTGGTGCAGACGCCCGACGAAAGGCCGAACGCGGTCGAGTTGGCGACCTCGATGGCATGGTCGATATCGCCTACGCGGATGATCGGGATCGGCGTGCCGAAGGTTTCCTCGTGCACCAGTTCGCAGTCGAAAGGCACCCGGTCGAGCACCGTCGGAGAGTAGACCGCGCCTTCGCGAACGTGGCCGTAAAGCAGTTTCGCGCCCTTGTCGATCGCGTCGTTGACGCGCGACTCGAACAGTTTCGCCGCTTCCTCGTTGATCACCGTGCCGACATCGGTGTCGGGATCCATCGGATCGCCGTATTTCAGCTTCGCCGCCTTTTCCGCAACCAGCGCGGCGAAATCGTCGCCAATCGAGTCGATCGCGAGCACGCGTTTGACCGCGGTGCAACGCTGTCCCGAATTCTTGGTGGCGCCGGCAACCGCGAGTTCGGCCGCCTTGTCGAGGTCGGCGTCGTCCATGACGATGAGTTCGGAGTTACCGCCGAGCTCGAGCACGGTGCGGCGGTAACCCGCTTTCTCGGCGATGTACTTGCCCACCGGCACGCTGCCGGTGAAGGTGACCAGGTCGATGTGCTCGTTGGTGATCATTTCGTCGCCCATGTCTTCGGGCAGGCCGGTGACGATCGACAGCATTTCCGGCGGCAGCCCGGCCTCGTAGCATATATCGGCGAGCAGCAGTGCGGTCAGCGGCGTCTGCTCGGTCGGCTTGCCGACCAGCCGGTTGTTGGTCGCGATGGCCGGCGCGATCTTGTGCGAAATCATGTTCAGCGGATGGTTGAACGGCGTGATCGCCGAGATCACCCCGAGCAGGGGTTCCCGTTGGGTGAAGATCTTGCGTTGCTTGCCGTGCGGCGTCAGATCGCAGGAAAACACTTCACTGTCGTCGTTGATGACCAGCTGCCCGGCGAGGTGGTAGACGTCGAAGGCGCGCCCGCACTCGTAGAGCGAATCCTTCTTGCTGAGCCCGCACTCGGCGGTGATCAGGTCGGAAATTTCTTCCTTGCGCGAAACGATGATTTCGGCGATGCGGGTGAGGATTTGCTGGCGCTCGTAGCGCGTCAGCTTCGCCCTGTAGCCCGACGCGATCTCGAAGGCCCCGGCGACCTGTTCACGGCTCGCGCGCGGCACCGTGCCGACGACTTCGCCGGTATAGGGATTGAATACCTCGAGCGTGCCGCAATCGCCGTCGACGAGCTTGCCCGCGATGCGCATTTTTTCGTGTTTACCGGTCATTGGAGAGTCCATCAATTCACCACGTGGTTGAGTGCCAGGTCGAAGGCATCGAAATTACGCAACCGATGAGTCGCGTCGAGGCCGTCCAGCGGACGGTTGACGATCAGCGGTACCCGCTGTTCGGTGACCCCGCCGTGCGAGCGCAGCGGCACGTCGAGGCCGGACAGGTCGTGGCGCGCGGCGGTGGTGCCGATGACGACATGCTTGCCCGATATCAGGATCAGGTCGCCCATGCGGTCGGGCGCCAGTTCGAAGCGCTCGCAACCCTCGCGGTTAGCGTAAACCGCTTCGATGCCGTCGATGTCCGCGAGCTGCATTTTCAGACGGTCGAGGTCGGCATCTTCGGGCAGGTAGACCGTGGCGTAGGAACCCAGCGCGCCGTGATGCACGACGTAAGGATCGGTGATCGGCAGAATCACGCGCGCCGCCCCGGGTGCGAGCAGGCGGTCGAGTTCGTCCTGCAGGTAAATGATATTGGGTTTGCCGGCGGCGTCGTGCTTGGCGTTCATGCCGTGATCGGCGGTCAGCGCGATCACCGCGCCGAGTTTGTCGAGCTCGGCCCAGTACTTGTCCATCATCGCGTAGAATGCGTTGGCTCCGTCGCTGCCGGGAGCGAACTTGTGCTGGATGTAGTCGGTGGTCGACAGGTACATCAGGTCGGGGCGTTCGATTTCCATGAGCTTGACGCCGGCGGCGAAAATGAACTCGGAGAGTTCGGCGCTGTAGACCGACGGCACTTCCTTGCCGACCATGCCGAGCACATCGTCGATTCCGTTCTCGGCGAGGCTGACCTGGTCCGATTTTTCCGATGAAAAGCAGATCGCGCCGTCTTCGCCGAAGACGAGTTCGTTGCCGAGCAGCCGGCGCAGCTTGTCCTTGGCGGTGACGATCGCGATCTTCGCGCCGGCCTCCTGGAAAGCCTTGAAGATGGTCGGCGTGCGCAGCAGCTCGGGCTCGTTCATCATCACTTCGCGGTCGTTTTCGCGGTCGTAGTAAAAGTTGCCGCAAATGCCGTGCACCACCGGCGGCACGCCGGTGACGATGGAGATGTTGTTGGGGTTGGTAAAGCTCGGTACCACGCAGTCGGCGCGCAAGTCGCTGCCGCGGCGTTCGACGATTTTCTGCATCCACGGCATTACGCCGGCGGCGATCGCCTGCTCGATGTAGTCGGGCTCCGAACCGTCGATGCATACCACGACGACCGGCTGTTCGGGCCAGCGATAGTCGCGCCCGTTGACGCTCACCAGGGGTTTCGTATTCATCGTCTATCCAGTATCCGGGTTTCAGCCGCTACAATATACAGGCTACCAGCTACAGGTTAAATCGATATTACATATGCCATCTATCGATCTTATCTATGTTGCGGCATCGTGCCGCGGGCCGGCGTCCCGGTGGCTCGCGCGTACCATTTCGAGAAAGGCGTCGCTGACGCGCAGATCGCGCAATTCTTTCAGGCAGACCACGTACTCGGCATGGGCAAGGTCGGCGTTGCTGACCGGCAGGGCGCGCAGCCTCGAGTCGGCCAGCAGTTCGTTCTCGGCCACGATACCGATTCCGAAGCCGGCCGCGACCGCTTCGCGCACGCCCTCGCGACCGCCGATCTCCATCACGTCGTGCAATTCCTGTCCGGCTCGCGACACCGCTTCTTCGAAGATCGAGCGCGTACGCGAGCCCTTTTCGCGCAGCACGATGCGCTGGTTGACGAGTTCCTCGATCGTTACCGAGCGGCGCTCGGCCCAGTCGTGGTCGCGGTTGACGAACACCACCAGCCGTCCCGGCGCCAGCGGAATCGAGTACAGCCGGTCGTCTTCCTGCGGGATATTCGGCAGGAAGGCGACATCGCAGCGCCGCGACTCGATCCAGGTCATCAATTCCGCGGAGTTGCCGTAACGAATCGAAATCTGTATGCCGGGATAAAGGCGCTGAAACTGCGCCAGCAACGGGGTCGCGATGTAGGGTGAGTCGGCGCCGACACGCAACTGCCCCGAGGTCAGCGCACGCGCCGATTGCAGCAATTGCTCGACTTCCTCTTCGTGGCGGAACATCAGCCGCGTGATGCCGAACGCGGTCTTGCCGATCTCGGTCAGTTCGACGCGCCGGCCGTGGCGTACGAACAGGCGCGTGCCGTAACGCTCTTCGAGCTCTTTTACCTGCCCCGAAAGCGTGGGCTGCGTGATATTGAGCATTTCAGCGGCACGGGTGAAACTGCCGTGCGTGGCGACCGCGTTGAACGAGCGCAGATGGGCATGTGATATCGGCACAGTCTATTCGAAACATTTGATATATCGATTTGATGGATAGTATCCATCGGATGTATAAATCGCAACCTGGCAACCGTTTCCAGGGTAACCCATGAAAGAAAACGTCGTCGATGCCGCCGAGTCACCTAGCGGCGACCCTTACCTGCTGACCCCGGGGCCGTTGACTACGTCACTCACGGTCAAGCAGGCGATGCTGCATGATTACGGTTCGCGCGACGCGACCTTCATCGAGACGAACGCGCGCATTCTCGAGCGCCTGGTCGATATCGTCGACGGGCGCGGCAGCCACGTCGCGATACCTTTGCAGGGCAGCGGCACTTTCGCAGTCGAGGCGATGATCGGCAATTTCGTTCCGGCCGACGGCAAGTTGCTGATCCTGGTCAACGGAGCCTACGGCGAGCGCATCGCGAAAATCTGCGATTACTACCGGCGCGATTACGAAATACAGCGCACCGCCGAGGACGTGCCCGTCGACACCGCCGCGCTCGATGCCGCACTCGATGCCGACCCCGCCATCAGCCACGTCGCGGTGGTGCATTGCGAGACCACCTCGGGAATCCTGAATCCGGTCGCCGAAGTGGCGCAAACCGTTGCCCGCCACGGCCGCCGCCTGTTGATCGATTCCATGAGCGCCTTCGGCGCCCTGCCGCTGGATGCGCGTGAAATCGACTTCGACGCCGTGGTCGCATCGAGCAACAAATGCCTCGAGGGCGTCCCGGGCATGGGTTTTTGCATCGCGCGCGAAAGCGCGCTGATCGAGACCGAGGGCAATTCGCCGTCGCTGGTGCTCGATCTCCACGACCAGTGGCGCGCGATGCAAAAAAATCGCCAGTGGCGCTTTACACCGCCGACCCACGTACTGCTCGCCTTCGACCAGGCCTTGACCGAGTTCGAGGCGGAGGGTGGTGTCGCCGGGCGCGGTGGCCGTTACCGGCGGAATTGCGACCTGCTGGTCGAGGGCATGCGCGCGCTGGGTTTCGAAACCCTGCTTGCCGATAATCTACAGGCGCCGATCATCGTGACTTTTCACATGCCGACCAACCCGGAATTCGATTTCATCGAATTCTATGACGGTCTCAAGAATCTCGGCTATATTATTTATCCCGGCAAGCTGACCGTCGCCGACAGCTTCCGCATGGGTTGTATCGGCCGTCTCGACGAAACGCAGATCCGCGGCGCGCTCGACGCCGTCGAGAGTCTGCTCGGGGATTTCGGTATCGACAGGATTACCAGCGGGAAATAAAACTCCAGAGGAAATTCAATGTTCAGGGATGAAGATTTGCCGTCTTCGGAAGACAAGGCTTCCGCGGCGGTCGCCTCGAATAATCAAACATCTCGATTGAACTATACTCGGGTGATATTCAATCGGGTAAGCAACAGCGTGCCATTTACCAAGAATATCTGGCTAATCTACAAGTTATTCCTTTTTCTCGGCCTCGGGTATCTCGTCGCGACCGCCTATACGCGCTGGGACGAAATCAAATCCGGTGCCGCGGTCGAACTCGCTTACCTGAACCGGGTTTTCTCTTCCTCGGTGACGCTCAATTTCGATCAGCAGGAAATCATGCTCGACCTGCTCGGTCGGCAAATTCTCAACGACGACTCTCCCGATCGCTGGCAACGAGCTGAAAGTCTGCTCGACAGCGTTTTGAAGCAGAACGAATCGCTGCTCGCCTTCGGGCTTGCCAATCTCGACGGCGATATCATTGTCGGCAGCTCGAATCTCGACTTGAGCAAGATGCCGAACCTGAAGCGGTTCGACAACAGCCGCGCGACTTTCCTGAAGGCCCTCGACGTCGACCGCATGGTACTCGGCAGAACCTATTTCCTGGCGGCCCTCGATGACCTGGTCATCCCGATCCGCAAGGGCATTCGCGATTCTGAAAATAACCTCATCGGCATGATGACGGGCGGCATAAAGCCGCACGAACTGATGCCCGAACTGGATGCGATGAATCCCGACATGAATTCCGATGCGCCGTACCAGCTGCGCCTGTTTCACGACGAGGATTATTACTACGCCTATATCAGCGGTATTTCCGACAAGACCGCCCTGCATGCGATGATCGACGAACCGATCTCGGAAGCGTCGATCGCGATGGTCGAGGATGCGCTCAGGCAACAACACGGTATCACCTTGGAAGACCTGAAAGGCAATCCGACGACGGTGGTCTTTTCGTTTACCGGGGTCGACGGCCAGACCCGGCTGCAATCCATTTCGTACCTGCCCAAGTATCAGTTGTGGTCCTGTTCGATGTTGCCCATGGACTACCTGCTGGGTCAGCTCTACGGTTCGATTGCATTTTACGTCTTTACTTTCCTGGTCGTCTTCGGACTGGCGTTTCTGCTGTTTCGGCGTATCGACGCATCCGAGCAGCATAGCCGCGGCGAACTGGTCAGGCAGGCCGGTCAGGATTTTCTCACCGGACTCAAGAACCGCCAGTACCTCGGCGAGGCCGAGCCGCAGTGGATATACGAGGGTGCGGATCCCTTTTCGGTATTTTTCATCGATCTCGACAACTTCAAGAATATCAACGACAGTCACGGTCACTCCTACGGCGACAATTTGCTCGAGCAGGTTGCCGAACGGCTGGCCTCGATCTTCAGCACCGAAGACCTCGTTTGCCGGCAGGGGGGAGACGAATTCATCGTACTGTGCCGGCGCCATGACGAGCTTTCGATCAAGGGCCTTACCGAAGAAGTACTGCGCGAGATCGCCGCGACCTACTACGTCGATAATTACAGTTTCGTGATCGGCGCCAGTATCGGCGTCGCGCGATACCCCGAGGATGGCGAATCCTTCGAAGTCCTGTTCAGCGCCGCCGATACCGCGATGTACCAGGCCAAGAACGTCAAGAACAGCTACGTGATTTTTTCCAGCGAGCTGCGCGAGCAACTGGTAGAAACCACTTTTATCCAGCAAGCCTTGCCGAGGGCGATTCTGGAGCAGGAGTTTTCGCTGGTTTACCAGCCGCAAGTCGTAGACGCCAGGTCGCCGGTCGGCGTCGAGGCGCTGGTAAGATGGGATCACGAAGACAGGGGGCAGATTCCGCCCAGCCGATTCATCCCGGTGTCGGAAGGTAACGGCATGATTATCGAGATCGGTCATTTCGTCATCGACCGGGCGCTCAAGGACATGGCGCGACTGGCTGAAACGGGCAAGGGCAGGGAATTGAAACTGTCGATCAACGTCTCGATACGGCAACTGCAGGAAAAAGGTTTTACCGAACGGATGGCCGAGTCGCTGTCATCGAGCGGGTTCCCGCCGGAGAATCTGACCCTCGAAATCACCGAGGGAATCTTCATCGACGATTTGCAGTACATGATCCCTATTCTCTACGACATCCGGCGCCTCGGGGTCCGCCTGTCGCTGGACGATTTCGGCACCGGCTATTCGTCGCTGAGTCTGCTCAAGCAGCTGCCGATCGACGAAATGAAGATCGACAAGAGCTTCATCGAAAATATCGCCTCGAACAACGAGGACCGGCTGATGGTGCTCAATATCATCGATATCGCGCAGAATCTGAATATCGGCGTCGTCGCCGAGGGTATCGAGCAGCGCGAGCAATCGCGCCTGCTGATCGATCTCGGTTGTCACCTGCAACAGGGATTTTTCTTCTGTCGCCCGGTGAATCTGGACCAGCTGGTCACCTATTGCGAACAGACCGACTGGTCGTTCGACGAGGACCGGCCGAAAAAGAAACGCAAGTCGCTCTAGGGTCCGCGAGGATGCGGCCCGTCGCGGCCTGTCATCGAAGACCTTAATCTCCCGCGCGACTGAATCTGTTTGCCATCTATAAATCGTTTAATGCAGAATACCGCCCAGTCCGGGTAACTTGCAGGGGTCGATATAATGTCGCAGAAAATTCCAGAGCGCGCGTCCGCGGTCGTTATCGGCGGAGGCGTGATCGGCTCCAGCGTCGCTTACCATCTCGCCAGACTCGGCTGGAGCGACGTGGTGCTGCTTGAGCGCAACCAGTTCAGTAGCGGTACGACCTGGCATGCGGCCGGCCTGATCGGCACCATGCGCGCCAACGAGTCGCATGCGCGGCTGTGCGAATACTCGATGGCGGTGCTCGAAGAGCTCGAGGCCGAAACCGGGCAGTCGACCGGCTTCAGGCAGGTCGGCT
>JASFKL010000154.1:0-9369 GCA_050118655.1 Gammaproteobacteria bacterium | reverse complement strand
TTCCTGCTGCGCGGCGCTCGCGTACGACTGTGTACTGCTCCCGCTCGCGCAATAAAATCCGCCTTGCTCTTCAGCCGCTCGCGACGCCCAAAATCCAAAAAAACTCGAACAGCCGGCCACGTACTGGTTTGTACTGTTCGCGCCATCGCGCAAAATTCCGCCTCGCCATTGCGGCGCTCGCGACGGCCAGAGCTTTCGGACCAGGGTAAATTCGGGTCAGAGTAAAATTTAGGGGGACAAATTCGGGGGAGCGCCGGAAGATGTCCGCCGTACTTGTGGCGGAACTCGGAAATGCGGTGGATGATGCGCGTCAAGAAGAGCCCGCATTCGGCTTGACCGCGGGGGGTAATTTGTCAAAACTGGCTGGCCCTGCCATTCAACGGTTACCCGGAAGCGCGAGATGCACGCCTGGAAATGTGTCACCTGGGGTGGACCCGACAAGCTCGAAACGGGCCGTATGCCGGACCCGGACTGCGGGCCCGGCGAAGTCGAAATCATGGTCAAGGCCTGCGGCGTCAATTTTGCCGATCTGTTGCTGATCTCCGGACGCTATCAACTGCGCCCCGAACAGCCCTTCATCCCGGGCGTGGAAGTGGCGGGCCGCGCGATCAAGGTGGGCTCCGAGATCGCCTCGATCAAGGTCGGCGACAAGGTAGCGGCTTACGTCAAGTACGGCGGCTATGCCGACCGGGTGGTGGCGCCGGCGGCCCAGGTCGCGGTGCTTCCCGAGTCGGTCTCCTCGACGGTCGCGGCCGCCTTCCCGGTTTCCTACGGTTCCGCGCAACTGGCTTTCGAGCGGGCGTCGCTCGCCGCAGGCGAGGTGGTGCTGATCGGCGGTGCCGGCGGCGCTGTCGGCACCGCCTGCATAGAACTCGCGGTACAGCGTGGCGCGACCGTGATCGCCTGTGTCGGCGACCGCGAAAAGGAGGATATGGCGCGAGCCTGCGGCGCCTCGCATATCGTGTCCTCGCGTTCGCGCAGCCTGTTGCAGGATCTGAACGCAATAGCTACCGACGGCGTCGACGTTATTATCGACCCGGTAGGCGGTAATTTTTTCGAAGACTCGCTGCGCGCGCTCGGCTTCGGCGGTCGCGTCGTGGTGCTCGGATTCGCCTCGGGCAAGGTTTCCTCGCTGCGCCTGAATCATTTGCTCGTCAAGCATCAGAGCGTCATTGGTTCGTCCTTCGGTCTGAGTTGCATCCGCGAACCGGAGGCCGTCGCCGCGCGCTGGCCGGCGCTGATCGAGATGCTCGAACAGGGACGGATCAAACCCCGCGTCAGCCGCACGCTGCCCTTTTCGCAATTGCCGCAGGCGCTCGCGCTGTTGAAAGAGCGCAAGGCGGCGGGCCGAATCGTGCTGAGCGGGTAAAGAGAGCGCCAGAAAGTCAGCATCGCGACGATCGCAGCGATTGCCGGCCGCAGGCGCGTGAGCCTCGCGGATGCATTCAATACCTGGCGTGCCAGGGCCCTGATTTCGCGATTCCTCACCCGCTGCCCCAGCGACGAGTAATAACCGTAGTCGATAGAGCCGTCAGCGAGGCGCCGTATTCCCAGCAAATCTTGTGTATTCATTCATCCGCTCCGGATAACCATTTTCATCAATACGAATCTTGCACCGGCAAACCGATTGCTGCTTGACTGAAGCCTTGTGATTTTCTTGTCTTTTCTTTGGCGATCTGTTCTTCTTGGAATGGTTGGTTCGCTATGCTCCCGCTGCTGGCCGGCGACGAGGAGAACATGAGATATCACTTCGACGATTGCGAGATAGATCTGGATTCACGCGAATTTCGATGCGCCGGCGACGAGATCGGGATCGAACCGCAAGTCTTCGATTTGCTCGTCTACCTGGTCGAAAACCGGGGCAAACTGATCACCCATGACGAACTGATCGCATCGGTCTGGGGCGGCAGAACGGTCTCGGATTCGGCTATCGCCGCGCGCATCAGCGCCGCGAGAAAAGCCATCGGCGATAGCGGCAAGGCGCAGCGGTTCATCAAGACGATTTCGCGCAAGGGATTCAAGTTTCTCGCTGAAGTTACCTCGGCGCCCGGCCCGGGCGCCCCCGGGCCCGCGGACGCCGGGTCGCGCGCGGTAGACAACCGAATCGATCACCAGGAAATCCGTTTCTGCAAGTCCGCCAATGGCGCGAGAATAGCCTACGCGATCACCGGCGAGGGCATGCCGCTGATCAGAACCGGACACTGGTTAACGCACCTGGAGCATGACTGGCACAGCCCGATCTGGCGCCCGTTTCTCGATGAACTGGGTAAGCGTTTTCAGGTCGTGCGTTACGACCAGCGCGGCTGCGGCCTGACCGATCGGGAGCTGGAAGATTTTTCACTGCAGCGTTTTGCCGAGGACCTGGAAGCGGTAGTCGATGCGGCGGGACACGAGCGTTTCGTCCTCTATGCCAGTTCCCAGGGGGTACCGATCGCGGTCGACTTTGCACTGCGCCATCCAGAACGGGTCAGCCACCTGGTGTTACATGGCGGATATGCGCGCGGAAGACTGGTGCGCGACAATGCCGCGGACCGCGATCAGGGAGAAGCCATACTCAAGCTGATGGAACATGGCTGGGGAATTACCGGAAGTCCCTTTCTGCAGGCTTTCACGACGATGTACATTCCCGATGCTTCGCGCGAACAAATGGATTCGCTGGTCCAGTTGCAGCGCCTGACAACCAGCGCCGCCAACGCGGTTGCTATCCGCCGAGCCGTGGATTCATTCGATGTTTCCGCTAGCTTGCCCGGAGTCGAGGCGAGAACACTGGTGATGCACGCGGCCAACGATGGCGTACACCCTGTCGACCAGGGGCGCGAACTGGCCGCAGGAATTGCCGGCAGCGAATTCGTGCTGCTGGAATCCTCGAATCATGCGATTTTGCCGGGCGAGCCCGCATGGGAGCGATTTTTCTGGGAACTGGAGCGCTTCGTGACCACCTGATCGAAACCACCGGGCCGAACCCCGGCGGTATTTGCAGGTCTATAGCTTGTCCTCACACCAAAATACCGGATAATCGTATGAAAACGATAATTCAGGAGGTTCGCAGTGAAAACATATGACAATATTCTCGGCACGATCGGCAACACCCCCGTAGTCAAAATCAACCGCATGGCGCCCGACCACGTCAACCTTTACGTGAAAATCGAGGCTTTCAACCCGATGAGTTCGGTAAAGGACCGCCTGGCGCTCGGCATTATCGAGGACGCCGAGAAGGCGGGCGAACTCAAGCCCGGACAGACCGTCATCGAGGCGACCAGCGGCAACACCGGTATCGGCCTGGCGATGGTGTGCGCGCAAAAAGGCTATCCGCTGGTGGTGACCATGGCGGAAAGTTTCAGTGTCGAGCGCCGCAAGTTGATGCGTTTCCTGGGTGCCCAGGTCGTCCTGACTCCGGCCCCGCTCAAGGGCAGCGGCATGGTGCAAAAGGCGAAGGAACTCGCCGAAAAGAACGGCTGGTTCCTGACCCGTCAGTTCGAAAACGAGTCCAACGCCGACATGCATTCGCGCACTACCGCGCCCGAGATTCTCGAAGCCTTCGAGGGTGCGAGCCTCGATTACTGGGTGACCGGCTACGGCACCGGCGGCACGTTGAAGGGCGTGGCGCGGGTATTACAGGAAAAGAGTCCCGGCACCAAGATTATCGTCTGCGAGCCCGAGGCGGCCGGACTGTTGAGCGGGGGTATCGAGCAAAAGCGCAACCCGGACGGTTCGCCGGCCGAAAGTCACCCGAGTTTCACACCCCACCCGATGCAGGGCTGGACCCCGGATTTCATTCCCAAGCTGACCGGCGACGCAATGGATACCGGCTGCGCCTCGGCGGTGCTGAAGATCAGTAACCCGCAAGCCATGGAATGCAGCCGCAACCTCGCGCGGCAGGAAGGCATATTCGTCGGCATCAGCGCCGGCGGCACGATGGCCGGCGCGCTGGAGATCGCCAAATCCGCGCCCGAGGGTTCGAACATCCTCTGCATGCTGCCCGATACCGGCGAGCGTTACCTGTCGACCCCGCTGTTCGAAAATATCGAGGCGGAAATGTCGGAACAAGAAAAAGAATTGTCCGAGTCGACACCCGGGGCCCGGTTCGAGTGATTGCCGCGCCGCGGTTCAGCTCTTGAGGGGCGCATAGAGCGCGGTCGTGATCCGATCGTTGTCGGCGCCCTGTTGCGGCGGTTGTTGATAAATTTCCAGCGCCGGGCGGGCGCGATCGATTTTGCGGCGATACATGCGACAGTGGCTGTAAAGCGCGTACCAGCCTAGCGGCAGGAAGCGGTGGCCGCCGCGCAGCGTCATACGGATATAACGTCCACCGTGAAATTCCCGTTGAGTGTAATTCGACCCGGGCGTGGCCGCGCCGACCGGAATAGCGATCTCGGCCCGGTATTCCCCCTGGTTCGGGTCGAAGCGGTGGTACAGGGTCAGCCCGAGACCGGTTTTCCCGTCGGCGGCCCTGACCAGGGCTTCGAGTGCGGTCGGCCGGGCCGCCTCCAGCTGGCGAAGGTTGCCGTTGCAGGGGATTGCCCAGTAACTGAAATCCTCGAGGTCCTCTTCACCGTCGAACTCGATCGCCGGATGCTCGGCGTCGGCGTTGACGTAACCGTTCAGTCTGGCGAGTCCGAGTTCGAAATCGTGTCCGATCCTGTCGTCCATCTTTGCGGCCATGAAGCGCAGCAGAAAGGGCATGCGCCCGGACATTTCCCAGCTCACCAGGGTTTTGTCTCCGAGATCCTCGAAACCCCAGCCGACCCGGTGTGTTGCCCTGAGCGGGCGCAGAAACTCGATTTGCTGCTCGATGCGGGAATACGGCTGCAACTCGAGGTGGGTCAGCTTGCCGGCGCCGAGCCGCTTGCCGTCCCAGGTATAGTAACCGCCGCGTTGACGGCAGTCGTCGCTGTAGACGATATCGGCTTCAGGCTCGTGCAGCAGCCAGGGACTCCACTCGGGCCGGGATTTGAAGTCGGCGACCGCCTCGAAGGCGAACTGTGCCGGGGCGTCGATCTCGAGCTTGCGCTCTACCCGGAAGCGGCCGTCCAGAAAGGACAGGTAGGCGAGGCCGGCCAGCAGTGCGGCCGCCAGGATGATCAGCGCTACCCACACGAGCCCGCACCGTCAGGCCGGCTTCGCTGCCGGTGCAGCAGCCACAGGAACAGCGCCGCGGAGATCCCTGCCGAGCTGAAAATCATGCACATCACGATGATCTGGTAGCGTGCCGCGATCAGCGGCGAGGTACCGGCCAGAATTTGCCCCGTCATCATTCCGGGCAAGGACACCAGCCCCACCGCGAGCAGGGAATTGGTCACCGGAATCATCGCCGCCTGAAATGCCTTGTTGCGCGCCCGCAAGAAGTCGACGTCGTGACTCAATTCGCTGTACAGGCGCTCTCCGGCGAGGCTGACGCTATTCATCGAATTGGAGAAAATCATCCCGGCCAGCGGGATCATTACCGACGGCTGGTACCAGGGGTCGGCGTGCAGCACGCCCTGGGTAATCAGTACGAGGTTGAAAATACCGCCGATGGCGATCGCCGCCAGGCTGTAGGCGAGCAGCGTCCCGCGTTTGACGGGCAGCGCGCCGAGCGCGATCCAGCTCGCGGCGAGCAGCATGAAGCAGAGCACGGCGAGAATGATCCACTGACTGTTTGCGTTGAAGATGAATTCCAGCGCATAGCCGATCGCCATCAGTTGCAACAGCATGCGCAGCATCGCGATGCCCGCCTGCTTCAGGTTGCTGGACCAGAAAAAGATGATAACCAGCGTGACCAGCACGGGGATGAATGCGATCGCGATGTCGAACAGCGTTATCGCATACATTTAATGATAATCGTCCCAGTATTGTTCCGTGTTCTCGTGCGGTATCTCGGGGCTTTCCTGTTCTTCGACCGGCTCCCCGGGATTTTCATCGGGCAGGTGGTCGCGCGCATTTTCCTCGAGATAGCAGTAAATCGTATTTCTGAGCGATACCAGGAATGAATTGTCCATCTCGAAATCGAGCTCGACCAGCAGCTCGATGACGATCTCGAACGACAATTCGTCGAGCGAGTAGACGATGTGAGCGCTATGCTCGCCGTGAGGCGCGGCGAGCAGGATCCCGTCGATATGGGCAAGCGCCTCGCAGGCAGCCGCGGCCTGGAGTGCCGGGTCGCTGCACTGCTTCAAATAGATGTGACGACATCGATAGCGATCGGCTTCCTCCATGCAGAAAGCCTACGCCCACCCCCCGCTATTTTCAATTTTTTCTGGCTGCCGCGAATCGTATTAGCGGTGTCGGAAATTCGTGGAAAATACGACGATAGTGTCAATAAAATGGCGGGATATTGCGCGATGGCGCGGGCAATACATTCGAGTAGGAGGCCGCTTTGCGTGGAATTCCAGCACCGCAACCGGTTTCCTCACGGCGGCAGGAAAAAAAGGCCGTCCCTGGCCTACGTGATATCATCAATATTCGGGGGAGGAGGTATTGATGTACACGGTAGGAATATATAGGCGATTACAGAAATTTCCATAGTGAACCAGTTCATAATCCATGAGTGAAAAAATCGACACCGCACTTCGCTGGGCGGTCGGCGAAATCCGCGCCAGCAGCGAAAGCGCCCGTCTCGATGCCGAATTACTGCTCTCCCATTGCCTCGGAAAACCGCGCAGCTATCTTTATAGCTGGCCCGAAACCACGCTAAGCGATAGCTGTTGGCAATGCTTTCGGGGACTCGTGGAAAAGCGCATTCAACCCACTCCGGTGGCGTACCTGTTGGGCCGTCGGGAGTTTTATTCGCTCGACTACGCGACCACGCCCGCGGTGCTGGTGCCGCGCCCGGAAACCGAGCTGCTGGTCGAACTGGCGCTTGCGCGGATACCGCAAGATAGCTCCTGGACAATTTGCGATCTCGGCACCGGCAGCGGCATCATCGCGGTCACGATAGCCGCCCGGCGGCCCGGTTGCAGGGTGTTTGCCAGCGATCTCGATCCCGAATGCCTGGAGCTGGCAGGCGAAAATGCGCGCCGGCACGCGGTCGAAGTCGAATTTTTCGAAGCCGACTGGTATCGAGGGCTGCCGGGTGAATCGCGTTTCGACCTGATCCTCTCGAACCCGCCTTATATCGCCGCCGGTCACCCGTTTCTGACCCAGGGCGACCTGCCCGCCGAACCGCCACTGGCGCTGACCCCGGGGCCGACCGGCCTGGAAGCGCTGGAAACGATAATCACCGGGGCGCCCGAATTCCTGCGGCCCGGCGGCATGCTGATGGTCGAACACGGATACGATCAGCAGGCCGCGGTCGAGGAGCTGCTCGCGGCCGCGGGGTTCGGCGATATCGGCTGCGAACTCGATTTCAACGATCTGCCGAGAGTCAGTAGCGGCAAGCTCACTAGCCGGTGACAGCGCTCGGCCGGGAAAAATAACCGGGTAGCCTGTTTACCGAAAATCCCGCTTTCGCGGGAATCTCAATTCAGGCCGCGGTCGTCCTCGCTCAGGCTGGCGAGTTGTTCGGCCTGGTACTCGTGCATCAGCGGATCGATGACCTGGCCGAGGTTGCCCTGCATGACTTCCTCGAGCTTGTAGAGCGTCAGGTTGATGCGGTGATCGGTTATCCGCCCCTGCGGAAAATTGTAGGTACGAATGCGTTCCGAGCGATCGCCGCCGCCGACCAGGGATTTGCGCTCGGCGGCCTGCTCGGCCTGCTGCTTTTGCTTTTCGTCGTCGTACAGGCGCGCCTGCAATAATGACATCGCGCGCGCCCTGTTCTTGTGCTGCGAGCGCTCGTCCTGGCACTCGACCACCGTGCCGGTCGGGATGTGGGTCAGCCGGATCGCCGAATCGGTCTTGTTGACGTGCTGCCCGCCGGCGCCCGAAGCGCGAAAAGTGTCGATGCGCAAATCGGCCGGGTTGATTTCGATCATCTGGACTTCCTCGCTCTCCGGAATGATCGCCACGGTCGCGGCCGAGGTGTGCACCCGGCCCTGCGACTCGGTTTCCGGAACGCGTTGCACGCGATGCGCGCCGGATTCGAATTTGAGCTTCGAGTAGGCGCCGTTGCCGATGATACGCGCGATGATTTCCTTGTAGCCGCCGTGCTCTCCCTCGCTGCTGTTGAGCACCTCGAGTTGCCATTTCTGCGACTCGGCATAGCGGCTGTACATGCGGAACAGGTCGCCGGCGAAGATGGCTGCCTCGTCGCCGCCCGTGCCGGCGCGGATTTCGAGAAACACGTTGGCGCTGTCGGCGGGATCCTTCGGCAGCAACAGCTTTTGCAGCTCGGTTTCGAGGATTTCGATACGGCCGCTGCTCTCGGCGATTTCTTCCTCGGCGAGCTCGCGCATCTCGGCGTCGTCTTCGGCGAGCATTTCGCGCGCCGATCCGAGCGCCTGTTGCGCCAGCCGGAACTCGTTGAAGTTCTTCACCACGTCCTCGAGCTGGGCATACTCCATCGACAGGTTGCGGAAGCGGTCCTGGTCGTTGATTACCTCGATATCGGACAGCAAGCCGGCGATTTCCTCGTGCCTGGCGCAAAGCGCCTCGAGCTTGTTCAGCAATGATTCTTTCATGGGTTATTGCGAATCGGGGGTGAGCAGAGACTTGAGCAGCTCGATCCGCTCCCGGTCGTCGGTTTGCAGCGCCTTGCGCAGTTCGATGGTGGGCTTGTGCATCAACTTGTTGGTGATTTCATTGGCGAGCCGTTGCAACGCCTCCTCGGGGTCGGCCTGGTTGCGCAGCTGGGCCAGCGCTTTGTCGACCGCCTGCTGCTTGATCAGCTCGGCGCTGTCGCGCAGTTGCCGGATCTGGTCCGCGGACTGGTGGGTAAGCAGCCACTGGTTGAACGCGGTAACTTCGAGATCGACGATTTCCTGGGCTGCCTCGGCGGCGAGTTCGCGCCCGCGCAGGTTTTCATCGACCACGGTCTTGAGGTCGTCGACGGTATACAGGTAAATATCCTGCAGCTTGCCGACCTCGGGTTCGATGTCGCGCGGCACGGCCAGGTCGACCATGAATATCGGCCGGTGCTTGCGCTGTTTGAGTGCCGACTCGGTCGCGCCCTTGCCGAGAATCGGCAGCTGGCTCGCGGTAGACGATATGACGATATCGGCGCGCACCAGTTGTTCCGGCACGGCATTGATCTGCACCGCCTCGGCGCCGACCTCCTCGGCCAGGACCCGCGCGCGCTCGACGCTGCGGTTGGCGATGGTCATCGAGCCGATCTGCTGGCTGCGCAGGTGCCGGGACACCAGCTCGATGGTTTCCCCGGCGCCGATCAGCAGGGCGTGCAATTTTTCCAGGTTACCGAAAATCTGTTTCGACAGGTTCACCGCGGCGAAGGCGACCGACACGGGATTCGAGCCGATATCGGTATCGGTACGGACCCGCTTGGCAACGCTGAAG
>JASFKL010000153.1:0-9374 GCA_050118655.1 Gammaproteobacteria bacterium | reverse complement strand
CCAGCCGGCGCTCGGTGAGCAATACCCAGCGAACCAGTAGCTGGTGAATCAGGATGATCGCCACCAGTAGCCACAGGCTGTCCACCAGGCGGGTTCCGAACTGTACCGCGGTATAAACGTAGCCGAGCACGGCCAGGATCGCGAGCATCACCGGCAGCAGCAGTCCCAAAGCCAGCCACAGGTAGCGGAACCAGGTTAACGGACTTGCCGGACGAGACGCGTAAAATTCGCGCAACACGCCGCTGCGCGGCGCCAGTATGCGGCCGAAAAACCAGGCCAGCGAGAGCAACACGATAACGAAGAACAGCCGGCTGAGACCGCCGGCCAGCGCTGCCGGATCGAAACTGACCGCGGCGATGAGTACGAAGGCCGACGGTAAAAACACCGACATCAGCCGTCGCGTCTCCTTGCGCAAGCGTTGTGTTTCCTCGAGATACCACCCGAAGTGGGCGACCGCGAGCCCGTCGGGTTCGCAGAAAATGCGAAACGCGACGAAATAGAAAAGGTAGAGCGCGATCTTGTAAAACGCCGCGCCGATGGCCGGCACGAACTGGCCGCTCCAGGCGACGGTCTGGTCGAACTCGATATCCAGCGCCGTCAACACGCTTTCGTGCGCCAGTTGCAGGTGCAGGCCCAGCGCCGTGAACAGCACCGGCCAGGGCAGGGCCAGCAACAGGGTCAGCAACAGCGCGCGTATCGTCGCGACATAACGATCGTGGCGCATCTGGCCGACGTTGCGTCCGCTGCGCGCGAGCGAGGCGCGCAGGCGGGACCGGCGGCTCATCAAAAACCCGAACAATGTCAGTCCGAGCAGCAGTATCCACGGGAATTCCTCCGGAAACACCAGGGTTTTGAATAATTCTGTAAAGTGAGCGGGATCGAGGAAAATCGCCAGGCGGCTGGCGATGGTCTGCAGCATTTTCCAGGAAGGCGGCTCACCGGTGCGGACCCACAACAGGCGTTCGTCGAGATAATTGTCATAAGCCGTAATCGCTTCCGACAAATCCCGTTGTGCCACGTCGAGCTCTCCGAGCGCCTGCAGGAAGGTGTCGTCGGCGGCGATCGCCTTGTCGAGCAAATCCCGGCGTAGTTCGGCCAGATGGCGAACCTCGTCGCGCAGCAATACCTGCCAGGTCTTCGACAACGGCGACAATTGTTCGTCGACATAGGCGCCCAGGTCGCTTAGCTTGGCGCGTTCCTGCTGGTGGCGAATCTGCCGCAGGCTGGATTCGACCACGAGCTGCTGGCGTTGTTTCTCGGCGGCCTTGAATTCGCTGCTGTCCGGCAGGCCGCGGCGCTGTTCGAGCAATGCCTGTCCGAGCGCCTCGCTCAAGCCCGCGATTTCGAGCTTCTGTCGCGCGAGACGGAAATTTTCACGCACCCGCTTGGCCTCGCTGGTGGCGTGATTTTCGTCGCGGGAAATCTCTTCGAGCTTGAGCGCGAGCTCGTTCAACTGCTTGCCCAGCTCGCTGTTGCGCCGCGCCAGGTCCTGCACCAGCGGATGCTTGCCGAATGCCTGGCGCTCGGTTTCCTCGGTCGCCTGCTGCGCGGATTCAGCCTCGCTCCGGCGGCGGTCTACGACCATGGACTCGAGCAATTTGACATAGCCCTGCTGACGGTTGAATTCGATCAGCGCCCGGTCCCGCCGCGCACTGATCAACTCGAGGCGCATCGGCTGGCTGAGCAATTCCTGGTCGAGCATTTCGATTTCCGCGGCCAGCGCCCTGGCCTCCAGCTGCAGCGACCAGCGCCGCGCCTCGGTAATCCGCGGCGGCTGGCTATCCGGGGTCGGCGATTGCAGTTCACTGGTGATTTCCAGCTGGCGCTTGCGGGCCTCCTTGAGCCGATTCCGCGCCTGTTGCGCGCGCTGTGTTTGCGTATCCAGCCGGGTTTCCCATTCGGCCAGGTTCGCGGCCAGACTGGTCTGGTCCGCTTTTTCGCTGAGCAATTGCTGCTCGAGTTCGGGCAAGGGCTTGCGGGAGAGGGAATCCGGGAGCTTGGGGGGAGCCTGGGAATTCAGCTTGTCGATTTCAGCGCGCAGCTCGGCGGTCTGATCGGGCGCCGATTCCCGCGCCTGGACGAACTTGACGGTGGCTTCCTCGAATCCCTGGCGTTGTTCTATGAGGCTGATCGACTTGCGATACAGATCGAGCAATACGGACTTGTTGGCCTCGTCGAGATCCTTCGACGCCTCGGTTTCATTGAGCCGGCTTTCGAGCATGTCGATGGAGATGTCGGGCTCGGCGCGCGGCGCATCCTCCTGCGCGCGCAGGGACGCGGACGGCAGGCAAAGCACCGCAAGCAGCAACCATGCTATCGATCTGGTGGTTAAATACAATTCCCGTCCCGCGGGGCATTTTTAATGGTCGACATATTAACACTGTCTCTGGCCATGGAATTGATAAATAATGTCGGTTCACAAAATTGCGAACCCGGGAACGGCCGCGGCCGCTCCTCGAAACAGAACGGGAGAATTCCATGACCTGGAACGTTTATCTATCGGGAGAAATCCACAGTGACTGGCGCGAACAAATCGTCGCCGGCGCCCGGAAACTCGACCTGCCGGTCAATTTTACCTCGCCGGTGACCGACCACGAGGCCAGCGACGCGGCCGGCGACATGCTGGGGCCCGAGTCTTCAGGCTACTGGCGCGATCACAAATCCTCGAAGGTCAACGGCATCCGCACCAAAACCCTGCTCGAAAACTGCGATCTCGCCATCGTCCGCTTCGGCGACAAGTACAAGCAGTGGAACGCGGCCTTCGATGCCGGTTACTGCGCCGCGATCGGCAAGCCTTACGTGACGCTGCACGACGCGGATATCGTGCATCCGCTGAAGGAAGTCGACGCTTCCGCGATGGCCTGGGCCGAGACCCCGGCGCAAGTAGTCGATATCCTCAACTATGTCATCAACGCCTGACCGGAACGCGCTGTAAACGGCCTGGCGATAGCCTCGGCCGAGATCGAAATGCAATCTCCCGGGAAATTCGCGCTTCTGCTGTTCATCCTCGCGATGGCGGCGAGCTTCCTGTACCTGGGCGTTTTTGCCCTGGCACTCGAAAAGCTCGGTCTTTCCAGTCATACCGCAATGCTGCTGTTTACGACCATGCTGCTCGGCAGCGGGATCAACCTGCCGCTTTTCCGGATCGACGCGCAGGCACCGGCGGACGACGAACCGTCCCCTTTCGCCGGCTTGCTGCCGGGCCGGACCATGCCGTTTACCGGTAAAACCATCATCGCGGTCAACCTCGGCGGCGCGCTGATTCCGGCCGCTTTTTCGATCTACCTCGCCGCCAGCAATCGCCTGTCGCTCGTCACCCTGGCGTTCGCCATCGTGATCGTCGCCTCGATCTGTTACCTCGCGAGCCGGCCGATTCGGGGCATCGGTATCGGCATGCCCATTTTCGTCGCCCCGCTGGCGTCGGCGCTTACCGCGATACTACTCGACCCCTCCGCGAGCGCACCGCTGGCCTACGTCTGCGGCACCCTGGGCGTGCTGGTCGGCGCCGACCTGATGCACATGAAAGATTTTCGCAAGCTGGGCGTACCGGTCGCGTCGATCGGCGGGGCCGGCACCTTCGACGGCATTTTCCTGGCCGGCGTCATCGCGGTATTGCTCACCTGAGCGCCGGACCTGCCGCTGGATAGCGGTGCGAGCATCCGACCTTACTCAATCCGCCGGCGGCGCGTAGGCGCCGTCCGCGTCGTGTGTTTCGGCGCCGGTCAGCGCGGGCGTGAAGACACAGACCAGGCGCAGGCGAGTGATCGCTCGCAGCCGGTGGCGTTCGTGCTGGTCGAGCACGTAGATCGAGCCGGGCGCGAGCGCGAAGATTTCACCGGTGGCGAGGTTCTCGACCTCGCCTTCGCCGTCGATGACATAGTTCGCCTCGACGTGATGCTTGTACCAGAGTACCTGCTCGGCACCCGCCTCTACCGTGGTTTCGGTAAGCGTGAAACCGACCCCGTCCTCGGCGAGCAAAAACCGGCGGCTGGCCCACACCTGGCCGCGTACATCGCGCGGCGTATCGATTAATTCATCGAGCGTTCTGACGATCATGATGCTGTCCCCCCGGGGTCCCGGCAGCCGATCATATCATCAAAGTTTCCCGCCCGGGCGCGCATCGCGGCACCGAAATCGGTTATCATCGCCGCTGTTGCCCGAACGGGGATGGCGATTTGAATACCGTGTCGAATACCGCCTACTACTGCTGCGGTGTACGCATGGACGACGCCAATCGCAAGCGGCCGGTTGTCGGCGATCGCTACGCGCAGCGTTTCATGGATCGGCGCGGGCTGGAAATCTATGCGCCTTTCAGATCCGAGACCATGCCCAATATCTCCAATATTTCGCGTTGCCGTATTATCGACGACTGGATAGCCGCGGCAATCGATGCTTCGGCGTCGACGACCATCGTGACTATCGGCGCGGGATTCGATACCCGTCCCTACCGCCTGCCCGGCGGCCGCTGGTACGAACTCGACGAGCCGGAACTGATCGAATACAAGAACGACAAGCTCCCGGTCGGCGAATGCGAGTCGCCGCTGACCCGCATTCCGATTCGCTTCGATCGCGAATCGCTGCTCGAAAAACTCGCCGGCATCGGCGCCGGCGCGGAACCGCTGGTGGTCATGGAAGGCGTCATCATGTACCTCGGGCCGGGCGCGCTCGAAAACAGCCTCGCGCAGATCCGGCAGGGTTTTCCGCGGCATAAGTTGCTATGCGATCTCATGAATCGTCGGTTCTTCGAGCGTTTTTCCGGCAGCGTCCACGCCAAGCTGGTAGCCGCGGGTGGTAGCTTCAGCGAGCGGCCCGAGCGGCCGGCCGACGATTTTCTCCGCCGGGATTACCGCCTGGCGGCAGTCGAATCGATGTTCGAGCGTGCCATCGAAACCGGGGTTCTGTGGGACGAGCTCAGGATGCCTTCATGGATTGCCCGCCTGTTGTTCAGGTCCGTGCTCAGGGATCTCGGGGGATACGCTGCCCATCGTTTCGAATTCGGTTAATATCCCTTTCCCGGATAACGACCGACAGGACCCGAGCGACGATGAGTAACCAGGACAGGGCGAAAACCACCTTCGGCAGCGCCGCCTACGGCGGCGATAACTGGTCGCCGCGCGACGCATCCCACGCCGAGGAAAACGGCAGTATCTGGCGCGCCTGCGGTATCGATTCGGAATGGCGCAAGCTCGAATCGGTAATACTGCATTGCCCCGGAGAAGAACTGAACGCTTCTCTTGACGATCCCGAGGCCGTACAGATGCTCGACAAGGTCGATCTCGGCCGCGCCCGGGAGGAACACTCGACGATGGTGGAGGCTTATCGGGGCCAGGGGGTCGAAGTCCATTTCGTCGAACCCGAGCAGCCCTGCCAGCCGAACCTGATGTTTTGCGCCGACCTGTTCGTGATGACGCCGCAGGGCGCGATTCTCGCACGGCCGGCATCGACGGTGCGCGCCGGCGAGGAACGCCAGCTGGCGCGACGGCTGGCCGGGCTCGGCGTACCGATTCTGAAGACCCTGACCGGTACGGCCACCTTCGAGGGTGCAGACCTGATGTGGGTCGACGCCGAAACCGCGATCGTCGGCCGCGGGCTGCGCACCAACGACGCCGCGATCGCGCAGCTCCGGACCCTGCTCGCCGAACTCGGCGTCGATTTGTTCGTGGTCGATTCGCCGTTCGGCATCATGCACTTCATGAGCCTGCTGCGCATCGTCGACCGCGACCTGGCGATTTGCTGGCCCCGCCGCACCCCGTACCAGTGCGTGCGCCTGTTGCAGGAGCGCGGTTACGAGGTCAGATTCCCGCCTTTCGTCGACGATTCGGCGAGCTATCGCGGGATCAATTTCGTCACTCTGGGCCCGCGCCGTATCCTCATGGTCGACGGCCTGCCGGAGGTTCGGCGCTGGTTCGAAGACATGGGTATCGAGTGCCTGGCCACGCCCACCGACGAGTTGACGCGCGCGGCCGGCAACATCGGCTGCCTGACCGGCGTCCTGCACCGCGAGACGGGCGGATGAAAGAGTAAGTTTCGAATCCCGTCGAGGTAATGGCTTACGCGTATTCGCCTTTTCGGCAGCCAGCGGCAACGCTGGCATTGATTTGCCTGCTGGCGCCGCTCGTCCTGTCGGCCCGGGCCGACGAGGGCAGGCCCGGATTCTGGAGCCTGGAACTCGAAAACGACCTGTGGGGGAGCGAGGACGACCGCTTCTATACCGGCGGCTGGCAATTCAGCTACTCCTCCCCGGATCCGCCGCCCGCCTATCTCGACAGGATTAGCGAACTGGTGCCGTTCTACAACAAGGGAGTAACCGGGTACTACGGATTCAATATCGGGCAAAAGATCTATACCCCCGAAAATACGGAAACCTCCTCTTTGCTGGAAGACGACCGGCCCTATGCCGGCTGGCTTTTCGTCGAATCATTCATCGGTCACCGCTACGACGATCGCGGCGACCGGGAAAAAATAAACGGCCTGATCCTGACGCTCGGAATCGTCGGGCCGGCCGCTCTGGGCGAAGACACCCAGCGGCTGATACACCTGGCAACCGGCGACGACGATCCCGAGGGCTGGGACAACCAGCTCGGTAACGAGTTGGGCCTGAACGCGACCTACCTGCACAAGTGGCGCTACATCTTCGGCTTCGACCAACCGCGACAATACGAGGCCGGCCTGCATACCGGGCTGACCATCGGCAATGTGTACAGCTACGCGTCGGCGGGTTTCATGCTGCGCTGGGGAACGCACCTGAAGGACGATATAGGACCGCCCACGATCAGTCCCGGATTCCCGGGCCTGCCGGCCTTCAACCCCGACCGCCAGGCCAACTGGTACCTGTTCGCGGGTTTCGAGGTCCGCGCCGTGGCGCGGGATATCTTTCTCGACGGCAATACCAACGTCGACAGCCCCAGCGTCGACAGGGACCCCCTGGTGGGAGACTTTCAATTCGGCGCCGCGGTCCGCTTTCGCGATACGCGTATCGCTTTCAGCCAGATGATTCGCAGTCGCGAATTCGAGGGCCAGCCCGAAAATACCCGGATAGGGCTAATCAATTTCACTTTGTTCGTGGAGTAATGCAAACTTACGGCCTCGTCCCAACAATCCGGATTCGAAGTTGAAATCAGAATTTGAAAAACGCGTCGCTCACCTGCTGAACAGCGACATCAGGCAGGTGTTGCAGAACCGCAAGGTCGGGCTCGAAAAGGAGAGCCTGCGCGTAGCGGTCGACGGCGGAATCGCGCAAACGCCGCACCCGCCCGCGCTCGGTTCGGCGCTGACCCATCCCAGCATTACCACGGATTACTCCGAGGCGCTGATCGAAATGGTGACCCCGCCGTTCAACCATTTTTGCGACACGCTCGAGTTTCTCGACGATACCCACCGCTTCATCTACAGCCAGCTCGATAACGAAATTCTCTGGGCCACCAGCATGCCCTGCGTGGTCGAAGGCGACGAAAGCATCCCGATCGCCCAATACGGCAGCTCCAATGCGGCGAAGATGAAAACCGCCTACCGCCGCGGGCTCGGCCATCGCTACGGGCGGATGATGCAGGCGATCGCCGGGGTGCATTTCAACTACTCCTATCCCGAGGAATTCTGGCAACTCTACCGCGAGGAGCTCGGTTACGAACTCGAACTGCCGGAATTCGTTTCCGGTTCCTACATGTCGATGGTACGCAACCTGCAGCGCGTCGGCTGGCTGGTACCCTATCTGTTCGGCGCCTCGCCGGCGATCTGCGCATCGTTTCTCGGCGCCTCGCCGACCTCGCTGGACAAATGGTTCGACTATTCCTACTACGGGCCCTATGCGACCTCGCTGCGGATGGGCGATATCGGTTACCAGAACAGCAAGGAAGGCAAGGCCGGGATCAATGTCAATTACAACAGCCTGCGGGATTACATCGACTCCCTGAGTTACGCGATTTCGACCCCCTACCCCGAGTACGAAAAAATCGGCGTTGGCGGCAATGGCGAATGGCAGCAGCTCAATCCGAATATCCTGCAAATCGAAAACGAGTACTACTCCAGCGTCCGCCCGAAGCAGATTCTGAACGGCGAGGAAAAGCCGACACTGGCGCTGGCCCGGCGCGGAATCGCCTATCTCGAATTGCGTTCGCTTGACGTCAACGCCTACGATCCGCTCGGTATCAGCGAGGCGCAAATGCGCTTCCTCGAGTCCCTGCTGCTATTCAGCCTGTTGTCGCCGGGCGATCCCTACGACGATTCGGAACTCGAATCGATACGGCACAATATCAACGAGGTTGCGGTGCGCGGCCGCGATCCCGCGCTGCGCCTGCGGCGTAACGGCAGCGAGATTCTGCTGCGCGACTGGGCCAACGAAATATTCGAAAAAATGGCGCTTTCCAGCGAATTGCTGGACAAGGGTTCACGCGCGGCGGCCTACGGCCCCGCGCTGGCCGAGCAGCACGCCAAGGTCGCCGATGCGGACCTGACGCCATCGGCACGAATCCTCGCCGACATGGCCGATCATAAAGAAGAGTTCTACCACTTCGCGCTGCGTATGTCGCGCCAGCACCAGCAATGGTTCGCGAGCCGGCCGCTGCAACCCGAACAGCTCGCTGCTTTCGAACAAACCGCTCGCGAATCGATCGAAGCCCAGCGGCGCATCGAGGCCGAAGACGACATTTCCTTCGAAACCTTCATGCAGAATTACTTCGCGCAGTCCCTGTGAGGCGAGCCGCGCAGCGGTCACCTCCCCCGACGAGGCCGCGAATCACCTGAGAAACTCGTCCATCCAGATCTGGTATTCCTCGTCGCGCGTCAGTCGGTTCATCAGCTCGGCGGACGCCACGCCTTCCAGCGCGGACGGCGCCACACCGTCGCGCAATGCCTTCAGGGTAGCGTACATGGCCTGCACCGCGGCCATGAAGGGCTGGTGGCCCTGCAGCGCGATGCGCACCCCGCAGCCGGCGAGATATTCCGCATCCTGAAGCTCCGCGCCGGCGCCACCGATCATCAGCGGCGCGTCGAGCGCCGCGGCGAGCGCCTCCAGTTCCGCGCGGGTTTTCAGGCCCACGAACATGATCCCGTCGACCCCCGCGTCGAGGTAGGCACTGGCTCGCCGGATACCGTCCTCGACCCCGTTCGGGCCGACCGCGCTGGTACGGCCGAGCAGGATCAGATCGGGATCCTGACGGCCCGCAAGCGCGGCTTTCATCTTACCCACGCCCTCCCCGGGGGTGAGAAATTCGGCGGCCCCGGAGCCGAAGCGCTTCGGCAATAACGTATCCTCGATCGTCAGGCAGGAGACGCCGGCGGTTTCCAGCTCCTCGACGGTACGCTTGACGTTCATCGCGTTACCGTAGCCGTGATCCGCGTCGACGATCAGCGGCAGCTCTGCCGCGCGGCAAATGCGT
>JASFKL010000152.1:0-9391 GCA_050118655.1 Gammaproteobacteria bacterium | reverse complement strand
TTTATCGTCATCCTAGAAATTTACGGTCAGATCCAGATCGTCGTAGAGCGACGCGACCTCGTCCTCGTAGCCGTTGAACATCAACGTGTCGCGCTTGAAAATATCGCCGATCCGGCGCTCGCGTTTCTGCGACCAGCGCGGATGATCGACCTCGGGATTGACGTTCGAATAAAAACCGTATTCCTGCGGCGCGGCCATGTTCCACGAAGTCTGCGGCTGTTCCTCGGTGAACTCGATGCTGACGATCGACTTGATGCTCTTGAAGCCGTACTTCCATGGCACCACCAGGCGAATCGGCGCACCGTTCTGGTTGGGCAGGGTCTTGCCATACATGCCGACAGCGAACAAGGTCAACGGATGCATCGCCTCGGCGATCGTCAAACCCTCGCGGTAGGGCCAGTTGAGCACGTAGCGCTGCTGCCCGGGCATGCGCACCGGATCGAGCAGGGTTTTGAAGGCGACGTACTTCGCCTTCGAGGTCGGTTGGAATCCGGCCAGTATCGAGCCCAGCGGAACCCCGAGCCACGGGATCACCATCGACCAGGCCTCGACGCAGCGCAGCCGGTAAATGCGTTCCTCGATCGGGTGCGGTTTGACCAGATCCTCGAGTCCGAAGGTACCGGGCTTTTCGCAATGTCCGCCGACTTCGATCGTCCAGTCGTCGGTCTTGAAGCGCTTCGAATTGCGTTTGGGGTCTTCCTTGCCGGTGCCGAACTCATAGAAATTGTTGTAGCTGGTGGCATCTTCCTCGTCGGTCACCTCTTCGTCGAGGTTCACCACGCCTTGCTCGTAAGCGCCGATTTTCAGCGACGCTTGCGCGGCGGCGAGCGGATTGAGCAGTAATGCGCCGCCGAATACGCCGGCGCTCTTGATGAATTCGCGCCGCCGCCGGTAGAGCGGTTCGGGCGTAACTTCGGACTCCGGGATTTCCCAGCTCCTCGGGATTTTGATCATGTTTTTCCTCCTGCAGGTCAATTCTAGACCAATTTGCCCATGGCGAGTTCCTTTGCGCCGGCCCGCAGCAGCTCCGGCTACGGCGAGAATCGCTCAGTCGATCCAGCGGCGCGCATTGCGGAACAGCCGCATCCAGGGCCCGTATTCGCCCCAGTCGGGCGAGCGCCACGAGTTCTGCACGCTGCGGAACACCCGCTCGGGGTGCGGCATCATGATCGTGAAACGGCCGTCCTCGCTGGTAAAGCCGTTCAGACCCAGCGCCGAACCGTTCGGATTCGACGGGTAGGTTCCGCTCGGCCGGCCGGCGGCATCGACATAGCGCAGGCAGGCGAGCTGGTCGTCGAGCAGCCGGGATGCGTCGTGGTCGCGGGTTTCGATGCGGCCCTCGCCGTGCGCGACCACCACCGGCATCATCGATCCCTGCATGCCGTCGAGAAACAGCGACGGCGATTCGAGCACCTCGGTCATCGCCACGCGCGCCTCGAACTGTTCGGAGCGATTGCGCACGAAGCGCGGCCAGTGTCCGGCGCCCGGAATCATCCGGTAAAGATTCGACATCATCTGGCAACCGTTGCAAATGCCGAGGCCGAAGCTGTCGGCGCGCTCGAAAAACGCCGCAAACTCGTCGCGCGCGCGGGCATTGTAGAGGATCGACTTCGACCAGCCCTCGCCCGCACCGAGCACGTCCCCGTAGGAAAATCCGCCGCAGGCGGCAATTCCCTGGAATTCCGCGAGACCGATCCGGCCGGCGATGATATCGCTCATGTGCACGTCGACCGCCTCGAAACCGGCGCGATCAAAAGCCGCCGCCATCTCCAGCTGACCGTTGACTCCCTCCTCGCGCAGGATCGCGACCCGTGGACGCGAACCGCTAACATAGGCCGCGCAAATATCATCCTCTGGATCGAACTCCAGCGCCGAAAACAGGGTCGGCGGCTGATCGGCCTGCAGCAATTCGAATTCCTCCCGCGCGCAGTCGGGATTATCCCGCAGCGCCTGCAGGCGCGAGGTGGTCTCAGACCAGGCGCGCTGCAGATCGACCAGCGGTTCGTCGATCAGCGATTCGCCGCGGTAGGAGATGTCGAGATACCCCCGTGGTTCAGGGCCGCCGATCAGGTGGCCGATATGCTCGGCGCCGGCATCGCGCAGAATCGAGCGCACCCGCGGCAAGTCGGCTTCGTGCAACTGCACGACGACGCCGAGTTCCTCGGCGAACAACGCCGCGAGCCAGTCATCGCCGAGCGGGCCGATTTCGCATTTCAGCCCGCTGCGTCCAGCGAAGGCCATCTCGCACAGGGTCACCACGAGTCCGCCGTCCGAACGATCGTGATAAGCGAGCAGTAATTCCTGCTCGAGCATCGTTTGCAGCGCGCGGTATACCCTCGCGAACAGCGGCGCATCGTCGAGATCGACCCCGCGATCGCCTATCTGCCCGTATACCTGCGCGAGCGCCGACGCGCCGAGGCGATTCCGCCCGGCGCCGAGATCGATCAGCATCAGGCAGGTCTTCTGCTCGCAGCGCTTTATATCCGGGGTTACGGTCTTGCGCACATCGGCTACCGGCGCAAAGGCCGAGACGATCAGCGACAAGGGCGCTGTCACGCTCCTGTCCTCGCCGTCCTGGCGCCAGCGGCTCTGCATCGACAGCGAATCCTTGCCGACCGGAATCGCGATGCCGAGACTCGGGCAAAGCTCCATGCCGACGGCTTTGACCGTATCGAACAGGCGTGCATCCTCGCCGGCATGCCCCGCCGAGGCCATCCAGTTGGCCGACAGCACGCAGCGCGACAGGTCGCCGGTCCAGGCCGAGCCCAGATTGGTCAGCGCCTCGCCGACCGCGATTCGACCGGCCGCGGGCGCATCCAGCAACGCCAGCGGCGTGCGTTCTCCCATGCTCATCGCCTCGCCGCTGTGGCCGATATAATCGCTGAGCGTTACCGAGGCGTCGGCGACCGGTACTTGCCAGGGCCCGACCATCTGATCGCGCGACACCAGACCGCCGACCGAGCGGTCCCCGATCGAGATCAGGAAGGTCTTGTCGGCCACCGCCGGTAGACGCAAAACCCGGTGGAGAGCCGCGGGCATTTCGACGCCGCCGCGATCGAAACCGGGCTGGGGGCTTTCCCGATGGGTCGCGTCGCGGTGCATCTTCGGCGGCTTGCCGAGCAATACCTCGAGCGGCAGGTCCACGGGGGTATTGTCGAAATGCGGATCCCTTACCTTCAGCCGGCGCTCGCCGGTGGCCTTGCCGAGCAGCGCGTAAATGCACCGCTCGCGCTCGCACAGGGCGACGAAATCGTCGAGCCGATCGTCGGCGACCGCGAGTACGTATCGCTCCTGGCTTTCGTTGCACCAGATTTCCATCGGCGACATGCCCGGTTCGTCGTTCGGCACCTTGCGCAGATCGAGTTCGGCACCGCGCCCGGCGTCGTTGACCAGTTCGGGCAGCGCGTTGGACAGGCCGCCCGCGCCGACGTCGTGGATCGACAGAATCGGATTCCGCGTACCCTGCGCGAAACAACGGTCGATGACTTCCTGCACGCGGCGCTGCATTTCCGGATTGCCGCGCTGCACCGAGGCAAAATCGAGGTTTTCGTGGCTCTGCCCGCTGGCCATCGAAGAAGCCGCGCCGCCGCCGAGCCCGATCAGCATCGCGGGACCGCCGAGCACGATGATATTGGCGCCGGGCGGAATATCCTGCTTGTCGACATGCTCGCGGTAAATCGAACCGACGCCGCCGGCGACCATGATCGGCTTGTGATAGCCGCGTATCTCCGGTCCGTCGGGGGTTTCGATGCGCTGCTCGTAGCTGCGAAAATATCCACAGGTGTTGGGGCGCCCGAATTCGTTGTTGAACGAGGCCGCGCCGATCGGGCCCTCGAGCATGATTTCGAGCGCCGAGGCGATCCGCTCGGGTTTACCGTGATCTTCTTCCCAGGGCTGCTCGAAGCCCGGGATCCTGAGGTTGGAAACCGAAAAGCCGCACAAACCGGCTTTCGGTTTCGAGCCCCGCCCGGTGGCCCCCTCGTCGCGAATCTCGCCGCCGGAACCGGTCGCCGCCCCCGGAAAAGGCGAAATCGCGGTCGGGTGGTTGTGGGTTTCGACCTTCATCAGGATATCGAGCCGCGCGTCGCGATAGCCGTAAGTGGATCGCTCGCCGGCGGGCTCCAGCCGCCTCGCCGGAAAACCCTCGATCACGGCCGAATTGTCGTGGTAGGCAGAGAGTATGCCCTCGCTGTGCATGGCGTGCGTATTGCGGATCATCTGAAACAGCGACATCCCCTGCTCCTCGCCGTCGATGCGCCAGCTGGCGTTGAATATCTTGTGCCGGCAATGCTCGGAATTGGCCTGCGCGAACATCATCAGTTCGACATCGCTGGGATTGCGTCCGAGCTCGTCGTAAGCCGCCGCCAGGTACTCGATCTCGTCATCTGACAGCGCCAGCCCGAGGTCGCTATTGGCCTGATGCAGCGCTTCGGATCCTCGGCTCAGGGTATCGATTTCACCGAGCGGGCGCGGCTCGTGGCTGGCGAACAGCGCTTCGCATTGCTCGAGACGGGTAAACACGGCCTCGATCATGCGGTCGTGCAACAGCCCGGTGGGAACCTCGCCGCTGGCGTCGATCGTGTAGACGATACCGCGCTCGATCCGGCGTATTTTCGCGAGGCCGCAATTGTGCGCGATATCGGTCGCCTTGCTGGCCCAGGGAGAAATGGTGCCGGGACGCGGTACGACGTAATAGTCCTGGCCCTCGACGCTCTCGGGTGGCATCGCCGGGCCGTAGGTCAGCAGGTTTTGCAGCACTTCGAGTTCGGCCTCGTCGAGTTCGCCGTCGCTGTCGACCAGGTGAATGAAGCGGCTGCCGATCGCTTCGACTCCTGCGCCGGAGTCGCCCAGTTGCCGTTTAAGTTTTTCCAGTCTGAATTGGGATAATGCCGGGCTACCGGGCAGGCATCGCATATTGATTCAGGTCACGTCGCGGGGATCAAAGGGTGGGCAAATGATAGCGGAAAAGCACCCGGCCTCCAACTCAATCCGGCCGCCCGGGGGAGATTAATTTTCGGCGAAAGTCTGCGTGCTGTAACGCTGCAGGCGAAGACTCTGCGACCAGTGACCCGCGTCGAGGCCGGCTTTGAGCATCAACTCGTCCAGAAATGCTTCCGCCGAGGGCAGGTGTTCCCAAACCTTGGGCAGGAAGGTGGCCCTGCGGCCGCGATCCTCGACGATCAGGCCGTCGATGCCGGGGCGCAATTGCTCGAGCAGCGCCTGGCGGGATCCGGCCGCGACAGGTTCCGTCGCCGACAGCACCGAAATCTCGATACGCGTCGCCTCGAGCTCAGAAGCGGCCAGCGGCTGGAAACGCCGGTCCCTGAAAGCCGCGCTGAAAGCCGCGTCGGCGACCGCCTGCACCAGTGCTTGCCGCGCTTCGAGCGAACCGACGCAGCCGCGCAATGCACCAGCCTGGGTCAGGGTAACGAACGCCGCGGCCGGGTAGCGCAACCCGTCGTCGTCGCCAGCGAGATCGATACCCGGCGCACTCCGGATTTCGAATCCGCTTTCTATGGACTGGCGGGCGATTGCGAGCAGGCGGGATTGCCTGCCGGCATCGAGATCAACGCAGGGCGAAGGCTGCATAACCGACTACCCGATCGGGCGTGCCCGCGGTATCTCCGGAGTTACAGGCATCGAGCAGTTCGATCTCGAGCCCATCCACGATTTGCGATGCCATCAGGCCGTTGATCGCGCGCGCGCCGCAGGCTTCCTCGCCGACAAGCGTCGTCGACCGGGCGAGAATGCGTTCGCAGGTTGTCGAGTCGATGCGCTGTGCCTCACGGTATTCGTGGAAATGCGACAGATCGCTGCTGACGACTACCAGCGTACCGGTATCGGTAACCAGCATATCGATCACTGCCGCGACCTGTTTCGCGCTCGCACCGCCGACGACGATCGGCACCAGGCTGAAATTGCCGAGCACCGACTGCAGGAACGGCAACTGTACTTCCAGGCTGTGCTCCTGCCGATGGGCCTCGTCCGAGACTTCGACACCGGGCAGATCGCCGATTCGATCGAGCGCCTCGCGATCCAGCGGGATATCTCCCAGGGGGGTACTGAACCTTTCCACCGAGGGTATCGCCATGCCGTCGACGTATTCCCGGTGAGCGGGTCCGATCAACAATACGCGCTTTACATGACCTGGATCAGTCAACAGGCATTTATAGGCGCGCGCGGCGGTCGGACCGGAATAAATATAGCCCGCATGTGGTACAATCAGTGCCCTTGGAAAGGCCCTGGATTGTGCGGATGCGGCACTCAGCAGTTTATCGACATGATGTTGCAGACGGCCCGGATCAGCCTCGTAAAAGTAACCGGCGACGGCTGCTGCGCGCGTACTCATGTACTACCCTCGAATTGTTGAAAATTTCATTATACCCCACAAATATTGTGGTGATTTGCCCGATATCAAGTCATGTTGGAAACCATCGTCAAAACCCGCTATTGGCACCGCCTCGACGACGGCCGGCTGCAGTGTGATCTTTGTCCGCGCCACTGCAAGCTGCGCGACGGACAGCGCGGCCTCTGCTATGTTCGCCAGCGCCTCGACGACGAGGTAAAGCTGGTCAGCTACGGCCGCTCGAGCGGATTCTGCGTCGACCCGATCGAGAAAAAACCGTTGAATCACTTTTACCCGGGCAGCGCGGTGCTGTCTTTCGGTACCGCGGGCTGCAACCTGGCCTGCAAGTTTTGCCAGAACTGGGATATGAGCAAGTCGCGGGAAATGGATACTCTCGCCGATACCGCGTCGCCGGAAAAACTCGCCAGGGTAGCAGCCGATATGTCTTGTATGAGCATCGCGTATACCTATAACGATCCGGTGATCTTCCACGAATACGCTATCGACGTGGCCGCGGCCTGTCGCGAGCGCGGTATCAAGTCGGTCGCTGTCACCGCGGGCTATATCGATCCCGAGCCGCGGGTGGAATTCTTTGCCGCGATGGATGCGGCCAACGTCGACCTGAAGGCGTTCACCGAGCGCTTTTATCACAAGATCTGCGGCGGTCATCTCGCGCCCGTGCTCGAAACCCTCGAATACATCCGCCACGAAACCGATACCTGGCTCGAGATTACGACGCTGCTGATCCCGGGCGAAAACGACTCCGAAGCGGAATTGCGCGAGCTTTGCGAATGGTGCCTGGATAAACTCGGTCCCGACGTACCGCTGCATTTCACCGCCTTCCATCCCGACTGGAAAATGCGCGATATCGAAAGCACACCTGCCGCGACGCTGGCCCGGGCGCGGCAAATTGCGCTCGAAACCGGCATGCATTACGCCTATACCGGCAATGTGCACGACCGCGGCGGCTCGAGTACCTGGTGCCACTCCTGCGGGGAACTGCTGATCGAGCGCGACTGGTACGTACTCGGTCGCTGGGGTCTCGATGCCAACGGCTGCTGCGCGAGTTGTGGAGAGCGCCTGCCCGGGTTTTTCCTCGCCCGACCCGGCAGCTTCGGAGCGCAACGCGTCCCAGTTCGGCTCGGCGCCTAGCCGGGCCCGGTCAGGGCACCCGCTTGGCCTCGACCGCGAACGGGCTCAGGCCCAGCCAGGTTTGCATCGACGACGCGATTTGCCTGGAGCCGATCAGGTCGATGCGCGCGCGTTCTTTTTCCACGGTGGTCAGACCCATCCAGATCGCGGTCATGGTGCGCAGATCGGTGTTGATGTAGAGGTCGACCTCGAATCCCGGGTCGGACCAGCACAGGTCGACCTCGCCGTCGGGCTCGACGACCAGCCACCAGCGTTGTTTCGATTTCGACAGCTCGGGGTACAGAAACTGTATCACCGCCCTTTTGTCCGGCAACGGCGCGGGATCGAGATTCCGGCGCATATCCCACATCAGCAGCGACGGATCCAGGTTTTTCAGCGAAAGCTGGGATTCGACCCATTTCTGGCCCCAGAAACCCATCGCCTCGACGACCGGCCGCAGGTCGCAGCCTGCCTCGGTCAGTTGATACTCGAACACGCCTTTTTCGCTTTTCAACTCGCGGCGCTCCAGGATGCCGGCATTCTCGAGTTCCTTGAGCCGCTGCGACAACAGGGTCGGGGACATCCTGGGTACGCCGCGGCGCAGTTCGTTGAAACGCATGCTGCCGGCGACGAGTTCGCGCATCAACAGCATGGTCCAGCGCGTGCAGAGGATTTCGGCAGCCATGGCTAGCGGGCAGAATTGCTTGTATCCTGACTGAGTCATACGGGATTCCGAGTTTCTCGATGCCGGCAAATACTATCAGCGCCCCGGGGTCCCAGCTAGTACAGTTTCTGGACTATCGGCGGACGGGTCCGACTGGCAGGCTGGCGGTGTTCGACAACAACTGTTTCAAACGAAGCCCGGTAAATTGAGGAGAAAAAACCATGAGTGTATATGTCATCGCGGATATCAAGGTCACCGACGACGGCTGGGTTCCCGAGTACGCCGCCGCGGTGCACGATATCGTCCACAGCCACGGCGGCAAGTACCTGTCGCGTAGCGGTAACGTCAAAACGCTGGAAGGTTCGCCGCTCGATACGACCCTGATCGCGCTGCTGGAGTTTCCCGACGCGGAATCGGTGGAAGCGTTCGCATCGGATCCCGAATACCTGCCCTACGGCCGGGCCCGCCAGGCCGGCAGCGACAGTCGATTCCAATTGATCGACGACACGGATATCGCCGGCACCATACCCTATCTTGGCAAGGGCTGAGCGCGGGGGAACGCTGCACCCGGTCCTGCGGCCGGGTGCAGGGTTCAGAGCATCGCCGCGGCCTGGTCGACCTTGCGGCCGAAGGCGAGCAAGCGCCAGCCGTGGGGCACGTGAATGAAGAGCGGGAAAATCGCCCAGGCAAACAGGAAGCCGAGAAACAGGTAGCGGCAGGCATCCGGCAGAGCCGGATCCGATTTGCCGTGGATCTGGCGGGTATCGTTACGGTAGGCATAACCGTTGAACTTGCCGGAACGGCCGTCGTCTTCGCCGACCACGGTCACGTAATCGCCGTTTTTGAGCACCCAGGGTTGCTCGATACGGAGGTCGATGAGCTCCTTGCTGCCCTGAATTTCGAATTGGACGTTGCGCACGTTGATCGGCTTGTAGGTCTGAACCCTGCCCTCGATTTTACGCATCATTCCGGTCACCCTGGAAAAACCTGTTTGCCTGTTCGGCAAGTTGCCAAAAAGATTCCGCCGGATCGCGGAATCGCCTGTTTTCGCGCCGGGAAATTCGCTTGCCCGACGCGTTACCCGGAGCGGTTTCGGTCAGGTCTGTTCAGACCCTCGATGCCGGCCGCCGGGCGACGCATATATAGCTCAAAAGATCCCGGTTTTCACTATAAAAATTAAATATTTACAGTTTTTCACCAAACTTTGGCTCCAAATTGTGCTGCGGTGCACAATAGCAAACGAGATGGTC
>JASFKL010000151.1:0-9427 GCA_050118655.1 Gammaproteobacteria bacterium | reverse complement strand
ATAGTCGAATCCCTCGGCGAATTCGAAGCATCCCTGGTCGTTCTCGACCAGATAGCGGTTTGCGAGCATGGTATCGATGAAATCGCGGAACAGCAGGCGGTCGAAAAAGTCGGGCGAGTCGATTCCATAGATCATCGATACCTTTTGTGCCAGCAAATAACAGCGGCGCTCCAGTTCGTCGACCGACAGCGGAGCGCTGGTCGATTGCCAGAGGACGATGAAGGTCATGTAGTAACGCTCGAGGATCGGTTGCACGATATGCGCGAGCCGCATGAGCTGCACGAACCGGTGGTCGCTGCGGCGTGGGCGATGGAAATTTTCATCGGACTTTTCGAGCAGTGACTCGCCGGCCAGACAGGCGAGGCAATCGTCGATGATTTCCTCGAGGCTCGCATCCTGCCACTCGAGTTGCAACTCGGATTTCAGAAAAGGAAACAATAACGCGATGCGGCGCTGCAGGTCGCCCCGCGACACGCTTCTGGCATTGGTAAAAAAGCAGGCAATCATGGCGGGGATCACGAGGCTGTGCAGGCTGTTGTTGCGGTAATAGCCGATGAGTATCGTATCCCTGGGCTCGAGATAGACGATGTCCCCGAGCTCGTGTCTGCGGATACGGATGATTTTCTGTCTTGCGATGCGCTCGATCTGCGGACGTTCGACCTCGCCCTCGATGCGGATCGATCCCAGGCAATGAGAGCCCCTGATCAACCGGTGGTGCAGTTCGGCCTGGGCGATCAATTCCTCGACCTCGATACTCTGCCGCGGTGTCGCCAGGATTATGGTCGCGATCGAGTTCACCGGGTTGATTACGCAGGCCCGGTTGATGCCGTACATGATTTGCGTGGCCAGTTGCTGCAGGCAGGCGCGAAACCAGGGCGGCCGCTGGCCGAGTTCCCCGCCGCGCTGCCGCCAGTCGGCGCAGTACCGCCCGAGCAGGGAATCGAGCTCGATGGGTTCGCCGAAACTCGCGGTCACCTTGCCGAAGTGTCCCTTGAGTCTGAAGATAGCGCCGAGTGCGCCGAGGGTGGATTCGCGTTTCTTCTTGCCGCCGTACAATTCTCCCAGGTAAGCCTTGCCCTCGATCAGCTTTTCGTAGCCGATGTAAACCGGCACGAAGGCGAGCGGCCGCGCCTGACTCTTGACGTACGCCTCGACCGTCATGCCGAGCATGCCGATTTTCGGTTTCAGCATTCTGCCCGTGCGGCTACGGCCGCCCTCGATGAAGTATTCCAGCGGCACGCCGAGCCCGATCAGCTGATACAGGTAGGCGCGCATCACCGCGGTGTAGAGCGGATTGTCCTTGAAGCTGCGGCGGATGAAAAACGCGCCGCCGCCGCGCAGGATACGGCCGATTACCGGAATATCGAGATTATTGCCGGCCGCGATATAGGGCAGCGCCAGGTTTTCGTTGTAGATGACATAGGACAGCAGCAGGTAGTCGACATGACTGCGGTGGCAGGGTACGTAGACCAGCTGCCGGGTCAGTGCCGCCTCGCGTATGCGGTCGATGCCGTAGACGCCGATGCCGGAGTAAAACCGGTTCCAGAATGCACGTAGCAGGCGCAGCATGACCTCGATCGTCAACTGCGTGCAATCGGCGAAGATTTCGCGGCAGTAAAGGTGGGCCCTGAAGCGGCGCAGGTGTTCGTTGTCCGAGGCGGCGATCAGCTCCTGCACGAGTTCGTCGTCGAGAACCCTGTCGGTCATCTGTCGATGGCTCGCGATTTGCGGTCCAAAGGTCGCCTCGCGTTGCTGCCCCAGGGTCGAGATCAGCAATTCCTGTAATTCCCCTGCATCGACGTCGGAGGAGTCCACCAGTTCGCGCAGCTCGATCGCGCGGGAAAATATCAACCGCGTGTTGCGGCCCTGAATCAGGATCGTAAAGAATTTCCGCGTACGCCCGGCCAGCGACCAGGTATCGGAAAACAGCACCTGCAGCCAGCTTTTTTGCCTCGCCAGCGGCCTTCCCCAGAATACCGAGACCGGGACGATTTGCAGCTCGAGGCTGGGATGGTCGCGAAACGCCCGCAGGATGTCTTCGAGCATCGCCGAGTGCTTGCGCCGGCGTTTGAGCCAGTCGATCAGCGGGCTGCGCGAGGCGATGCTGTAAACCGAGTGATGGCGCCCGGCTTCGGCCAGCGGCAATTTCGACAGCGGGTCGGGCAGTCGATGGCGGCTTGCCGCTTCGCCCAGAACCAGCAAGTCGGCAAGGCCCCGATCGGCGAGCACGTATAGCACCGGGCGTGCCGGATCCAGCACCTCGCGCGGATCGTCGCCCGGAAATACCTCGACCCTGACCCAGACGAACAGTAGCCAGCGCAAAAATCGATTAAACTGCCTCTTCAACAGGAATCCGTGGTCTTACCGCCAGTCACGGCATGATAACCTTTTGGAGACGTTCTAATGAAAAAAAACGGCACAGAAACCGACAGCGCGGCCGGTGATGAGTCGCCCGAGCTCGCCGATGGCGAGGTGCTGGTTACCGAACTCGACCGGAGCTTTCTGCGCGGCATGTACGGCCACGGTCATTTTCTGCGCGCCGACGAGCCGAGCAGTTACGGCGGTTCGGATCTCGGGCCGACGCCTTACGACCTGCTGTTGATGTCGCTGGGCTCCTGTACTTCGATGACCCTGCGCATGTACGCCAACCGCAAGCGGATGGCGCTCGAAGACGTGCAGGTGAGGCTGCGGCACGAACGCGTGCATGCCCATGACTGCGTGGATTGCAAGCAGGGCATCGAGCGCATCACGCGGCGTATTACTCTTACCGGGAATCTGAGTACGGAGGAACGAGAAAAACTGATCGCTATCGCCGATCGCTGCCCGGTACACCGGACCCTGGTGGGCGATTTACGGATCGAGACCGAACTGGCCGATTGACTCGTCATTGCGTAAAGCCGCCCTGGCTGTTCGGCCGCGCTTTGGAACCGATGAACCTGCCGGGGCGATTCAGAACTGCCGGGCCAGGCGCAGCCCGAAACTGATATCGGGCGCCGAGCCGACCAGGATGTCCTCCGAAAAGAACAGGTCGAGTCGATGCGCCTCGAACAGTTCCAGGAAGCCCAGGCCGACCTGGATTTGTACCGAGTTGCCGAAGGCCTCGAGATTACTGTCCTCGACGCTTTGCGAATGCAGGTCGAACTGTACCGTGGCCGCGAGATCGTCGTAAAACCGGTACTCGACGCCGGCCTGCGCGACCCAGATGCGATCGACCAGCAACCCGTCGAGGTTTCCGCCGTCGCCGGGAAAGCTGATTCCGAGCATGCCGAAGGCGATGGTTCGCGCATCGAGGGACAATTCGCGCGTCATCCAGAGGGCATAGTCGACGGCTTCGTTGCCGCTGAAGTCATCCGCCGAACCGGTCGGTAATTCGATGCCGATAAAATAGGCGGTTTGCCCTGGTCTCTGGTAACCGAGCGCCAGCGACAGGTCGCCGAGGCCGCTGCTCGCGGCGGATTGCGAATACTCGACGCGACCGTCGCGCCGGTACTCGATGTCGATTTGATCGCGCTCGAACTGGTCGCGCCTGCCCTGCGGGAAACCGAAAAAGTCGTGCCAGTTCTCGATCGTGCCGTCGAGTTCGCCGCCATTGTTGGCGATCAGAGGAACGTCGAGTTGGGTGATCCAGTTGCCGCTGCGGTTTCTGAGTGCGAATTCGTAGCGATAATTCTCCGCGTCGATCAGCAATTCCTCGCCGGACCTGGATTCCAGCTGCAGCGTATTGGTGATGTACAGGCTGTGGTCGAGACGCCAGCCGTCGCCGTCGGCTATGGGTACCAGCGACGGCAGGTAGACGGATTGCAGTATCGGGTTGAGGTCGCGGGTTGCGAAGCCCGCCGCGGCAAGTACCGGTCCGCATCCGAACGTCAGCAGGAGGGCACCGGCGAGCCGGCAGCTAGTCGGCTTCATAGTCGCCGTGTTCGCGCGTGGCGAGAAACTCGATCTCCGGCCAGCGTTCCTCCGTCATCGTCAGGTTGACGCGCGACGGCGCGACATAGGCCAGGTCTCCCGCGTGGTCGTAAGCGAGATTGCTGCGCATCTTGTTCTTGAATTCCTCGAGTTTCCTCGGGTCGCGGCAGGTGACCCAGCGTGCGGTATTGACGTTGACCGCTTCGAACTGGCAATCGACCCCGTATTCGTCCTTGAGGCGGTGCGCGACCACGTCGAACTGCAGGACGCCGACCGCGCCGAGGATCAGATCGTTGTTGGCCACCGGCCTGAACAATTGCGTCGCGCCTTCCTCGCAGAGCTGGGTCAGCCCCTTGAGCAGGGCCTTCATCTTCAGCGGATCCTTGAGACGCGCGCGGCGAAACAGTTCGGGCGCAAAATTCGGGATGCCGGTAAATACCAGTTGTTCGCCCTCGGTGAAGCTGTCGCCGATACGGATGGTGCCGTGATTGTGAATGCCGATGATGTCACCGGTAAAGGCCTCGTCGATGTGACCCCGGTCGGCGGCGAAAAAGGTCAGCGCATCGGGAATCTTGATATCCTTGCCGATGCGTACGTGACGGACCTTCATGCCGCGGCTGTACTTGCCGGAGCAAATCCGCATGAAGGCGATACGGTCGCGATGCTGCTTGTCCATGTTGGCCTGGATCTTGAACACGAAACCGGTCAGCTGCGGCTCGTCGGGCTCGACCATACGGCTGCGAGTAGGCCGCGCCATCGGCGGCGGAGCGTATTCGTTGAAGGCGTCCAGCAACTCGGCCATACCGAAATTATTGATCGCCGAGCCGAAAAATACCGGTGTCAGCTCGCCGGCCAGGTAGGCGTCGAGATCGAATTCGTTGGTGGCGCCACGCACCAGCTCGATTTCGTCCCTGAACTCGTCGGCCATTCCGCCGAGCACGCTGTCGAGTCTCGGGTTATCGAGACCCTCGATCACTTCGCCGGACGAGATCTTTTCCGCGTCGCTGGCCGAAAACAGGTGTACCGAATCGGTCAGCAGGTGAAAAACTCCCTTCAGGCTCTTGCCCATGCCGATCGGCCAGGTAATCGGCGCACAGCGAATCTTGAGGATTTCCTCGACCTCGTCGAGCAATTCGATCGGATCCCGTCCCTCGCGGTCGAGCTTGTTGATGAAAGTTATGATCGGCGTATCGCGCAAGCGGCAGACTTCCATCAGCTTGATAGTCCGCTCCTCGACGCCCTTGGCGCAGTCGATCACCATCAGCGCCGAGTCGACCGCCGTGAGAGTACGATAAGTATCCTCGGAAAAGTCTTCGTGACCCGGAGTGTCGAGCAGGTTGATGATGCTGTCCTTGTAAGGAAACTGCATCACCGACGAGGTAACCGAGATGCCGCGCTGCTTTTCGAGTTCCATCCAGTCCGAGGTCGCGTGACGGGCCGCCTTGCGGCTCTTGACCGTGCCGGCCATCTGAATCGCCTTGCCGAACAGCAGCAGTTTTTCGGTGACCGTGGTCTTGCCTGCGTCGGGATGCGAAATTATCGCAAAGGTCCGGCGTCGACGCATTTCGTCAATATCAGCCATGTTCGAATTCCAGGATTACAGGGAAGCGGCGTCTAACCGCTGGCCGACTCTGTCGACGGGCTGATCTGCCTTGCAAACAGCAGCGCGTCTTCACGGCCGCCGGGTGCGGGATAGTAGTCCTTGCGGCTGCCGATTTCGTTGAATCCGGCGGCATTATAGCAATTTATTGCCGCCGTATTGCTCGGCCGAACCTCGAGCAGCATGCTGTGTGCCTGCCGCGCGCGGGCCTCGCCGACGAGGAACTCGATGAACTGGCGGCCGTAGCCCCGGCGCTGGTAGTCGCGCCCGATCGACAGGTTCAGCATGTGGCTCTCCCCGGCGGTAACGCTGATGATCGCATGGCCGACGATCTCGGAGCCGCGCAGCGCGAGCCAGCACAGGTAGCCGACGCGAATGCAATCGCTGAAAATCCGCTCGGTCCACGGAAAATCGTAAACCTCACGCTCGACTTTCATTACCTGCTCGAGATCGCTCAGCATCATGCGCCGGAAACTCAGGGCGGGCTCGTTCATTGCAACATCTGGTATAGCAGTTTCAAATCCTGCCAGGCGATGGCCTTGGCCGACGGGTTGCGCAGCAGGTAAGCCGGGTGGTAGGTAACTTTGACCGGGATATCGGTACCGGGCAGGGTGTGATTTTGCCGAATCAGTTTGCCCACGGGCTGGTCGCTGCCGAGCAGATTATGTGCCGACACGCGGCCGACCGAGAGTATTACCTTCGGCGCGATCAGCTTGATTTGCGCCTCGAGGTAAGCACGGCACTGCTGCGCCTCCTCGGGCCGCGGGTCGCGATTGTTGGGCGGCCGGCACTTGACGATATTGGTGATGTAAACCTGCTTGCGATCGAAGCCGATTGCCGCCAGCATGCGGTCGAGCAATTGCCCGGAACGCCCGACGAAGGGTTCTCCCTGGATATCCTCGTCGTGGCCCGGGCCTTCGCCGACGATCAACAGGTCGGCCTCGCGGTCGCCGACACCGGGCACCTTCTGGGTACAGTTTTGCGACAGTTCGCAAGCCGTGCAGGCGTGGATGGCTTCGATAATTTCATCCCAGGTATCGAGCGCCGCTTGACCGACCGCCAGCCCGGGATCCTCCCCGCGAGCCGGCTCGGGAACCGGGGACAGACCCCGTTTTTCGTTGGCGATTCGATCCGTGGGCGAAGCCGGAGCCGAAAAACGGGGTCTGTCCCCGATTTTTCCGGGTTCGATAACGTCGGGCGGTTCCGCTGCTGCGGCTGGCTCCGCGCGGGGCGCAGTCGCATCGGCGATGCCGGCACCGCGATCGCGCCAGGCCGGGATTCCGATCCCACGCAGGCAATACTGTTGTCGCTCGGTCAGCATTCAGACTAGACGTCACCCAGTTGCGGGTGAGTGCGGCCGGTGCGGTTGATCACCTTGTTGATCGCGTTGATATAAGACTTCGCCGAGGCGATGACGATATCGGTATCGGCGCCCTGGCCGTTGATCACGTGGCCGTCTTTTTCGACCCTGACGGTAACCTCTCCCTGTGAATCGGTACCGGTGGTAATCGCGTTCACTGAGTAGAGCTGCAACTGGACCCCGGTTTCGGTGAGTTTTTCGATCGCCTTGAAACAGGCGTCCACCGGTCCGTCACCGGTGGCTTCCGCGCGGCGCTCCTCGCCATCGATATTGAGCGTCATGGTAGCGTTCGGAATCTCGCCGGTTTCGCAGCAGACCCGAAGGCTGACGAGCTTTACGGTTTCGTTCTCGGTCTCGAAGTTGGCCTCGTTGATCAGGGCCAGCAAATCCTCGTCGTAGATATCGTGCTTCTTGTCGGCCAGCGTCTTGAAGCGCGTGAAGACTTCCATCAATTCCTCTTCCGAGTCGAAACTGATATTCAGTTCGGCCATGCGGCTCTTGAAGGCGTTGCGCCCGGAATGCTTGCCGAGGACGAGTTTGTTGGTGCTCCAGCCGACGTCCTGGGCGCGCATGATTTCGTAGGTTTCACGGGACTTCAATACGCCGTCCTGGTGGATACCGGACTCATGGGCGAAGGCATTTGCGCCGACGATGGCCTTGTTGGGCTGCACGTTGAAACCGGTTATGCCCGAGACAAGTTTCGAACAGTTCATGATCTGCGTGGTATCGAGGGTGGTGTCGCAGGGGAAGATATCCTGGCGTGTACGCACCGCCATGACGATTTCCTCGAGCGAGGCGTTACCCGCGCGTTCGCCGAGGCCGTTGATCGTACATTCGACCTGGCGCGCACCGTTCAACACCGCCGACAGCGAATTGCCCACCGCGAGGCCGAGGTCGTTATGGCAGTGAACAGAAAAAACCGCGCGGTCAGAATTGGGGGTCCGTTCGATCAAGTCCCCGATCAGCGCGCCGAATTGATGCGGCACGTTATAGCCGACCGTGTCGGGGATATTGATCGTGGTCGCGCCCGCCTCGATGACCGCCTCGATGATCCGGCACAGAAAGTCCGGCTCGGAACGCCCGGCGTCCTCCGGGGAAAACTCGACGTCGTCGGTATACTGCCGCGCCTGGCGCACGGCCGCCACCGCGGCCTCGACCACCTGGTCCGGCGACATGCGCAGCTTTTGCTCCATGTGGATCGGCGAGGTGGCGAGAAAGGTATGGATGCGACCGGAATTGGCCGGCTTGATGGCTTCGCCGGCGCGATCGATATCTCCCGGCTTGGCGCGCGCCAGACCGCAGACGGTGCTGTCCTTGACGATTTCGGCAACCGCTCTCACGGATTCGAAGTCGCCGTCGCTGGCGATCGGAAAACCGGCCTCGATAATATCGACCTTCATCAGCTCGAGGGCGCGCGCGATACGGATTTTCTCGTCGCGCGTCATCGACGCGCCGGGGCTTTGTTCACCATCGCGAAGCGTGGTGTCGAATATGATTAACTTTTCTTTGCTCATGGCTATCTCGTTCGTCTAAACGTGTAAATTTCTGGCTTGTTGCTTACGTTTACCCTCGTCAGGAGTTCTCTGTCTGCCTTACGGCAGCAGCAGGACGAGAAGCAGAGACAGCAGCAGGTACGCAGGCAGGAGCTCCAGGCGGGCTGGAGACAGGGTTTGAATTTTGGCGTACCGGGATTGCATGAGCCGAAATATAGCCAACTATGGCCGCCTTGCCAAGCACAAATTCTAGGAAGAGGAGTCGGTTCCGGATTCGGTCGGCGGTTCCGACATGCGCGAACGCTTGCGGTTCCAGCGAAACAGGGATACCACCGGCCCCGACAGCATGTAGAGGAAAAAGCAGGAGAACAGCACGGTAGCGGTCTCGATCGAAAGGAATACGAATATCAGTACCACCGCCAGCAGGGCGACGAAGGGCACGCGTTCGCGCAGGTCGAGATCCTTGAAACTGTAATAGGAGAAGCGGGATACCATCAGCGCGCCGGCCGCGATCGTCAATACCAGCGCGATATAGGTGACGTCCTCGCCGGCGATATCGTAAGACTCGCAAAACCAGACCGCGCCCATTACCACGGCTGCCGCGGCAGGGCTCGCCAGCCCCTGGAAGTAGCGCTTGTCGGCCACCCCGATCTGGGTGTTGAAGCGCGCCAGGCGGAGCGCGGTGGCGGTGGCGTAGATAAAGGCCGCCAGCCAGCCGATCTTGCCCATGAAGATCGAAACGTCGCGCAGGTATACCAGCGACCACAGGTAGACCACCAGGGCCGGCGCCACGCCGAAGGAAACCATGTCCGAAAGGCTGTCGTACTCGGCGCCGAACGCGGACTGTGTATTGGTCAGGCGCGCGACGCGGCCGTCGAGCCCGTCGAGCAGCCCGGCGAGAAAAACCGCGATCGCGGCGACCTCGAAGCGGCCGTTCATGGCGGCGATGATCGCGTAAAATCCGGCGAACAGCGCCCCGGTGGTAAACAGGTTGGGCAGCAGGTAAATGCCCCTGCGCATTTTCTTGCGGGTTTCTTTGGGGTTGGCGTCGTCCATAGGAATAGG
>JASFKL010000150.1:0-9476 GCA_050118655.1 Gammaproteobacteria bacterium | reverse complement strand
CCCTAATTGGGGTTTAGCCGCCGGTGACCGGGGGGAAGAAGGCGATTTCGTCCGCGGGGTCGATTTCGGCCGACGGATCGCTCATCTCCTGGTTGATCGCGACGAGGATGCGCGTGCTGCCGTCGAAGGCGCCCGCGAAGGGTTCGCCGCGCGCGCGCAGCATCTCGACGAGGTCGTCGACGGTGTTGCAATCGGGCGCCAGTTCGAGCTGCTCGGCATTGGTGCCGAGGGTTTCGGCGAGACTCGCGAAGTAGAGAATTTTGGCCATGTTTATAACGACCAGTCGAAGAATTGAATCTGGACCTCGTCGCCGGGCTCGACGCCGTCGTTGTCGTCCGGCAACACGATAAAGCAGTTCGCACGGCTCATCGAGGTCAGGATTCCCGAGCCCTGCTTGCCGGTTTTCGCGACCTGCCAGCGGTTGTCGTCGCCGAGGGTCGCGATGCCGCGCTGGAATTCGTAGCGCCCGGGCTTCTTGCGCAGGCGATCGACCGCGCGCGCGGCAAACAGCGCCGGGCGGCGCAGCCGGGCGCCGGACAATACCTCGATCGCCGGTACCACGAACTGGCTGAAGGTCACCATCACCGCGACCGGGTTGCCGGGCAGACCCATGAAGATACTGGATATGCTGGAATCGACCTGGCCGAAGGTCAGGGGCCGGCCGGGCTTGATGGCAATTTTCCAGAACTCGGTGCTGCCGAGTTCCTCGAACGCCGGCTTGATATAGTCGGCCTCGCCGACCGAAACGCCACCGGTGCTGATGATCAGGTCGGCGCGGATCGCGGCATCGGCGAGCGTTTCGCGTATCGATTCGGGGTCGTCGCGCACCACGCCGAGATCGATGATATCGACCGCCATGCGCACCAGCATGCCGTATAGAGTGTAGCGATTGCTGTCGTAAATCTTGCCCGGCTCGAGCGGTTCGCCGACCGATATCAGTTCGTCGCCGGTCGAAAAGAAGGCGACCACGGGCTTGCGCTTGACCTGCAGGTGAGAGAGGCCCAGCGAGGCCAGTACCCCGAGATCGGCCGGGCTCAGGCGAACCCCGGCATCGATGACGATATCGCCCTGCTTGACGTCTTCGCCCGCCTGGCGAATGTTTTCCCCGACGCGGTGATCGCCGTCGACCCGGATGCCGCCGCTTTCGGCGACCTCCGCCTGTTCCTGCATGATCACCGCGTCGGCGCCGTCGGGAATCAGCGCCCCGGTCATGATGCGCACGCACTGACCCGGGCCGCAGTGTCCGTCGAACGGCCGGCCGGCGTAGGCGGTGCCGATTTCCTCGAGCTCGGTCAATGCATCCTGTTGCAGGCTGTCGATCGCGACCGCAAACCCGTCCATCGCCGAATTCGGGCGCGGCGGAACGTTGTGCGGCGACCTGACGGCTTCGTTGTTGACGCGGCCGAGGCATTCGCGGATCGGCAGGCGCTCGCAGGCGTGAACGGGAACGATGCGGGACTCGATGCGCGAGAGCGCTTCGTCGAGGCTCATCATGCCGGGCTCGAACGGGTCGGCGCAACTGGGAACGGATGTTATCTTGCTGGTCATCTGCAACGAAATCGTGTCTTTCAGATCGCTAATTGAGTCACAGCTGAATCCAAAATGGTAGGGGTAATCGAATAATTTTGAACTTAGCCGACCCGTGTACCGTCGAATAGACCGTAATTTTGGCGATTGGGGCTGTAAATGCACGGTTGAGAGTGGTATTTTACACCTTGATATCGAGACGCTCCCTGCGACGAAAAGGCTTTCCGCAGCGAGCGAAAAAAACGACACAATCGGAGGATACAATGCAGAAATCCCTCAACATCGATCCGGGGAAGTGTACCGGGTGCCTGCAGTGCGAAATGGCCTGCTCCTACGAGCATTTCGGGTCTTTCAATCCGGCGCGATCGTTCATCAAGGTCTTTACTTTTCACCACGAGGGAAGATTCGCACCCTATACCTGCACCCAATGCGACGAGGCCTGGTGCATGCGGGCCTGCCCGGTAGACGCGATCAGCATCGACATGTCGACCGGCGCCAAGGTCGTCTCCGACGACAAGTGTGTCGGCTGCAAGGTCTGCACCATCGCCTGCCCGTTCGGCACCATCAACTACTCGCAGGCCACCGGCAAGGTCGTCAAATGCGATCTCTGCGGCGGCGACCCGCAATGCGCGGCAGCCTGCCCGACCGATGCGATCACCTACGTCGACGCGGACTGGACCGGTTACGACCGCATGCAGGCCTCGGCGGCGAAGAGCCTGCCTTCCGCCGAAGCAACCGCTTGATAATGGGGGTAAAGAATCATGTCCTGGACCAGAAAAGTACTGCGGGTAGACCTCGCTAAGGGTACCTGCACCTCCGAGCCACTCAACATGGAGTGGGCGAAACTCTATCTCGGCCAGCGCGGGCTGGCTTCCAAGTACCTGAGCGAAGAGGTCGACCCGAAATGCGACCCGCTCGGGCCCGACAACAAGTTCATCATGGCCACCGGGCCGCTGACCGGCACCATGGCGTCGACCGCCGGCCGCTATTCCTGCATCACCAAGGGACCGCTGACGGGCGCCATCGCCTGTTCCAACTCGGGCGGCTTTTTCGGCGCCGAGCTGAAATTCGCCGGCTGGGACATGGTCATCTTCGAAGGCAAGTCGAAGAAGCCGGTCTATCTGCTGATTCAGGACGATCACGCCGAGTTGAAATCGGCCGAGCACCTGTGGGGCAAGACCGCCTGGGAAACCGACGACATCATCCACCAGACCCACCAGGATCCGCAGATGCGCATCGCCTGCATCGGCCGCACCGCCGAGAACGGCTGCTTTTACGCGGCGGTGATCAACGACAAGCACCGCGCTGCCGGGCGCTCCGGCGTCGGCACGGTAATGGCCTCGAAGAATATCAAGGCTGTCGCCGTGCGTGGTACCGGCGGAGTCAGTAACGTCGACGATGCCAAGGTCTTCATGTCGGCGGTTGCCGACGGCAAGGCCGTGCTCGCCGAGAACGCGGTCACCGGCCAGGGCTTGCCGGCCTTCGGCACGCAGGTGCTGATGAACGTCATCAACGGCGTCGGCGGCCTGCCGGCGCGCAATATGCGCGACGTCGGATTCGAGGGTGCCGAGCATATTTCCGCCGAGGCGATGGCCGAGCCGCGCAAGAGCGACGGCAAGGCGAACCTGACCACCAACGGCGCCTGTTTCGGCTGCACGATCGCCTGCGGGCGCATTTCGACCGTCGATCCGACGCATTTCTCGGTCAAGGACAAGCCGCAGTACCAGGGCGCGTCCGGCGGACTCGAGTACGAGGCGGCCTGGGCGCTCGGCGCCGACACGGGTGTCGACGATCTCGACGCGCTGACCTATGTCAATTTCCTCTGCAACGAGGACGGCATGGATCCGATCACCTACGGCGCCACGGTCGCCGCGGCGATGGAAATGTTCGAGGACGGCGTCATCAGCACCAAGGAAACCGGCGGCGTCGAACTCAAGTTCGGCGATGCCGAGGCCTTCGTCGCGATCACCGAGCAGATGGTCAACGGCGGCGCCTTCTCCGAGGACCTGGGTCTCGGCTCCAAGCGGCTGACCGAAAAATACGGTCGCCCGGAGTTGTCGATGACGGTCAAGGGCCAGGAATTCCCGGCCTACGATCCGCGCGGCATCCAGGGCATCGGCCTCAATTACGCGACCTCCAACCGCGGCGCCTGCCACCTGCGCGGCTACACCATCGCCTCCGAGGTGCTCGGCATCCCGGTCAAGACCGAGCTCAACGATACCGACGGTAAACCCGAGCTGGTCAAGGCCTTCCAGGACGCGACCGCGCTGGTCGACTCCGCGGGACTTTGCCTGTTCACGACCTTCGCCTGGGGCATGGACAATATCGCGCCGCAGATCGACGCCGCCTGCGAGGGCGACTGGAGCGTCGAGAAGTGTCTCGAAACCGGCGAACGCATCTGGAACATGGAGCGCCTGTTCAACGAGGCTGCCGGCTTTACCGCGGACGACGACAAGCTGCCCAAGCGCCTGCTCGAGGAAGCCATCAAGGACGGTCCGACCAAGGGCCAGGTCAACCGCCTGGGCGAGATGCTGCCCAAGTACTACGAGGTCAGGGGCTGGACCGCGGACGGTAAGATCCCGAAAGAAACCCGCGAGCGGCTTTCACTATAACCCGATACCCCCTGCCGAAACCGGCAGGGGGTTTTCAGTTGAAGGCATAACATCATGCAACATTTAATTATCGGTGCAGGTCCCGCCGGCGTCGTTGCCGCGGAGACTTTGCGCAAGTGTGACGAGCAGGCAAAAATCGCGATCATCGGCGACGAGCCCGAGCCGCCGTACTCGCGAATGGCAATCCCGTACCTGCTGGTCGATAACATCGACGAGTCGGGCACCTACCTGCGCGATCCGAAGCAGTACTTCAAGGATCTCGAAATCGAGGTCGTGCAGCAGCGCGTCGACAAGATCGACCCGAAGAAGAAAGAAGTTACCCTCGCCGACGGCAAAAAGCGCAGTTACGACAAGCTGCTGATCGCCACCGGTTCGCACCCGGTTAGCCCGCCGATCCCGGGACTCGAGCTGCCACAGGTCCATTCCTGCTGGACCCTGGAAGATGCGCGCAGCATCATCGACCTGGCGAAGAAAGGTTCGAACGTGGTGCTGATCGGCGCGGGCTTCATCGGCTGCATAATTCTCGAGGCGCTGGTCAAGCGCGGGGTCAATCTCGCGGTGATCGAAACCGGCAACCGCATGGTGCCGCGCATGCTCGACGAAAAAGCCGGCGGCTTGCTCGAGACCTGGTGCGAGAACAAGGGCATCGACGTGCATACGTCTTGCACGGTCGAGGGTATCGTCGAGGCCGGTAAGGGAGTCGAGGTCTCTTTAAGCGACGGCAGCAAGCTCGAGGCCGCCCTGGTAATCACCGCGACCGGCGTCAAGGCCAACACCGACATCGTCGAGGGTACCGATATCAAGGTCGACGAGGGCATCATCGTCAACCGGCGCATGCAGACCAGCGATCCGGATATCTACGCCGCGGGCGACGTCGCCCAGGGCGTCGATTTTTCCACCGGCAATTTCGAGGTGCAGGCGATTCAGCCCACCGCCACCGACCACGGCCGTATCGCCGCGCTCAACATGGCGGGGCAGGGCGACGAGCACCACGGTACGCTGAACATGAACGTGCTCGATACCGTGGGACTGGTTTCCTGCTCCTTCGGTCTCTGGGACGGCGTCGAGGGCGGCGACAGCGCGGAACTCTATAACCCGGACGAATTCCAGTACATCAACCTGCAGTTCGACGGCGACCTGCTGGTCGGTGCGAGCAGCGTCGGCAAGACCCAGCACATCGGCGTATTGCGCGGCCTGATCGAGACCAGGATCCGGCTCGGCGACTGGAAGCAGCGCCTGCAACAGGATCCGACCGCGGTCATGGAAGCCTATGTAGCCTGCACCCAGGAGCTAGGTTACGCCTGACCCCCGTTGCGGATTCGGTTAGATGCAGATCAATATCGAGTTTTACGCGTCGCTGATGAAGTACCTGCCGCCGGGCAAGAGCCGCTTCCGGCGCGAGGTCAAGGTCGACGACGGTATCACCCTCTCCCGGCTGATCCGGCAATACAATATCTCGGAAGCCGAGGCGCACCTGGTGCTCGTCAACGGCCATTTCGTCAATTGCGGGGAGGATCGCGACCGGCGCGAACTGACCGAGGGAGACACGGTTTCGATCTGGCCGCCGGTCGCGGGCGGATAACCCGGGTCCGTGAAATCGGGGACAGACCCCATTTTTCGCCGACTGCTTTCGAGAAGGCACGAATCATCTCGAAAAATGGGGTCTGTCCCCTGTTGTTCGTTGTCGGCAATGGGGTCTAAACTCGTGGTTCTAACGATGGTCTGACTGCCGATGAATGCGAAACCCGATTCGAAATCCAGACTGGTCGAATACGAAATGGGCTACGGCGCCAACGAATTCGGCAAGGTATTGCTGGGCCCGTTTACCGGCAAGAGCGATTTTAATGCCGCGGAAATCGGCCGCCACCGCTGGCTGATATCGTTGGCGGGCTCGGCGTTCGAGCTCGAAATCGAGGCCAGCGAACAGCCGCCGCGCAAGATCGGCCTGTTCGAATTGCCGGTACTCAAGGTCTGTTTCAGTTTCGACCGTGCCGAGGATGACGAGCGCAAACGCTTCTTTCACCGCTTTCACCAGTATTTTCACAAGGGCGGCGGATGACTCCCGGGCAGCAGCAACGCTATGCGCGCCATATCCGGCTGCCGCAAATCGGCGAGTCGGGACAGCAGGCGATTATCGATGCGAGCGCGCTGATCGTCGGCGTCGGCGGCCTCGGCTCGCCCGCGGCCATGTACCTCGCGGCGGCAGGTATCGGCAAGCTGGTGCTCAGTGACTACGATGTCGTCGAAACCTCGAACCTGCAGCGGCAGATCATTCACCGCGACGACGCGGTCGGGGAAAACAAGGTCGATTCCGGACGCCGGACCCTGGAGGCACTGAACCCGGAGTGCGAGATCGAGACCATCGGCTACCAGATGGATGCGACGGAATTGAGGCAAGCCGTCGAGTCGGTCGGTATCGTGCTCGATTGCAGCGATAATTACCCGACCCGGTTCGACGTCAATCGCGCCTGCGTCGAGACGGAGACTCCGCTGGTCACCGGCGCCGCGATCCGGCTCGAAGGGCAGATCATGAATTACCAGCCGGGGCCGGACAGCGCCTGTTACCAGTGCCTCTACACGCAGGCCTACGGCGCCGAGGAATCCTGCGAGATGGAAGGCATCCTGGGACCGGTGGTCGGCGTGATCGGTACCATGCAGGCGGTACAGGCCCTGCTGATTCTCGCCGGCCAGGGAGAGTCGCTGCACAATCGGCTGCTGTTGTTCGACGCTTTCGCGATGGAGTGGCAATCGGTCAGGCTGCCGAGAAACCCGGCCTGCCCGGTTTGCGGCAACGACGGGTAACCGGGTCCGTGGCGGCCGCCGCTCCCGCCACCTCGGCGGCCGGCCGGAACGCCTGAAGGCGCGGCGCGTTGCTTTCCGCTACACGCACTCCGCCCGGATTCCCGACGCTCGTGCTGCTCGCGGCGTTGTCGGTGCTTTCGCTCAACATGTTTCTGCCCTCGCTGCCGAATATCGCCGCCGAGTTCGGCGTCGAATACGGCCTCGTCAGCCTCGCGGTTGCGGGCTACATGGCGTTTACCGCGGTCATGCACCTCGTCATGGGGCCGCTGTCGGATCGTTACGGCCGGCGCCCGGTGCTGCTCGCGGGGCTTTCGGTATTCACGCTCGCGTCCCTCGGCTGCCTGGCCGCGACGGGCATCTGGAGCTTCCTCGCGTTCCGCGTGCTGCAGTCGGCGATGATCTCGGGCTGGGTTATCTCACTCGCGATCGTGCGCGATACGTCGCCGCCGCGCGAGACCGCGAGCCGCATCGGCTATGTCGCGATGGTCATGGCGGTCGGCCCGATGCTCGGGCCGATGCTCGGCGGAGCGCTCGCCGAACTGTTCGGCTGGCGCTCGAGCTTCGTGCTTTACGTGCTGCTCGGTATCGGCGCTTTCGCACTGTGCTGGGCCGACGTCGGCGAAACCAACCATCAACGCTCTGCAACGCTGACCGCGCAGCTGCGCGCCTACCCGGCTTTGTTCCGCTCGCGCCGCTTCTGGGCTTACGCGCTGTGCATGGTGTTCTCGACCGGCACTTTTTACGTCTTCATCGCCGGTGCGCCGCTGGTCGCGCACGCTGCCTTCGACCTGAAGCCCGCGACGCTCGGCTTCTTCATGGGTACGATCACCGCCGGCTTCGCCGTCGGCAGCTTCCTGTCGGGCAGGTTCGCGCGCCGCTTCGCGTTCAGCAGCATGATGATCGCCGGCCGCGTCGCGGCGATGGCAGGACTCGCCGCGGGTCTGCTTCTTTACCTGTTCGGCCATATCGGCGTGCTGACATACTTCGGCGCGACCGTATTCTCCGGTTTCGGCAACGGTCTGACGATGCCGAGTGCGAACGCGGGCGCATTGTCGGTTCGCCCGCAGCTCGCCGGCAGCGCGGCCGGGCTCGCCGGCGCGATGACCGTCGGCGGCGGCGCGCTGCTGACGTCGCTCGTCGGCGCGATCATCTCCGCCGAGCACGCCGCCTGGCAATTGCTCGGCGCGATGTTCCTGTGCGCGCTCGCGGGGCTCCTCGCTGCGCTCTATGTGCGCCGGATCGACCGGATCGAGTTGGAGTGCGTGCACGCCGACGACGACACCGGGGAATCGGACGCAGCAACCGCCAGGGATTCGGCGGAATCCTGACAAACGCACGATTATTTCCGAGTCTTCGCCTGCCTGGCGTATCTCGCGGGAATTCGCCGGGCGTCGGTAATTAGCATTTTCCGTTCGCGGGCGTATGATTGCGCCCGTTGGACCCTCTAATGCGCGTTAAAAGGTCCACTGACCCGATAACCGCGAACCGGGATTGCGGTTCCGCGATATGACTATCGAAACCAGGAATCCGCCGACGCCTTTCGTTGCCGTGGAAAAAACAAAAAGACTCACCCGCGAAAATTATTAGCAGGCCGAAGGCCGTTTAAAGGAACCGTCAGGCGAAAATTCGCACAGGAGGATGAATGTACAATATTTCCAGTATCTACCCCAGAAAAGAAGGGTATGAATTCGATTTCGATTATTACCTGAACAGGCACATGCCCAGATCTATCGAGCTCTTATCTGCCGCCAAAGGCTTCAGGGGAGTATCTGTCGAGCGCGGCATGGATATCGACGAACCGAAGCTCGAATCGTCCTATGTGGCAATGTGTCACTACTATTTCGACTCTTTAGAGGACTTTATGGCGGCCTTCGGGCCTCACGCCGAGGAGTTGCAGGGTGATATTTCAAACTACACCAATATTGAACCGACCATACAGGTCAATGAAGTGCAAATTTCCAGGCGAAACACCTGACCGGGCAAATTCAGCCGGTGCATAAAGGCCAGGCGGCTGATTTGCGATCTTAGCCAGGTAAAATGGAGGCTCGTTTTTCATGAAACAACCGGATTCGACCGAAGGCCAGTCTGCATCCGGGCTGATCGACAGGAAGATCACCGAGCTCGGTGATTGGCGGGGCAAGACGCTCTCCCGCGTCCGTGCTCTCGTCGGGCAGGCCGATCCGGACGTGGTCGAGGAGGTTAAATGGCGCAAGCCGTCGAACCCGACGGGCGTCCCGGTGTGGTCACACGACGGAATCATCTGCACCGGCGAGACTTACCGGGACAAGGTGAAACTCACCTTCGCCAGGGGGGCTTCCCTGGAGGATCCGGCAGGCCTGTTCAACGCGAGTCTCGACGGCAACTCGAGGCGCGCCATCGACCTCCGCGAAGGCGACGACATCGACGAGGATGCGTTCAGGGCTCTCGTCCGCGCCGCGGTGGCCTTCAACAGCCCGTGATTTCGATCGGCGTGAACTTGGGAATAGAGTGGTCGGGACCCTGTTTACCGCGTTTGCCCGTTCAGGTGCGACGGCG
>JASFKL010000149.1:0-9482 GCA_050118655.1 Gammaproteobacteria bacterium | reverse complement strand
CGCAGTCGGCCCGGTTTCAGCCGCGCACACCGATTCTCAGGGAGAGGCTTCCGGCGGCTGTAACAAGAGCAAGTGGGAAGACACCTAGCAGCCCTGTCGCGGTCGAACGGAGCCGTTCGCCAAACCCACCATGATCCCGGGCCGAGGATAACCTCGACCCGGGATTTCGAATGATATTCAGGAATTAACCGTTAACGACGCCAACGCGGGCGCATGCTCGGCGATCGTCTTTCGATACGCGGGACGGCCTTCCACTGCCTCGACCAGACTCGCGATCCGGGGATTTTCACCGAACAGCGCATCCCTGTCCGGATGCCATCCGGCAAGCATCGTCAGATAAATATCCAGCGCCGTATAGCCGCGCTCCAGGAAAAAAGGCCCTGCCGCGATACCTCGCTCGAGGATGGCGAAAAAATGCCGCATGTCTTCCGCGGCGGCGATCCGCACCGGTTCGAGATCGTCCTGTCCCCTGACAAATCTTTCCGGGTGCCCCATACGGGCAAACAGCACGTAGCCGGTAGACGCCAGATAAGCCAGCCAGTAGAGGAATTCGGGACGGTCTCGATCGCCGGCTTGCGGCACCAGGGTAGAATCCGCGAACTGCTCTCCGAGGTGCAGGACGATCGCCGCGGTTTCACCGATGGTGTTGCCGTCAGGAAGCTGCAGTGCCGGTACCATCCCGGTCGGGTTGTAACCCAGATACTCGCTACCCTCGTTCTCTCCCGCCTCCATGTCGACATATTGTCTTACAAACTTTGCCTCCAGTTCCTCGAGCAAGCCCTGGACGACGATAGAACCCGAACCATATTCCCAAAAAAGCGTGTACATTGAAATCTCCGTTAAATAAAATCTTTACTTGTTTCTTTCGAATTCGAATTCTAAGCCCTAAAAATTGAATTATCCGGTCATTTTTTATTCGTAGGCATAAAGATTTTCTTTATACTAGTCGAATGAGAGTAACGCATTTGAACAGCCTCAGGGCGCTCGAGGCAACGCTACGCACCGGCAGTTTCCGTGGCGCGGCCCGGGAACTCGGGGTAACCGCGGCGGCCGTCGGGCAGCAGGTCCGGACGCTGGAAGATTTTCTCGATCAAACGTTGTTCGTACGCACCGGCTCCGGGATCCGGCCGACGCCGGCCGTGCAGGGTATCGAGGCCAGGTTAAGCGCGAGCTTCTCGGCGCTGGGGGAAATCACCGACCAGCTGAGACGACATCGGGCAGGCAACCGCCTCGCGGTCACCCTGCCGTCGTCGTTTGCCGAGCACTGGTTTACGAGCAGGCTGCCGGATTTTTACCGGCTGACCTCCGAGATCGATCTGCGCCTCGATGCCAGCAACCGGATGGTCGACCTGATCGGCGAAGATTTCGATTTCGCGATTCGCTACGGCGAACCATCCCCCGCCTCTTATCGCGACGAGGAATTATTCGCCGACCACGTACTCCCCGTGTGTACCCCCGAATTCGCCAGGCGCCACGATTTATCGGCCGATCGCAAATCCCTGGCGGGAGTGCCGTTGATACATCTTGCCGGCCGGACGCCGGATCCCGACTGGGCGGACTGGCAATCCTGGGGCGAGAAGTTCGGGTTTGCGGCCGAAAACCTGCGCGACGGCATTCGCCTGACTCAGTTCAGCTCGGGTATACGCTCCGCGATCGACGGCCAGGGCCTGGTGCTGTGCGGATATGTGGAGTCTTGCGAGGCAATTCGGCAAGGCAGCCTGGTGATGCCTTTCGGTCCCGCGATGAACTGCCCCTCCGGCTACCGCTATCGGCTGGTCTCGGCGGCCGGGCGCGATCTGTCGGGGTTGCAGCAGGAATTCCGAAACTGGGTCGTCGATACGGCAGGCTCGTTTCGAGAGCATATGGCCGGGATATTCCCCGCCGCCCGCGGCGGACCATAGATCGGTGCGACCTCGCATCTCAACATCGAGGCTTACGCGGCTCCGGAACGTGGTTTGCGAGCACCCGCGAGGGACTAAAAATCGCGTGCAATGACCCGATATAGCGTCTAGTATTTTGGCGGATAAGCTGCCCGGTGACTTACTCAGGGCCGAATGTCGGTAAATCAGACCTATGAATGACGGAACCTCCGCGTTAAAGACCGAGCACTTCGGTTTCCTGCAGGTACCCAACTATTCGATGATTGCGTTTTGCTCGGCCATCGAACCGCTGCGTATGGCGAACCGTCAAAGCGGCAGGGAATTGTACCGCTGGAGCACTTATACCATCGACGGGCTGGCCGAAAAGGCCAGCAACGGCCTCGAGATCACGCCCGACGACAGTATCGAAAAAGCCGACGACATTTCGATCCTGTTCGTTTGCGGCGGCGTCGAAATTGCCGATGCCTGGAACCGCCAGCTGCAATTTACCCTGCGCCGCATCGCCAAACGCAACGGCATCAAGCTCGGTGCGCTCTGTACCGGCAGTTACCTGCTCGCCCGCGCCGGACTGCTCGACGGATACAGGTGCACCATCCATTTCGAGAATATCGCCAGCCTGCGCGAAGAGTTTCCCGAGGTGCTGGTCTCCGACGACCTGTACCAGATCGATCGCGATCGTATCACCTGCGCCGGCGGGCAGTCGTCGATGGACATGATGCTGAAACTGATCGAACAACGCCACGGTAACGCCATCGTTACCGGTATTTCCGAGCAATTCATGTGCGAGCGCATTCGCGGCTCTAACGACAGGCAACGCGTGCCGCTGCACCTGGCGCTGGGATCGAACCAGCCGAAACTGACCGAGGCGGTGACGCTGATGGAGGCCAATATCGAGGAACCGATCAGCCTCGACGAGTTATCGAGTTACGTCGGCATTTCCAGGCGCCAGCTCGAACGTCTGTTCCAGAAACACCTGAATTGCGTGCCCACGCGCTATTACCTGAACCTGCGGCTCAACCGCGCGCGACTGTTGCTGTTGCAAACCAGCAAGTCGATCGTCGATATCGCACTCGCCTGCGGCTTCATATCGGCACCGCATTTCAGCAAGTGTTACCGCGACCTGTTCGGCATCCCGCCGCGCGACGAGCGCCGTAAATTGCAGATCCGGGCCAACGGCGGGCCCGCCGAATCCGGCCTGCCCGAGGAGCCCCTGGCCGCCGCCGGCGACGGCAAGCAGGGGTCTACGGGCTAACGTCGCCGGCGCGAGCGTCGCCGACGCTCGTCACCCCCGGACTTCTCCGCTTTCGGCTTGGGCGCAGGCAGATCGACCGTGCGTTGCAATTGCAGGTAGGGATCGGTCTTGTGGGGAATCGCCATCGCGTCGATGAAGTACTCCTGGAACTTCGGCTCGATCGCGGTCTCGATTTTTTCGACCTTCGGCAGGATTTCGCCGATCTCGAGGCGCGACGGAAAATTCAGCAGCGCGATCCGCGCACCGGTACCGGCCGCATTGCCGACCGAGCCGACGTTTTCGAGATTGCAGTCGGGGATCAGCCCCAGCACCATCGCATACTTGACGTCGATATGGCTGCCGAAAGCGCCGGCGAATCCGATCCGGTCGACTTTCTCTATGCCCATGTGATCGATCAGCAGGCGCGCGCCGGCGTGCAGCGCGGCCTTGGCGAGCTGGATCGCGCGCACATCGTTCTGGGTGATACGCAGGCTGCGGTCGGGACCCTCGTAGAGTACATAAGACCAGGTGCGCCCGTCCTTGACGACGCGTTCGCCCGGCTTCCCCGCCACCGGACCGATGACACCGTCGCTGTCGATGACGCCGGACAGGTACATTTCGGCGACCACCTCGATAATCCCCGAACCGCAAATCCCGCTGACGCCGATGCGCGCCGACTTTTCGGCAAACCCGGGATCGTCGGACCAGAGTTCGCAGCCGATGACTCGAAAGCGCGGCTCGAGAGTTTCGGGATCGATGCGCACGCGCTCGATGGCACCGGTCGCGGCGCGCTGGCCGGAAGAGATCTGCGCCCCCTCGAAAGCCGGGCCGGTCGGGCTCGACGCGGCCAGCAGGCGGTTGCGGTTGCCGAGTACGATTTCGGCATTGGTGCCGACGTCGACCAGCAATACGTATTCCTCGGCCAGGTCCGGCCGTTCCGAGAGGATTACGCCGGCCGTATCGGCGCCGATGTGACCGGCGATGCACGGCAAAGTGCAAACCCGGGATTCGGGATGCAGATGGATATCGAGTTCTGCCGCGCGCATCACCTGGGTCTGATCCGTGGCCAGCGTGAACGGCGCGCCGCCGAGCGGCGTCGGATCGATACCGAGAAACAGGTGGTGCATGATCGGGTTGGCGACCACGGTCATGTCGAGGATGTCATCGACCCGGATGCCCGCGGTTTTCGCGGCGCGCCGGGCGAGCTGGTTGAAAGCCTCGCGCACCACCTGGGTCATCGCCCGGTCGCCACCCTCGTTCATCATCACGTAGGAAACCCGGCTCATCAAATCCTCGCCGAATCGGATCTGCGGATTCATCGTGTCCGCGGTGGCCACCACTTCGCCGGTCATCATATTGCATAGCTGCGCCGCGATCGTGGTCGAACCGAGGTCGACGGCCATGCCGTAGATTTCCTCCTTGACCCCGGGCCAGACAGCGATGATTTGCTGGAACTGATAAACCGCGACCGTGATCTGCCGGTCGGCCCTGGCGAGCGCCGATTGCAACAGCCGCAACTGCGACATTTCACAATCCATGACCGGCAGGTCGTATTCCCTGACCAGTGCCTGCTGCAGGCGACGCTTGTCCGAAATCGGCGCGTGCATGTCCGGCTCGGGCAGGGTAACGGTAAACAGGTGCAGCGCGGGCTGGACCTGGATGTCGTAAGCGGTTACCGCCTTGGCGATGTGCTGCTTGTGCTGCTGGCTCTCTTCGGGAACGTCGACCACGAGGTCGCCGAGGATACGCGCGTTGCAGCCCAGCCGTCGGCCGTCCTTGAGCCGGTTCCGCGACTGGTGGTGTAACTCGATCTCGGTCAGCGGCGAAAGATGATCGGCTTGCGAATCGATCCCGTGCTTGGAAAATTTACCCTCCTGCGGCAATACCTGGCACTTGCGGCACTTGCCCTGGCCGCCGCAAATCGATTCCAGATCCACGCCGAGACGCTGCGCGGCCTGCAGCACGGTGGTGCCGACGGGCACCTTGCCGCGCAGGCCCGAGGGCATGAACAAAATGCTGGCTTCGTCTTCCACCGTATTCGCCGGCCAGGGGCCGGAGCCTCGCTAGGCGGCCGGCGCTGGACGGCGCCGGCGTCCGCCCCGGCGTCCGGTACCGCGAGCGGTCGCGCCTTCCGGTGCCGGTTCGCGGAATTGCCGAATCCAGCGCGCACAGTCGGGATCCTTGCCGAGCATCACGTCGGCACCCATGCTGGCGGCGACGACTTCGGCGTGCAGCGGGTTGGTGATCGCCGACGTCATACCGGCCTGGATCGCCATACTGATGAAGGCGCCGTTGAAGCCGTTGCGATTCGGCAGGCCGAAACTGATGTTGGAAGCACCGCAGGTCGTATTGACCTTTAGCTCGGTGCGCAGCCGGTGAATCAGTTTCAGCACCTCGCGGCCGGCGGTATTGATCGCACCGATCGGCATGACCAGGGGATCGACGACCACGTCTTCGCGCGGCACGCCGTGGTCGGCCGCACGCTCGACGATTTTCCTGGCGACATTGAAGCGCACGTCGATATCCTCGGAGATACCGGTTTCGTCGTTGGAGATCGCGACCACTGCCGCGCCATGCTTCTTGATCAGCGGCAGCACACGCTCGAGGCTCTCGTCCTCGCCGGTGACCGAGTTGACCAGCGCCTTGCCCTGGTAGACCGACAGCCCGGCCTCGAGTGCGTCGATGATCGACGAATCGATAGACAGCGGCACATCGGTCAGACCCTGTACCAGCTGAATGGCCTCGGCGAGAATCCGCGGTTCGTCGGCGAGCGGGATACCGGCGTTGACGTCGAGCATGTGCGCGCCTGCCGCGACCTGGGCGATAGCATCGCTTTCGACGCGACTGTAATCGCCGTTTTTCATTTCCTCGGCCATGATCTTGCGGCCGGTGGGATTGATGCGTTCGCCGATGATGACGAACGGGCGATCGAAACCGATTACCAACTCTTTGGTGGCCGAACTGACAACTGTCTCAGTCATGGTTGTATCCCCTGAATATCAAATTAGCTTGCTGTTGATCTCTACGCGGCATCAGGCCGTACCGGATTGCACTTCGCAGCCCGGGTACCAGGGCACGCGCCCGTCGAGCACGCCGGATTGCTGTACGATTTCGCCGACCGCGTCTTCCTGCCGGTAAGCCATGATGTGTACCCCGCTGACTCCCTCGATCTCCTTGATCTGCTGGATCAGTTCGATGCAGATCCTGCGGCCTTCGAGCCTGGGTTGCTGCGCGCCTTCGAGGCGCTTGATTATCTCGTCCGGAATATGAATCCCCGGTACGTTGTTGCGAATCCACAGCGCGGTGCGCGCCGAAGCCAGCGGACCGACTCCGGGCAGCACGAAAACCTTGTCGAGCAAACCCAGATCTCCCGCGCGCGCCATGAACCGGCGCAGCTGTTCGATATCGAACACGTACTGGGTCTGGATGAATTGCGCGCCGGCGGCGATCTTCTTGGCCAGCCGCTGGGGACGAAACTCGACCGGCGGCGCGCTCGGGTTTTCCGCGGCGCCGAGAAAAACATGCGGCGGCGAGGTGATCGGCCGCCCGCTCAAAAAACGCGATTCGTCGCGCATGGTGCGTATCGTTTCCAGCAGCGACATGCTGTCAAGATCGAACACCGGCTTGGCTTCCGGATGGTCGCCGACCTGTACGCCGTCGCCGGACAGGCACAGGATGTTGGCGACGCCCATCGCGGCCGCGCCCAGCACGTCGCCCTGGATCGCGATCCGGTTCTTATCGCGGCAGGAAATCTGCAATATCGGCGAATAACCGACCGCGGTCAGCAGCGCGCACATGGCGACGCTGGACATGTGACAATTGGCGCCCGACCCGTCGGTGGCGTTCATGCCGTCGACGTAACCGTCGAACATGCGCGCGCGCTCGAAGACATCTTCGGCGAGCGCCGAGTCGGGCGGCGCGAGTTCCGCGGTGACCGCGAACTTGCCCGCACGCAGCAGGCGCTCGAGGCGGCCCAGGGAGACATGCCCTTTTTTTTCCGGGAGCGGCAGGCCGAGGTTCGGTTCCTGCGGCAGATTCGGTTCCTGCGAAGAAGTCATTTGGCCGCCTCGCCGGCATGCGCGGCATGCTCGTGACGCACCACCCGCAGCCAGGACGAGCTGCCCTTGAGCAGGTTGTCTACCGGGATTTGTACCTGCTGTATCGCCGCGGGGTCGCGCATTTGCTGGCTGCCGCGCCAGGCCTCGACCCAGACGCAGCGCATCTCCGGCTTGACCTCGCAGGTGCCGTCGAGACGCACCCCGCCGCAGGGACCGTTGCGGATCGACTTGGGGCAATTCATCGGGCAGGACATACCGGTCGCGGACAGCGCGCACTTGCCGCACATCTTGCAATCGAACATGAAACCCTTGATCGCGCGCTCGGCGAAGCGCATCGGCTTTTCGACACGCGAATAGCCGATCCATCTGAACAGTGGATGCAGCTTGATCAGCATGGGCTCGAAGACACGATAAATTAAATCGAGCTTGCCCGCATGCGTGACCGACCATTGACGAACTCTGTACACTATCGCTCCATTCAGGCGTCGAGACCGCGGTTTTCATCGATACCGCTTGCCCGGATTAAGGTTTCCAGCACTTCTTCCGTGTAGTGCGATTCCAGGTGCTGCACCAGCCGCCTGGCCTGGATGCGGATATCCACGCCGTCCAGCGGCTGGGTGACGTCATGCCAGGGCTCGAACAATGCATCCTGCTGCTTTTTCCTGAGCCGGTAGGCAGCCCGTTCGATGGCCTGCATGAAGCGTCCGGGCAGCCGCAGGCGGGTGCTGCGTCCACCCTCGCGAATCACCACCTGCCCGGGGATATCCCGCCAATAGACGATCTTCAGCTGCGCCACATCGCCTCCTGCATGGCCGCGTCCAGCGACGGCACCATTTCGCCCATACCGGTAAACACGCGCTCGAAGCGCAGGCCGAGTTCGTCGGCGGCGGCGCACGCCAGCGCGGTCAACTCCGCCGAATCGGTCTGTGCGAGGTAGACCAGCCGCGTGTAATTTCCGAAGTACATTTCCTTGAGTTCCGGATGCCGGTCGATGCCGAGAATCTCGATCACCAGGCGCTGAAAGTGCTGGGTTAGAAAATCGGTCAGGTAAAAGGTTCCGGGTTCGTCGCCCTGCATCTGCCGGTAAGTTTCGCGACCGGCGAGGAAATCGTAGCAATGCGCGCCGGGCAATCGCTTGACGCCGCGCTCCTCCAGCACCCGGTCGAGTTCGCCGCTGGTACCGCAATCGCCGTAGGCCACGAAGATGTGTCGATAGCTGCCGCGGGCCTGATCGATGCGTTCGGCGACGGCAGCCGGAATTTTTTCCGGGCGGGAATGCAGATCCGCGGTAATGGCCTGCAAGTCCATTTGCTCCCAGCCGCCGAGCTTTTTTATCTCATTGACTTCGCGGGCAATCGCCGCACAGGTGATCACCAGAATCGGGGCTGAATCTGACATTGCGCTCTGACACCCGGGCGGCTTGCTCGCAGCCCGTCCGCTCAGCCCGCACGCCTTTCGGCGACCAGTTTCTTGGCGGTATCCGCGGCGACCGCGGCGTCACGGCAATAGGCGTCCGCGCCGATGGCCTCGCCGAATTCCTGGTTCAGCGGCGCGCCGCCGACGAGGATGATGTACTTGTCGCGAATGCCCTGCTCTTTCATGGTGTCGATGACGACCTTCATGTAGGGCATGGTGGTCGTCAGCAGCGCCGACATGCCGAGAATTTCGGGCTTGTGCTCTTCGAGTGCGGCGATGTAATCCTCGACCGGCGTGTTGATGCCGAGATCGATGACTTCGAAACCGGCACCTTCCATCATCATGCAGACGAGGTTCTTGCCGATATCGTGAATATCGCCCTTGACGGTGCCGATCACCATCTTGCCCGCGGTAGGCTCGTCGGACTGCGACAGCAGCGGCTTGAGAATCGCCATGCCGGCTTTCATCGCGTTGGCCGACATCAGTACCTCGGGGACGAACAGGATACCGTCGCGGAAATCGATGCCGACGATAGTCATCCCGGCGACCAGCGCCTCGTTGAGCACCTTGTTGGCATCCCAACCGCGCTCCAGCAGAATTTCGGTACCCTCGGCGACTTCTTCTTTCAGACCATTGTACAAGTCGTCGTGCATTTGTTCGACGAGCTCGTCGTCCGGCAACGTCCGCAGATCCAGGTCGTCTTCGTATTCGTCGTCGTCATCATAGTCTGTCATTTAGAGAAACCTCGCGCAGATCCCGGCCGCCGAGAGACGGCCATAGAAAATGGAGAATAGGTTTTAAGCGTTTCGCGGTCTGACGCTGCAGCGACTCTGGATTGCCTTAACGCGACACCCGCTATTTCAGGGGATATCGTTGATTATTAATCGGTTTTTGGAT
>JASFKL010000148.1:0-9509 GCA_050118655.1 Gammaproteobacteria bacterium | reverse complement strand
CGGCGACCCGGAGCTCTACGAGGTGATCGATGCCGACCAGTCCATGGACCGGGTCAGCGAGGCGATCGTCGCCGCCGTCAACCGACGCTTCGAACTCGAACTCGCGACCGTCCGGGATGTCGACTAGTGGAACAGGCCGGGCCGGCATATTTACCCTGGCAGGCGCCGCTGCTGAGCCGTGCGCTGGATCTCAAGGCCCGCGGGCGCCTGCCGCAGGCGGTGATTATCGACGACGACAGCCGGCAGGATAGCGGCGGCTTCGTACATTACCTGGCCAGCCTGCTGCTTTGCGATCAGCCCCGGGAGCTTACGCCCTGCGGGGCCTGCGACGCTTGCCGGATGATGCAGGCAGGCACCTACGCCGATTACGCCCTGATCACGCTCGAAATCGATGAGAAAACAAAAAAATTAAGCAAAAACATAAAGATAGAGCAAATACGTAAACTGATACATGAGGTATCTCTGACCCACCAGTACGCACGCCTGAAAATCGCCGCGATTTACCCCGCCGAACACCTGAGCCGCGGCGGCGCCAATGCGTTTCTGAAAACTCTCGAAGAACCGGCTCCCGGGGTGCTGCTGATGCTGGTCACGCACAATCGCGGCCGCATCCCGATCACGCTGCGCAGCCGTTGTCAGACCTGGCGGCTCGGCCTGCCGCAGAGAGCCGAAGCGCGCGACTGGCTGCAGCAACAGGGGCTGACGGCCGGGGACGCCGATACCTATCTCGATTACGCCGGCGGCGACCCGGTGCTCGCGCTCGACCTGCAGCAAAGCGACTATGCGTCGCTGGTGGCCGATTTCAAGCAAAGACTGGGCAATTTCCTGCGCGGCAGCCTGGCGGCAAGCAGTTTGTGCCAGCATTTGAAATCATTCGATACGGCGTTGCTGCGCCGCCTGATCGATATGACGCTGAATGCCTATTGCTACCGCAGCAGCGGCGTCGACGCCGCCGGCAATCCGCTCGAGGACGGCGACAGGGAGCGTGCACAGCGCCTGCTCGAACTGCGACAGCGCGCACAAAACCAGCTGCAGGTCGAGGAAAACAATCTCGATTTACAACTTCAGCTCGAAGACGTGCTAATATCTCTGAAACAAATTCTTACCCGGAGAACGATCTGATGGCGGCACCCGGTAGCCAGGGCATACTGTCTTTGAACATCAAGGATAAAAGCGCGCTGTACGCGGCTTACATGCCTTATGTCAAAAATGGCGGACTGTTCATTCCGACCAACAAGCAATATTCGCTCGGCGACGAGGTCTTCATGCTATTGAGCCTGATGGATGACAAGGAGCGCCTGCCGGTCGCGGGAAAGATCATCTGGGTAACGCCGCAGGGCGCACAAAGCAACAAGGCAGCCGGCATCGGCGTGCAGTTCAGCTCGCAGGACAACGGCACCACGCGCAACAAGATCGAGGGATTCCTTGCCGGCGCACTGCAGGCCGATCGTCCGACTCATACGATGTAGCTTCGAGCCGGCCGGGTATTCATCGGGCCGGGGAGACAGAACACATATTTGCTACCCGGCCGAAAGCCTGCCTGTTGCCGTGACGTCAACGGCTATCGCGACAAGCAACTGATTTTCCGGACAAGCTCGTGTATTTCGATTCTCATTGCCATCTCGACCGCATCCAGCTCGAGGATTATGACAACGATTTCGGCCGCCTGATGAATACGATCGCCGACGAGGGCGTGACGCGGATGATCTGTATCGGGGTCACGCTCGAATCCTTCGACGACATGTACCGACGCATCGCCGACCTGGACCAGGTTTACTGCACCGCCGGGGTACATCCCGATTACGAACAGGTCGAGGAGCCCGGGGTCGAACGCCTGTGCGAACTCGCCGAACGCGACAAGGTCGTCGCGATCGGTGAAACCGGTCTCGATTACTTCCACCAGCCGGGACAACTCGACTGGCAGCGCGAGCGTTTCGTAACCCATATCGAAGCGGCCCGCGAATGCGGCCTGCCGCTGGTCATCCACACTCGCGAGGCGCGCGAGGATACTCTCGAACTTTTGCGCCGCCACCGTGCCCGCGACGTCGGCGGCGTACTCCACTGTTTTACCGAGAGCTGGGAAATGGCCCGCGCGGCAATCGAACTCGGTTTCTACATCTCTATTTCCGGAATCGTGACCTTCGCGCAAGCGCAAAACGTGCGCGACATGGCTTGCAAGATTCCACTCGAGCGGCTGCTGATCGAAACCGATTCGCCGTGGCTTTCGCCGGCGCCGTACCGGGGCAAGCCCAATCACCCGGGCCGGGTCCGGCTGGTAGCCGAAAAACTGGCCGAAATTCGCGATCAGAGTCTCGACGATATCGCCGCGATAACCTGTCGCAACGCCTGCGAACTGTTCGGGATCGAATAACGCACTACGGGCTGGAAATTCGGCATCAGGCTGTTTATGCTGGCTTACCGGAAGGTGCGCGGCCCATGCCGCGCGCGTTCTTACCCGATCACTTGCAAGGCCGCGTATAATGCCGGATTCCAGGACCAGCGCATCCCGTAACCAGCTACTGTCACTGCTCGAATTCATGGATTCGCGCATCCTCGGTCAGCAACGCCTGACCTCGAGGATGCTGGTCGCGTTGCTGGCCGACGGACACATCCTCGTCGAGGGTCCGCCGGGTCTCGCCAAAACCCGCGCCGTAAAGACGCTTGCCAGCGGCATCGAGGGCGACTTCCAGCGCATCCAGTTCACCCCCGACCTGCTGCCCGCCGACCTCACGGGTACCGATGTATACCATCCGCACGACAGCAGTTTCAGTTTCCAGCAGGGGCCGCTGTTCCATCACGTGATCGTCGCCGACGAAATCAACCGCGCGCCGGCCAAGGTCCAGTCCGCGCTGCTCGAGGCGATGGAAGAGCGCCAGGTCACGGTCGGCAAGAATACCTACCCGCTACCGGGCCTTTACTTCGTCATGGCGACCCAGAATCCGATCGAGCAGGAGGGAACCTATCCGCTGCCCGAGTCGCAACTCGACCGCTTCCTGCTCAAGGTCGTAATCGACTACCCGCGCGTCGATTCGGAAATCGGCATCATGCAACGCGTGCGCCGCGAGGCGCAGCGGGAAGAAGCGGTACTGGCGATTCCCGACAACCTGCCGGTGTCCCAGCAAACCCTGTTCGAACTGCGACAGCAAGTCCTCGAAATGTACGTTTCCGAACCGGTCGAACAGTACATCGCACAGCTGGTCGTCGCCAGCCGCGATCCCGGCGCCTACTCGGCAAAACTCGCCGGGCTGATCCAGTACGGCGCCAGCCCGCGCGCCTCCCTGGCCTTCGACCGATGCTCGCGCGCCCTGGCCTGGATGGCCGGCAGGGATTACGTTTCGCCCGAGGACGTACAGCAGCTGGCCCATGAGATCCTGCGGCACCGGATCCTGTTGACCTACCAGGCCGAGGCCGACGGGATTTCGGTCGACCAGGTTATCGACGAATTGCTGGCGCTGGTACCGGCCTGTTGAGCGATGAGCGGGACCGCCGAAAAAATCGCCGGAATCGAGGTCGATGTCGGTGATCTGATCGGGGTTCGGGGCCAGCTGGCCGGCCTGCCGCTGGCCGCCATGCGACGGCGAGCGAGCTATCGTTCCGGGGCTCGGGATACCCGAGTGCGCGGGCGGGGCATGGAATACGAGGAATCCCGCGCCTACATACCGGGCGACGATGTCCGCACCATGGACTGGCGGGTGATGGCCCGCACCGGCGACGCCCATACCAAGATATTCGCCGAGGAAAAGGAGCGTCGATTCCTGCTCGCGGTCGACCTGTCGCCGTCGATGTATTTCGGCACGCGCCTGGGTTTCAAGTCCTGGGCCGCCGCGCATACTGCCGCTCACGTCGGCTGGCTGGCGAGTTTTTCCGGCGATCGTATCGGCGGCCTGGTAGTGGCGCCCGATTTCCATCGCGAGGTCAGGCCCGGCAAGACGCGCGCGGGATTACTCGGCGTGTTTCATCACCTCGCCGCGGCGAGCCGGATACAGGCTTCCGCGACCCACGGCGGCAATCGGCTCAATTTTCTGCTGCGCGAACTGCAGCGCGTGGTCAAGCCCGGCGCGATCATCGCGCTGATCAGCGATTTTATCGGTCTCGACGACGATTCCATGGAGACCCTGTCGACGCTGGTCAGGCACAACGATATCAACGCTTACTGGATTTCCGACGACACCGAGACCCGGGCCTGGCCGGGCGGTCATTACGAGGTCTTCAGCGACGAGCGAAAAATCGGCTTCGACCTCGCCGGTGCCGGGCGGGACGACTGGCTTGCCGGTCGGCTGGAGCGCCATCGCCAGCGCGTCGAGAACCTGGCTTCGCGCTTTCGGCTGCCGCTCATGGAAATCAGCTGCAACCGCGAAACGGGACCGCAAATCCTGCGCCACCTGAATCTCTAAAAGATGACTCGCGAAGATTTACTCTCCCAGCTCAAGGACATCAGCCCACCCACGGAACCCGCCTGGTGGCTACCGGCGACGGGACACCTGTTGATCGGCCTGGCGGCACTGGCGGCGATCGCGTTGATGCTCGCCTGGCTCTGGCGACGCCACGGGAGCCGGCGGCTGCGGCGGGCGCGCGACGAACTGCGCCGAATCGAGGCCCGGCAGGCGGGCGACCCGGATGCCGGCCGCCTGGCGCGAGAGCTCGCGGGCTGGCTGAAGCGGGTTTCGCTGATCGCCTTTCCGGAACGGCGTCCGCAAGGCCTTACCGGCGAGGCCTGGCTCGCATTCCTCGACGGAAGTATCGGGGCCGATCGATTTTCGCGCGGACCGGGAAGAGTATTCGGCGCAGACGTCTATCGCCGGGACCCGCCGCTGGACGCCGACGAACTGCTCGAGCTCTGCGCACAGTGGCTGAGCGGTATCGCGCCGCGACTTCGAGGAGGCCGGGGTAATGCTTGAATTCGAGTGGCCCTGGGCTTTGTTACTGTTACCGTTGCCGTGGCTTGCGCGGAAATTGCTGCCGCCCGGCGAGCGTCCCGGCCTCGCGATCCCGATTCCGTTACTCGACCGGGAGGGCCTGGACGCGGCCGAAATGCGCCGTACCGCGACGCGGCTGGCAGGGCTCTGTTTGTGGCTGTTCTGGTTCGCCCTGGTGATCGCCGCCAGCCGTCCGGTGTGGGTCGGCGATCCGGTATCGCGCACGGTGAGCGGTCGCGACCTGATGCTGGCCGTCGACGTCTCCGGCAGCATGAGCGAAAACGATATGAGCATCGACTCCAGCGCCGCGACCCGTCTCGACGTGCTCAAGGCGGTCGTCGGTCGCTTCATCGAACGCCGGCGGGGCGACCGCATCGGTCTGATCCTGTTCGGCACCCGCGCCTATAACTATGTTCCGCTGACCTTCGACGTCGACACGCTCGAGCAACTGTTACTCGACGTCAGCACCGGTCTGGCCGGGCGTCATACCGCGATCGGCGACGCGATCGGTATCGCGATCAAGGCGATGCGCGACAGCCGGGCCAGGCAAAAAGTGCTGGTGCTGGTGACCGACGGCAGTAACACGGCTGGATTCGAAAACCCGGTGGTAGCCGCGGCCGCAGCCAGGCACCAGGGGATGACGATTCACACCATCGGCGTGGGTAGCGATATCGAAGCCCTGAGCCGAATCTACGGCGAGCAGAATATTCCCGCGGGCGTGGTTCTCAACGAGTCGGTGTTGCGCAGGATTGCCGAGGTCACCGGCGGCAAGTATTTTCGCGCTACCGACAGCGATGCACTGGAACGCATATACCGCGAGCTCGATCGGCTCGAACCGATCGAATACCAGTACCGGTCTCATCGCCCGCGCGAGGAACGCTTCGGCTGGCCCCTGCTGGCCGCGCTGCTGGTCCTGGTTTCGCTGATCGCGGTCCGGGCAGTGCGCGCCCCGCGGAACGCGCAATGAACGAAGCCGTGTCATTTCAGTTTCTGCAACCGGCCTGGCTGCTGACATTGCCCCCGCTGTGGGGGCTGGTATGGCTATTCGTCAAACGCGATCTGCAGCTATCGATGTGGCGCCGGCTGTGCGATCCGCGCCTGCTCGAACGCATGCAGCAGGGCAAATCGAAAGTCATGGGTGGCAATCGGCTGGCGTGGATGCTGACCTGCTTGCTGACCCTCGCCGCGCTGTCGGCGGCCGGACCGAGTTGGCGCAAACAGGCACAGCCGTTATTCGAATCGTCGAGCGCACGCGTTATCGCGCTCGACCTGTCGCGCGAAATGCTGGTGCGGGACGTCAAACCCGATCGATTCGGCCAGGCACTGGCCGCGGTTCGCGAAATCGTCGACAGCAAATTCGACGGTGAAACCGGACTGGTGGTATTTGCCGGCGCGGCTTTCGTGGTCTCGCCGCTGTCGCGCGACTCGGCCACCCTCGACGCCTTCGTCGACTCGCTGAAACCCGGCCTGATGCCGCTGGAAGGTTTGCGCATCGACCTGGCCATCGAAAGGGCGCGGGAACTGCTGGCGGCCTCGGTGACGGGTAACGGCCGGATCATCGTCGTCACCAGCGGCAGCGAAGAAACCGGCCGCGCGCTCGAAGCGGCGTCCAGGGCCCGCGCCGACGATATCCAGGTGTCGATCATGGCCATAGGCACCAGCGCCGGCGGTCCCCGTATCGAGGTCGACGGAGGATTGGCCCGGGATTCGCACGGCGGTTACCTGCTGGCGAAAACCAATTTCGCGGATTTGCGAAGGATTGCCGCTGCCGGCGGCGGCGCGATGATTTCGCTGACCCATGCCAGCCCCGGCGACGAGCTGCTCGGATCGCGCATCAAGGCCGGCATCCTCGCAACGGCGGAGCCGGACACCGGCGAGGGCGACGCGGTGGCCGTCGACGATGGCTACTGGCTGGTCTGGCTGATGTTGCCGTTCGCGCTGCTGCTGTTCAGGAGAAACCTGATCTGGATGCTGCTTGTCGCGATCCTGCTGCCGGGCGTCGACAGCGTCCGGGCCGCCGAACCCGATTCCCTGTGGCAAAATCGTGAAGCTGCAGCCTTTCAGGCATTCCGGCAAGGCGACTTCGAACGCGCCGGTGAACTGTCGAAGGATCCGTCGCTACGCGGCGCGGCCTATTACCGGCGCGGGAAATACGAGCAGGCGCTCGAAAGCTATAGCCTCGGCGATTCTGCGAGTGCGTTTTACAATCGCGGCAATACGCTGGTGCAGTTGAACCGGCTCGAGGACGCAGTATCGGCCTATACGCGGGCACTCGAACTCGACCCGGCTCTCGCCGCGGCCAGGTATAACCGGCAACTGGTCCAGTTGTTTCTCGAAACCGAAGAAAAATCACCCCAACAGGAATCGGACGATAGCGCCGACGACTCCGGGACCTTCGAGCCGATTCAGCAATCCGGTTCGGAAAGCCTGAGCGGAATCCCGGGACAGCAATCCACCAATCCCGGCAACGAGCAGCAATTGGGACCCGGCCTCGGCGCCTCGAGGCAATCCGGAATGATCGATCCCTTCGAGGAGTACACCGACGGCGAACAGCGTCCGGCAGATCCCGCCTTGCTCGAGTATTTGAATCAGCCGCAGGCACAGCGCAAGGTCGAAAGCTGGATCAGCGAACTACCCGTATCCTCGTCGGATCTTTTCAAACGCAAATTCATGCGCGATTACCAGCGCCAGTTGAGGCAAACACGTTGATGCAATCGATTCGACACTTCGCCTGCGCGCTGGCACTCTGGCTGCCCGCAACCGCCTGTCTGGCCACCACGGCATACCTGCAACCGCAGGCGATATTCGAAGGTGATATCGTCGAGCTGCTCATCGAATACGACAGCAAGATTCCGTCGTTGTATGCCCTCGATACCACGCCGCTGGAAACCGAATTCGAGATTCTCGATACCCGATCCAGGGTGATGCGGATCGACGGCAAGGGAGAAGACCTGCACCGCATGCAATGGAGGCTGCAGTTGCTGCCGCGAAGCAGCGGCAATCTCACCGTACCCGCGCTTTCTTTCGGCAATCAAACGAGCCCGCCGCTGCGCCTCGAGGTCAGGCCCGTACCGGAATCGGTACGGGCCAGCCAGCAGGTTATCGTCGAACTGGATGCCGACCCGCCGGCACCCTATGTCGGGCAGCAGACACGCGTCATTCATCGCTTACTGCACAATACGCCGGTCAGGATCGACGGTCTCGCCGAGCCCGGCATCTCCGGTCTGACGCGCTTCAGCGACAGAGAGGAACGGGTTTATTTCGTCGAGCGCGACGGCGGCGAATTCCGCGTACTGGAAAGGCGAATGGATATCTTTCCGCAGTCCGCCGGGACGCTTAGGCTTCCGCCAGTCGTGTTTCGCGGCGAGCTGCGCGAGGCGGCGGCAGAGCAGGGCGATTTACCGGGCCGGAAAATCAGCCGCAGCAGCGAGCCGCTCGACCTGCAGGTCCGCGAACCACCAGCCGAATACGCGGGTCGTTACTGGCTGCCCGCCCGGTCGCTGGAAATCTCGCAAAAACTGCAGCCGCATGCCGCCGAACTCGCGGTCGGCGACTCGATCGACTGGACCCTGGTACTGGTCGCGCGCGGGCTGACCGCGGAATCCCTGCCCGAAAACCTGCTCCGGACGGAGTCCGAAAATTTCACCGTCTACGCGGACCAGGCCTCGCGCAGCAACCGTTTCGAGGGATCCGACCTGGTCGGCCGGCTCGAGCAGCGCTTCGCGGTTATCGTCACCGGCGACGGACCGATCGAGTTGCCCGATATTACCCTGGACTGGTGGGACGTAACCGCGGACAGCCCACGCCGGGCGCGCCTCGAGGGAGGCAGCATCGGGATCGCCCGGGCCGCGGCAAACGGCGCCCGGGATGCCGGCGACCGCGACTTCGCCGATGCCATGTTTTTCTCGTCGGCGAGCGGCGGAATCGAGTGGACCCGGCTGACAATCGTCGCGATCCTGCTCGGGCTGGGTCTGTGGAGCGCGGGGCCGCTGTGGCGGGCACTTGAACATCGGCTCGAGCCGCGCTTGCGGCGTCGTCGAATTCGCGGCTTGCTGAAACGGGCCTGCCTCGACAATCACGCCTCGCGAGCGCGGGCACTGATCGTCGAATGGGGAAGGGCGCGCTGGCCCGGGGAACGCATCTACGGACTGTTCGATATCGGCGGCCGGCTCGATCGCCGGGAACTGGTCGACGAACTGGCAAGACTCGACGCGGCGCTTTATGCATCGCGCAATCCCGGCTGGCGGGGCAAGCGCCTGTGGACCCTGATCGCCGCGGAGAACCGCCGGCGGCGTGGACCGGGTAAAGCGGCGGAATCCGGCCTGCCCGGTCTCTACCCGGGCTGAGTCTCCGGTTCGGCGAGCTTCGACCAGCCCGCGACGGGCGCGAAGCGCTCTCCGTAACTGGCCGCGTACTCGCTCATCGACTCCCGAATTTCGTCGAGCCCCCGATTCCTGCTGTAATTCAGGGGGCCGCCGCGGAACGGTGCGAAACCGGTACCGAAAATGATCCCCGCGTCGAGCAAGTCCTCGTCGTCGACGATACTTTCCTGCAGGCAGGCCGCGGCCTCGTTGAGCAAGCGGTAAACCAGGC
>JASFKL010000147.1:0-9570 GCA_050118655.1 Gammaproteobacteria bacterium | reverse complement strand
CGAATTTTATCCCTTCAGCGATCCGACCATGCTGCCGGCGGTGCCGCTGCGCGACGACGATGACGAATGGGTCCGGATCAGCATCGATTTGCCCGGGCGTCTGCTGTGGCTGCGCGCCTGGCAGGCGCAGATAGGCCGTCGCAGGCTGCTACTGCTCGACAGCAACGATCTGCGCAACGATATCGGGGATCGCGGCATTACCAGCGAACTGTACGGTGGCGGCCCGGAAATGCGCCTGCAACAGGAAATGGTGCTCGGCATCGGCGGCTGGCGCCTGCTGCAGCGGCTCGGGCAGGATTGCCCGGTATGCCACCTGAACGAGGGCCACGCGGCGTTCGCGATACTCGAACGCGCGCGGTATTACATGAAACAAGCCGGACTGCCGTTTGCGGCAGCCTTGCGCGCGACTCGAGCGGGCAACCTGTTCACCACGCATACCCCGGTGGCGGCCGGTTTCGATCGTTACGAACCCGTACTGTTCGCCACCTATTTCCGGTCTTACGCGGAGGACCTCGGAATCGATATCGAAACCCTGGCCGCTCTGGGCCGGAGCGATTCGAACGACGACTCGGAGCGGTTCAACATGGCTTACCTGGCGCTGCGCGGCGCCGGTGCGGTCAACGGCGTCAGTCGCCTGCACGGTCAGGTCAGCCGCGAAATCTTTCAGCCGCTATACCCTCGCTGGCCGCGTTCGGAAGTCCCCGTGGGACATGTAACCAACGGCGTTCACATGCCCACCTGGGACTCGATCGAAGCCGACAACCTGTGGACCCGGGCCTGCGGCAAGGATCGCTGGCGGGGAGCGCTGGAAGGTGTCGAGACGATCCTGCGCGAGGTCAGCGACGAAACCCTGTGGCGATTCCGCAGTGAAAGCCGGCAGCGCCTGGTCGGCATAATGCGCTCCCGGCTCCTGCGCCAGCACCGTTGTCGCGGACTCAGTCAGGCCAGCGCCCGGCAGTGGACCGATGCGCTGGATCCGGACGTCCTGACGCTGGGCTTCGCGCGCCGCTTCGCCGAATACAAGCGCACCAATCTATTGCTGAAGCAGCCGCAACGCCTCGTCGATCTGCTGTCCAGCCGCGACCGACCGGTGCAACTGATCATTGCGGGCAAGGCGCATCCGGCAGACGCGACGGGCAAGCGTTTATTGCACGAATGGCAGGATTTTCTGCGGCGTCCCGAGATACAGGGGCGCGCCTTTTTCGTCGAGGATTACGATCTCGGCGTGGCCGAGCAATTGACCCGGGGTGTCGATGTTTGGATCAACACGCCGCGGCGCCCGTGGGAGGCAAGCGGAACCAGCGGCATGAAGGTACTGGTGAACGGCGGTTTGAATCTGTCCGAGCTCGACGGCTGGTGGGCCGAGGCCTATGCCCCGGGTCTGGGATGGGCGCTCGGCGACGGCCGCGAGCACGACGACAGCGAGGCGCAGGACCGGGTCGAGGCGGATCAATTGTACTGCCTGCTCGAGCAGGAGATCGTGCCGAGTTTTTATCGCCGCGATCGACAGGGTTTGCCGCGGCAGTGGATCGCCTGCATGCGCGAGAGCATGGCCCGTCTGACGCCCCGGTTTTCAAGCAACCGCATGCTGCGCGAGTACGTCGAGCTTTATTATCTGCCGCTCGCTTCGCGGCAGCGCGAACGCGGCGTCGACGCGGCTCTCGAGTTGGAGGACTGGTCGCAACAGCTGGCGCAGCACTGGCCGCATATTCATTTCGGCAGCGTCACTTCTGACGAGGTTGACGGCGGCTATCGGTTCGAGGTCCAGGTTTACCTGGGCCAGCTGTCGTCAGATCACGTGCAGGTCGAACTCTTTGCCGATCGGGCAGGGGAGGAAAAGACTTTCAGGCAGGTCCTCGAGCGCGGCAAACCACTTGCCGGCGTTACCGTTTCCTACGTCTATTACGGCATTGTGCCGGCCGATCGGCCGCTCTCGAACTACACCCCGCGAATCCTGCCGCGGCATGCGCTTGTCTCCGTGCCGCTCGAGGAGAATTACATCCTGTGGTACCGCTGAGACCCTGCAGCCGCCGGGCAACGAAGCACGTCATATCCGGTATCCGCGGCTGCCGTGCTCGATGTATATCCATTGCACGTCGCCCATCATCCACCATTCCAGCAGGGCGAAGCCGAGCAGACCGAGCAGCGCCATGACGATTGCCGCGAGCAGCGCCGAGCCGAAGCCGTCGACCTCGAAGCCCTTGACCAGCGCGGCGGTGAGCGAGATCATCCCGGCATTGACGACCAGCGCGAACAGGCCGAATGTCAGGACCGTCAACGGCAGGGTCAGCAGCCACAGGATCGGTCGAATAAAGGCGTTGACCAGCGCGAGGATGAAAGCGGCGAGCAGCAGGGAACCGGTCGATTTCGCCCGCACTCCAGGCAAGAGCAGCGTTACCAGTCCCAGCCCCAGCGCGGTGACGACCCAGATGAATACGATACCTTCCAGCATGATGTTCTCCGGTAACGCGGCAATGGACTCTGCGCATCCTCGAATGCCGCGGGTTTGCGAAGGTCGAACACGGCAAGCGTAAAACACCGCTCGACACGGGACATTGATTCCTGTCAGTATCGTTCGCGAAGCAGCAGGATACGAAACATCCTGGCGGTGGATTTCGGGTATAAAATTCGAAACGGATCGTTACTCGACAGGTCTGTTGCCGCGGCACGGGCCCGGGGCCTGTCGGCGGGTAGAAATTCGAGACCTGAATTCGGTAAACAAAGAGTTGTCGGATAATTCGGAAATGCAGGGCCCCGAGGTGGCAAAAACGATTCGGCATATCCCCACGACGATATGGGTGCTCGGTTTCGTCAGCATGCTGATGGACATGTCGTCGGAAATGATTCACAGCCTGCTGCCCGTGTTCCTGGTCTCGGTGCTCGGGGCGAGCGCGTTGACGGTGGGCGTTATCGAAGGCGTCGCGGAAGCCGTGGCGCTGATTTCGAAGGTCTTTTCCGGCGCCCTCAGCGATTATCTCGGCCGGCGGAAGGCGCTCGTGGTTATCGGCTATAGCCTGGCAACCGCCACCAAACCGTTGTTCGCACTCGCTTCGAGCGCCGGGATGGTGTTTACCGCGCGCTTCGTCGACCGGGTAGGCAAGGGGATCCGCGGCGCCCCGCGCGATGCGCTGATTGCCGATCTGACGCCGGTGGACTCGAGAGGTGCGGCATTTGGCCTGCGCCAGTCGCTCGATACGGTCGGCGCGCTCCTCGGCCCGCTGCTGGCAATCGGCCTGATGCTGCTGTGGTCCGACGATTACCGGGCCGTTTTCTGGGTCGCCATGATTCCCGGGCTGTTCGCGATTTCGTTGTTGTTCATCGGGGTAAGGGAACCGCAGCGCGAAGCCGCCGAAAAACCCGTCAATCCGATTCACTGGCGCGAACTGCAACGTCTCGGTCGCGCCTACTGGTGGGTAGTCGCGATCGGCGCGGCATTCGCGCTGGCGCGATTCAGCGAGGCATTCCTGATTCTGCGCGCACAACAGGGCGGCCTGGCGGCGGCCTGGATACCCGCCGTGCTGGTGACCATGAACATCGTCTACGCGCTGACCGCCTATCCGGCGGGAAGCCTTTCGGACAGGGTCGGCCCGGCCCGGCTGCTGGTGCCCGGTCTCGTCGTGCTCATCGCCGCCGACCTGGTGCTGGCGCATGCCGCGAACTGGGGCACGGTTCTCGTCGGTGTGGCCCTGTGGGGATTGCACATGGGTCTGACCCAGGGATTGCTGGCAAAACTGGTGGCGGACACCGCACCGGTGGATCTGCGCGGAACCGCGTTCGGGTTTTTTAACCTGCTGAGCGGACTCGCACTGCTGGTCTCCAGCGTATTGGCGGGTTTGCTGTGGGACAGCTTCGGCGCGGCCTACACGTTTTATACCGGAACCCTGTTCTGCCTGTTGGCGTTGCTGGCGATTGCCGCAAGTTCGGTCTGGCGCTGGCCTCGCGATCAGGCGCGGCCGTAAAAGTGCGCCGGATACATTCCAGACCGATTTTTGTCGCCCAACGGCTGGTAATTTTCCGTTGATACCCTTAGAATCGCGCCTTCCGAATCAAGCGCCTGGTGTCGGTTGGATAGAGTACCTGGCTACGAACCAGGCGGTCGGGAGTTCGACAAATTTGCCGGGAGCAAATTTGGACGCCCGCAGGGCGGCCCCGGAGAACGGCAGCAAGCCGTTCGTAGGGGCGAAATACAGGGATGTATTTCGCAATCTCTCCAGGCGGATGCCTGGTTGAAAGGAGCGATGGAAAAGCGGTCACGAAGCCCGTAGAATCGGCATCAAAATCAAGCGCCTGTAGCTCAGTTGGATAGAGTACCTGGCTACGAACCAGGCGGTCGGGAGTTCGAATCTCTCCAGGCGCGCCATGCATAAAAAAGCCCCGCGAAAGCGGGGTTTTTTTTATGCATGGCTTGCTTGTCGCCAGATAAGTCTACGGGGCGCAGCCCCAGGAGTTCGACAAAATCGCCGGGAGCGATTTTGGACGCCCGAAGGGCGGCCCCGGAGGCCGGCTCAGCCGGCCGTAGGGGCGAGGCACAGGGATGTGCCCCGCAATCTCTCCAGGCGCGCCACACATAAAAAGCCCCGCAAAGCGGGGTTTTTTATGTGTGTATTGCTCGGCGTCAGACAGGTCTTCGGGGCGTGGCACCGGGATGTGACGAATCGGCGGATCGGATCGGCTGCAGTCACTCCAGCCGCATCGAACAAAGAGTTGAATAACGCACTAATAAAGGTATACCGCGCCTGCTTCCGGACTTAACTCGTCGGGAGTGCCGTCGATGCCGGCGCTGGAACTATCCTCCCAGTCGGCCCCCGCGGCGAGCGTCTCGCCATCGCCGCTGATACTGACCGAGCGGCCGAAAGTATCCCCGAAATCAGGATTTTTCGCTTTGACATAGGCTTGCTGCGACCAGATACCGGCATCGCGGCTGAAAATATATGCAGCGCCGGCTAATCCCATGTTGTCGTCGGGCGAGGCATTGATACCGCCCTTCGAGCCCGATTCCTGACTGGAACCGACCGCCAGCGTATCACCGTCTTCACTGAGACTGACCGAGTATCCCAGAAAGTCACTCTTTGCCGTATTATCGGATTTGATATACGCCTGCTGCGACCAGTTACCGCCGACTCGGGCGAATACGTAGGCCGCGCCGGCATCCTCGGCCAATTCGTCCGCAGCGCTGTCGATGCCGCTGCTGGCACTGTCCTCACCAAAGGCTCCCACGACGAGCGTCGAACCGTCGCCGTCGAGACCGACCGACCAGCCGAATCGGTCTTCCGATCCCGTATTGCCCGCCTTGATATAGGACTGCTGCGACCAGGCGGTGCCGTTGCGGCGGAACAGGTAGACGGCGCCGGAGTCGGTTGCTTTTTCATCGGCTGTGCTGTCGATACCGTTGGTCGCGCTGTCCTCGTTGATGGCCCCCACCGCCAACGTGTCGCCGTCGCCGCTGAGACTGACCGAATAGCCGAACCAGTCACCCCCTCCAGTATTACCGGCCTTGATATAGGCTTGCTGCGTCCAGATGCCGGCGCTGCGAGTAAAGACGTATGCGGCACCGGAGTCAGGTGCCATTTCGTCGGGTATGCTGTCGATCCCGGTCGTTGCACTGTCTTCGCGATAAGCGCCCACGGCAAGCGTGTTGCCATCGTTGCTGAGACTGATCGAGTGGGAAAACTCGTCCATAAACTCGGCGATCGGGCTCTGCACAAAAGTTTCCTGGGCCCAGCCAGTGCCATCGTGGCGAAATATGAAAACGCCCGCGACGAAGCCGCCGACATCCCATTGCGTGCCCACCGCGAGGGTATTGCCGTCGCCGCTGAGGCTGACCGAGCGGCCGAAGTACATCGGCGACCACGAGGTTCCGGCTTTGATAAATGCTTCCTGGGACCAGCTACCGAGGTTTTCCCGAAAAATGTAAACCGCGCCCGTGTCAAGCGACAGATCGTCGGGCGTACTGTTTATACCCGAGGTCGAACTGTCTTCCCTCGCCGCCCCGACCACCAGCAGGGTACCGTCGTCACTGAGACTTACATGTTCACCAAAAAAATCCTCCTCGCTCGGATTGCCCGCCTTGACGTAGCCTATCGCGGCCGCGAGATGGCCGGTTATGTCGAGAGAGGCCCAGTCGGCGCAGCCGCCGGTGTCGCATTTTTGCAGGATATAGCGGGCGTTGGAGCGCCGGTAAAGCGCGACGCGATGCTCGAATACCTCGACCCCCGGAGCGATATCGCCGCTTATTTGCGTAAAACCGGAGAGGCCATCCGGGTTTTCCAGAATCCGGTAGTAGGTCGCGCCGGGAAAGTCTGTCCACCTGAACCGAAAGATTTTGATTCCGAACTCGAGCGTGAAAATTTCGTCGTCGGCAGATTCGGAATTGTTGGAGCTACCACTACAGCCGAGCAGATTAGCGGCTATCAGAATGGTTGCGGCGAGCCCGGGTCTCATTAGCATCCTTTGCAGATTTTCCTTCCTGTTGCAAGATCGTCGTTCAAATCGAGTAATTCGATCTGAATATCAAATGATATTCGATGTTTGTGGAGATTAAAAAGGGTAAGTGTGGTTCGATGTGAATTCTGTGACAGGCGGTTGAAACCGATCGATTGACGACATTTGTAATAATTAAGGAATGAAACAGCTTTTGCGTACTATGAGGAAAACAGGTCTGGCAGATTGTAGATGCGCATCAAGATCGACTGCTCAAACTTATACGCCCTGTCCAGTGCCCATATCCATCCTTCTTGGCGCGCCACAGGGGTGTGCCGCATCGGCGGACCGCTCGCAATCTCTCCAGGCGCGCCATCAGTCTGATAAGTCCGTTATTTCGGGGTTTTTCATTGCTCTACTGATCGGAGGTGGAAAGCGATACCAGGTATTTTCCTATTCCGGCGGGGAAGGAAACAGCGCATAAGGTGTGTCAGGATCTTCATTTGACGGAAGATAAACCGGGGCCGGTTCACCTGGATCCCCGAGAGAAATCATAAACTGATAAAGCGCTCTCAAATCTTGCTCCGCCATCGCGTTGAGGTTGAACCAGGGCATGGGGGGAAGGCGTTGTAGCGTCTTTGCTGTCTGGACCCACTCGTTCTCGTTCATTCCAGAGACAAATAGCCTCAGATTTGATCCGTAGGTTGTCCCCCAGGGTCCTCGCCAGCCAAAGGTATCACCGGACAACCACAGTTGAATCGGCACATTGCCTTCTAAATGCAAATAATTCGGCGTATGGCAATCGTTACAGCCCGCGATTTTTGCAATGTAGCGACCCCGTTCGACCATGTCCTTGTCTAATACGGTACCGCTAGCTAACCCCACACCGGTTACGCAGAAACTGCCTGCAAGACCCAAAGAGAAAAGCAGCTGTTTGAATTGGTGCGGTTTCATAAAAATCTCCAGATATGTCACTCAGAAGTCTTGATTCTAAGTGCAACTGGTGTGTCATATTAGCTACAATCGGACAATGGATGTCGAAAACCTGCCAACATTGCTACCTCGTGATTTTGGCAGTCTAGTGGACCGTCAGCGTCCCATACTGTCGCTGGACTGGGAGGCCAAAGGCCCGCACGGCGTGGCTGCACATTCCCACCCCAGGGCACAGATTATCTATCCGCAAAGCGGCGCTTACTGGATTCATACGCCACTTGGGAATTGGGTTGTACCTAAGCATCAAGTGGTTTGGATCCCTTCCGATATTCATCACAAAGTGTTCACAAACGCGTCCGTCAAGGCATTCATGTTCTTCATAGACATTGCCTATACCCGCAGACTGATGCAGACATGCACGGTGGTTCGGGTAAGTCCCTTGTTGCACGAGTTATTTGGCAAGGCCATCGAATATGGTAATGACTACGGGCCAGGCGGCCGGGAAACCCGGCTGGTGGACGTGATGCTGGATGAGCTAAGCGAGCTGGAACCTGCGCCACTCTACCTGCCTTTGACCGACGATAAACGTCTCACGAGAGTTATCGAAACCTTACTTGAAAACCCTGCGGATGAGAGAAGTTTTAAAGAGATTGCCACCAACTCCGGTGCCAGCACACGAACATTGTCACGGCTTTTTGCAGCGTCTACGGGGATGGGCTTTGGCGAGTGGCGCAAGCAGCTTCGCCTGCTGGTCGCCATAGATCGCCTGGGACAGGGTCAGTCGGTTACGCGGGTGGCTGCGGATCTGGGTTATAGAAGCACGAGTGCTTTCTGCGCCATGTTCAAGCGCACACTGGGTGCCTCACCGATAGCTTACTTGAGGCGATAAGTGCTTGATTCGAATTGTCGCTGCAAACTGAATCGAGTCAGAGATTCTCAAGCTGTCCGAAGAGTACCCACCTTGACCCTTTTACTTTACCGTAAAAACTGAACATTCGGCGCGTTGAGAAACCTTGTGTGAAACACTGCCAGTTACAAAGCCTTTTAAGTTACTAAGCCCCCGTCTTCCCATGACTATTACATCGGCATCTACTTTTTTGGCAACTTCAAGAATACCGTTAGCATAATCGCCGGTAAGCATTTCGGCATTAATATTTTTCACCCCGGCTTTTCGGGCACTTTTGGAAGCTTTATCTATTATCTGCTCCCCAAGTAAAACAATAATCCTGGCTTCTTTAGCATCTTTGGAGTCGCTTGTACTACCGAGGAATCGAGCGACAGCTGAATAGGTGTTTTCCTTTTCGCTTGACACTGGCTGCCTGGAATCAGTCAGGTGCTCCACTTCAGCCATGCGAGCAAATTCTGTGGAGGGATGATCCCGGGTCAGAACATGAACCAGAGTTAACTGGGCGTCGTATTTAGCAGCCAGATCTATGGCCATTGTCTGGGCATGCTTGGCATGTATTGAGCCATCGATTGCGAGGACGATACTTTTGATCACGAATTAATCTCCATATTTGGTACTGTATTAACTGCTATTGAGGCCGAAATGCTAGCATCAAAGCTGCTTTCTTTGAACGGGGGGGGAACTAAGTCCGGTGTCGGTTCCTGGCCGAAGATGCCGCCAGGTAAGCGGCTATTAGCTTCTGCTAACTGAAGGCCGACACACAAGGGATCCGGTTGAGCGGCCCGGATCGACCCGGGAAGTCATCGGTCTCGCCAACTCTATCGGCTTGTTGATGCCTGGTATCCGCCAAATGCTGACTAAATCAGCGGTCGATTTTTCCGAAAGGAATTTTTCACCCGGATTTTTCCGTCACGAAAGGTAAACAGATCGCAACCGGCTACTTCCGAACGCTTTCCCTCGGCGTTCGTGCCCGTAAACGTCCATTCGGAGACGCCGCGATCTCCCTGAACAAAGTGTCTGGCATCGTTCCACCGGGCATCCGGGAAATCGGCCCATGCCCTGGCGTAGCCTTGACGAACAGCTTCCACGCCCTCGTAACGGGTTCCGCATTTATCCTCCCCTCCGGAGGACTCGAACACGCAATCTTCGGTCATGAAAGACATCAGTGCGTCCACGTCATGTCGGTTCCAGGCATCTGCGAATGCCTCGAGTAACTCGACGGTAACCTCGTTTGAATCGACTGTCATTTGCATTGGTCTCCATCCGTGCTTTTTGGACAAACTTCGTATTCCAGCTACAGCCCGAAAAGC
>JASFKL010000146.1:0-9580 GCA_050118655.1 Gammaproteobacteria bacterium | reverse complement strand
TGCTTTCGGGTTGGCTTCGAGCTTTTGCACGATCAGGTTGTCGTTTTCGCCGGCCTCGATGTAGGGGCCGTCCTCGCGTACCGTGTGGCAGGCAGCCTTGTAGGCGCTCTTGTCGGACTTCTTCATTGACTTGATAAAGCCGAAGGTCTTGCAGCCGCCTTCCATTGCGAGTTCTGCGAATGCATCACGCGTACCCGAGGTCGGCGGCGGACCGAGAACCTCGATACCGATGTTGGGCAGCGACGCATTGACGTCTTTCCAGGTCATGTAGGGATTGGCGACCAGCGTCTCGCTGCCGTCCGGGTTCGGTACCGACTTCGCCAGCGCGAGGTACAGATCCCTGCGGGTCAGCTTGAGTCGTTCGGCCTTTTTGGAGTTGGCCACCGCGATGCCGTCGAAACCGATCTGTACCTCGAGGATGTCGGTTACGCCGTTGGCCTGGCACTTGTCGTACTCGGACTTCTTGATCCGGCGCGAAGCGTTGGTGATGTCGGGGGTGTCCAGCCCGACGCCGGCGCAGAACAGCTTCATGCCGCCGCCGGAACCGGTGGATTCGATTTTCGGGGTCGAGTAGGAAGTCTTTTTGCCGAATCGCTCGGCCACGACGGTCGCGAACGGATAGACGGTCGACGAGCCGACTATGGCTATCGTGCTGCGGCCTGCCGCATACGCGGTAGTCACCAGGGCGACCGACATGGCTGTAGCTATAAGTAATTTTTTCATTGCGTGTTCCTGTAGGTTAATGTGGATTACGTGACGGGGCGCTATTATCGAGCGCGATTATTACGAATTTGTTACAAAAGGATGAATCGGCCGACGAACCGTAAAATACTAGTAGTCTGCGAGGTGAATGACGCGGGCTGTCTGGCGTTCCTCGACGAGGCAGCGGTAACTCGGAAAACTGACCGTAAAGGTGGTCGAACCGCCCGGGCTGCTGTCGATTTCCAGCGTCGCGCCGTGCTTGCTGGCGGCCTGCTGCACGATCGCGAGCCCGAGGCCCGAGCCCGCGGTCTCGGCCGCGCTGCGCGCGGCGCGGTAGTAGCGCTCGGTGAGCCGCGGCATGTCCTGCGGATCGATGCCGGGACCCTGGTCGGAGACGATGAATTGGTATTCCCCGAGCAGGTTCTTTTCCCAGCTGACCCGGATCGGCGTATCCGGCGTCGAATACTTGAGCGCATTTTCGACCAGGTTGATGCAAATACCCTCGATCTCGGCCTTGATGCCGAGCAGGAACAGGTCCTGCGGGTAATACCATTCCACGCGCGCGCGATCAGGATACTTGTCCATCGCGGCGATGGTATTGGTCATGATTTCGGCAATCGGAATACGATCGCCTTCGCCCGGTCTCAATTGGTAACTCTCCACCTGAGACAGCAACAACAGGCTCTGGATCAGTTCCCTCATCCGTGCGGCCTGCCGCTGGGCGGTCAGCAGGGATCCCTTGCCGGCTTCCGAGAGGGGTTCGCCCTCGAGCATTTCGAGATGGCCGGTGATCACCGTCAACGGCGACTTGAGCTCGTGGGACGCGTTGGCGACGAAGTTTTTCAGACTTTCCTGCAATCGCTTCTGGTCGCTGACGTTGCGCGCGATCAGCAGCAGCTGGCCGCTGCCGATCGAGGAGATCTGGATCTGTACGGTAATCTGCTGGTCGCCGGGAGACGGGATTTCGATGTATTCGCGCGAATCGATATCTCTCAGGTAGGCGAGAAATTCGGGCGCGCGCAACAGGTTACCGATTCGACTACCGAGATCGTGCGGCGAACGAATATTGAGCAGGTACCTGGCGGGTTCGTTGCACCAGACGATTTCGAGTTCGTCGTTGAGCAGTACGGTCGCATCCGGCAGGGCCGATATATTACGATTCAACTGCCGAAGGATCGCCTTGGTGCGCTTTTTTCGCTGGTTGTAATTCTTTTTCTGCTGGTAGAGCTGGCGGATGATGATGCCGACGAAACCGTCGTCGTCGTAGACCTGGCTGGCCTTGGTGCCCTGGTTGATCCATTTTTCGAGTTTTACCAGGCGATGGTAGAGCCACAGGATATAGCCCCCAAGGGTCAGCAGGCAGGCGAGGAACCAGTTGCCGATCAGCAGGCCGAGTATGGCCAGCGCCAGCGCGGTGGCCATCAGTGCCGGGGCTTCGGTGGACCAGATCCGGGACATCGGCCTATTATGCCCCAACTTCCGGCAATTCGGAGAGGCGGTAACCGCTGCCGCGCACCGTGGTGATCATCTTGTCGACGCCATGCGGTTTGAGGAGCTTGCGCAGTCTCAGGATATGCACGTCGACGGTGCGGTCGCCGAGAAACGCGTTCACGCCCCAGACCGAATCCAGGATCTGTTCGCGGCTGAACACCTTGCGCGGGTTTTCGATCAGCAATTTCAGCAGCTTGAATTCGGTCTTGGTCAATTCCACCGGGGCATCGGCGACGAATACCTCGTGGGTGCGGGTATTGAGACTGACGGGGCCGGCCTCGAGCAGGTCCTGGCGTTCTTCGTAAGCGGCCGGGCGGCGCAGCAGCGCGCGCACGCGCGCATTCAGCTCGCGCAGCGACATCGGCTTGGTCAGGTAATCGTCTGCGCCGGAATCGAGCCCCGTGATCATATCGCTTTCCTGCGCGCGCGCGGTCAGCATGAGCACGGGGATTTTCTGGTATTGTTCCTGCCGGCGCAGCCAGCGAATCAGTTCCACGCCGGAGCCGTCGGGCAGCATCCAGTCAACCACCAGGCAATCGGGGGCCAGCCTGGAGAGCGACTGCTTGGCTTCCTGCACGTCGCGGCAACCGCTGGTCTCGAAGTCGTTTTGCGCCAGCGACTTGCAGACCATTTCGCGGATGTCGCGATCGTCTTCCACTACCAGTATTTTCATCGGCATCCGAATTCGCCCGGGTTTCGCGCAGCCTATAAACGCTTTATAACATTTTCATGACAAAATCGCCGCCCGCCTTCATCCCGGCATAACAGGATTGTTACAGCAGGGTAATCCGGTGCTTCTCGATCAGGATCTCGCGTTGCTTGTAGAGTTTGCCCAGCGCCTTCTTGTAGTTTGCCTTGCTGACGCCGAAAGTCTGGTAGATATCGTCCGGCGGACTCTTGTCGGTGAGCGTCGAGATCCCCTGGTTTTGCCGCAAGTGCTCGATGATGGCCTCGCCGAGCCGGTCGCGTTCCTGCGCCGAGGGCAGCTGTAACACCAGGTCGATCTTGCCGTCCTTGCGCACCTGTTTGATATAGGCCCGCACCCGCTCGCCGTAATGCAGGCGGCGGAAGGTTTCGTTATCGTAAAACTGTCCCAGGCGGGTGCCGTCGACGACCGCCTTGAAGCCCAGGTCGCTGCGTCCGTAAATCAGGCAGTCCACCGGCTGCCGGGGCCTGAAACCGGTACCGTCGGTGGACAGGTGGTTTTCGAGCCTGGTCGACGCGGCGATGCGTTGCGTGGCGGGATCGACGAACAGGAAGACCGTATAGGAGTAGCCTTTCTGCATCGGCTTGTGCTGCTCGCTGAACGGCACCAGCAGGTCCTTGGGCAGTCCCCAGTCGAGAAAGGCGCCGAATTTCCCGGTGCTGACGACCTTCAGGTAGGCGCATTCGCCGACCTGCGCCTTCGGCCGATCGCGGGTGGCGATGATGCGATCCTCGGAATCGTTGTAAACGAAAACCTCGACCTCGTCGCCGTCTCGCATCGAGTCGTCGACGTAGCGGCGCGGCAGCAGGATTTCGCCGAACTCCCCGGCATCGAGAAAAGCCCCGATATCGGTCTGTCTGACGATGCGCAGTCGATTGTAGCGTCCGAGTTCGGCCATGGCGGAATTTTACACCATAAACGACGTTGTCCGCCGGCCGGCGTCCGGGGACGCGGGATCAGCCGGCGTCGCGGTGGGCGAGCATCGCGGACGGGACGTCGGTAAACACCCCGGCGACCCCGCGCCTGCGTAATTCGTCCATGCGCGCGGGATCGTTGACCGTATACACCAGGCTCGGAATTCCTCGCTCGCGTAATTGCGCGATCTGGAAAAAGTCGAGATATTCGTCGTCGAAATGCCAGGAATAGGGCGCGATGCGCTCGATCTCGAACTCCGTGGACGCCGGAATACGGGTGTCGACGACCGCCAGCGGCCAGGGACAGGCGCGCTGCCGTAATTGCATCAGCGAGCGATGATCGAAGGAAGAAACCAGGATCCAGGGGAGACCGTTGGGAGTCTGTTCCGGCGGGTGAGGGTAGCGGGACAGCACCCCGAGCAGCAAGTCGAGATTTTTCACCGCCTTGATCTCGATATTGACCGGTACCTTGCCCCAGGCGAGATCCAGTACCTGTGTCAGCGTAGGAATCCTCGCGCCGTCCTGCAGCCGGATCTTGCCCGGATCGGGGTGCGCTTCGAAGGATCCCGTGGAATCGCTGAGGCGCTCGAGATTACGATCGTGAAATACCCACAGATCGGATGAATGTTCGCGAATATCGAGCTCGATGGCGTCCACCCCGAGCGACAATGCGTACTCGAAGCCCTCGAGCGTGTTCTCCAGCCGCTCGCCGGCGGCGCCGCGGTGCCCGATAATGCAAAAATGTTCACTTATGTCGACCATGTCGCGATCTTAGCGCGTGTAACCGCCGACGAAAACCGGTGCTTCAACTATACTCGACGGTAATATCCCGAAACGACACTCCAGTGAGAACAGAATCCGAATTCGATGGCCAGTTGACGCTCGACGATACGGTCATCGACAAGCTCAGGCGCGATATGGGCGAGGACGCGGTCATGGTCATCGAGTCCTTCGTCGAATCGATCGACGAGTTCCTCAGCGATATCGAAAACCGTACCTCGGCAACCCCGAGCAACGAATTGCATCGCTGGGCGCATACCATCAAGTCTTCCGCGGCCAGTATCGGTGCGATGCGGCTCGCCTACCTGGCGGCGCAGCTTGAAGAATCCTACCGCAAACACCTGCAGATCGACCTCGTCAGCCAATTGCAGTCGATGCAGCGGGAGTACCGGCGGCTCAACGCCAGCCTGGAAAAATTCACTTCCGGCTGAATCCGGATGTGGCATCCCGGTCGGCGAGAGATTAGTCTTACCGGTCATGATCTATGCCGCCGTCATCGCCGCGGTTATTGCCCTGATCTACGGTCCCCAGCTGTGGGTACGATGGGTATTGAATCGCCACAATCGGCTTCCCGAGAGTAATTTCCCCGGGACCGGGGGAGAGCTCGCGCGCCACTTGCTCGACCGTTACGACCTCAAGGAAGTCAGCGTCGAAATCACCGATCTCGGCGATCACTACGACCCGATGGCCCGCGCGGTTCGGCTGACGCGCGACAAGCACGATGGCAAGACCCTGACCGCGATTACGGTCGCGGCCCACGAGTGCGGGCATGCCTTCCAGCACGCCGCGGCGGAGCCGATGTTCATGATGCGCACGCGGCTCGCGCGGATCTCGGTACTGGCGCAGCGGCTGGGTTCGTTTCTGCTGTTCGCGGCGCCGCTCAGCGTACTGATCACCAAGTTGCCGTCGGCCGCGGTCTTCAATATCGCCGGTGCTTTCCTGATCATGGGATTCGCGGTAGTCATGCACCTGTTGACGCTGCCGGTCGAAATCGACGCCAGTTTCAAAAAAGCCCTGCCGCTGCTCAACAGCGGTTACCTCGAGGCGCGGCAAAAACCCGCCGCGCGCTCGATCCTGCGCGCCGCGGCGATGACCTATGTCGCCGCGTCACTGGCCTCGCTGCTCAATTTCTGGCGCTGGCTCGCCGTGCTGCGCCGCTGACCGAAACCTCGGCCCCACCAATCAGGGGGACACAGTACCCAACTACCGTAATTCAATTCGGGTAATTGAGTAATGTGTCCCCCTAATTGCGGTTGGATTTTGAATTTTACTGCTTGCATTGGATTATTTTGTTTGTATACAATACATATACAACTCGAACCCGGGGTTCCAGGTGGATAAAAAAGCCATTTACGACGATCTCAAGAAACAAATCCTGACTCTCGAGCTGGAACCCGGCACGGCACTCGACGAGGTGCGCCTGTCCGAGCGCTACCGGATTTCGAGGACACCGCTGCGCGAAATCCTGCGCAGCCTGGCAGCTGAAGGCTGCGTGGATATCGTCAACAACCGCGGCGCCTACGTGTCGGCGATGAGCCATAAGGTACTGCGCGATTTTTTCGTCACCGCGCCGATGATTTACTCGGCTATCGGCCGGCTCGCCGCGCAAAATGCAAAGCCCGCGCAGATCGCCGGAATTCGCGAAATCCAGGAAAACTTTCGCGCCGCGATCGACGCCCGTTCCAGCGCCGAGATGGTCTACTGGAACCAGTGTTTCCATGCGCTGATGGGCGAGATGGCGGACAACCCGTACCTGAAGCCGAGCTACGACCGGTTGCTTATCGATCACGCGCGCATCAGCCAGACCTTTTACCGCCCGCGCAATCCCGGCATGGCGGAACGGATGTACCAGGCGCTCGGGCACCATGACGCGATGATCGACGCGATCGAAGCCGGTGACAGCGAGGCCGTGGTCGAGCTCATCGTCGAGCACTGGGAGCTGTCGCGCGACCTGCTCGATTATTTCGTAAAACCCGATCCGCTGGCCTTCGAAATGGCCGCGGAAAGCGCATAACCAGGACCCAGGCGATGAAATTCGAAGGCATCTACACCCCGGTCGTCACTCCCTACCGGGACGATTACGGCATCGACTACGAGCGCCTCGCCGAAATCGTCGATTTTCTGATCGACGGCGGCGTGCACGGCATCATCAGTGCCGGCACCACCGGCGAGTATTACGCGCAATCGATGACGGAGCGATTCGAACTGATGAAATTCATCAAGCAGCGGATCAAGGACCGGGTCGCCTATATCGTCGGCACCGGCGCGTTGACCACCGAAGAGTCGATCGAATACGCGCGCGGCGCGGTCGAGATCGGCGCCGACGCGATCCTGGTCGCGACGCCGCCTTATTCGATTCCCACCGAACGCGAAAACGCGCTGCACGCGCTCGCCATCGACCGCGTCGCCAACCTGCCGGTGCTGCTGTACAACTACCCGGGCCGTATGGGCGCCCAGATGGGCGAGGAATATCTCGACCGTGTCGGCCGCTCGCCGAATTTCTGCGCGATCAAGGAAAGCTCCGGCGACGTCAACCGGATCCATCTGCTGGCGCGCGATTACCCGCATATCCAGCTTTCCTGCGGGATGGACGACCAGGCGCTGGAATTCTTCGCCTGGGGTGCGCGCTCCTGGGTCTGCGCGGGTTCGAACTTCGCGCCCGAAATCCATGTCGCCATGTACCGGGCCTGTGCGGTCGAAGGCGATTTCGACAAGGGACGGCGGATCATGTCGGCGATGATGCCATTGATGCGCGTGCTCGAGCAGGGCGGCAAGTTCATCCAGTGCGTCAAGCACGGCCTGACCGGCCGTAATCTGCCCGCGGGTCCGCCGCGGCGGCCGTTGCAGCCGCTCAACAAGGACGACAAGCGCGCGCTGGAACAGGTGATCCGCGTCATGAATACCACTTTTGCAGAAATCAACGAGGGTTAGCAGCAATGTCCGAATTACTCACGCACGCCGAATACCAGGCGATCGCCCGGGACCTGAACCTGCCCGGCAATGCGTTCATCGACGGCAAGTTCCAGGCGGCGCGGTCGAAGAAAACTTTCGCCTCGATAAATCCGGCTACCGGAAAGACGATCGCCGAGATCGCTGCCTGCGACTCCAGGGACGTCGATTTCGCGGTCAAGAAGGCGCGCGAGGCGTTCGACGACGGCCGCTGGAGCCGGCTGCATCCGGCAGAACGCAAGCAAGTCCTGATTCGGCTGGCCAAGCTCATCAAGCGCAATCGGCACGAACTCGCGGTCATGGAAAGCATCGATTCGGGCAAGCCGGTACTCGATTGCGAAACTGTCGACCTCGAAGAGACGCTGCATTGCCTGATCTGGCACGCCGAAGCCGTCGACAAGATTTACGACCAGTCGGCGCCGGTCGGCGACGAGGCGATCGCGATCGTGGTGCGCGAACCGGTCGGCGTGGTCGGTTGCGTGCTGCCCTGGAACTTTCCGATGTTGATGATGGCCTGGAAGATCGCGCCGGCGCTCGCGGCCGGCAACTCGGTAATTCTGAAACCGGCCGAACAAACCAGTCTCACCGCGCTGCGTATTGCCGAACTCGCATACGAGGCGGGGCTGCCGCGCGGCGTGTTCAACGTGATTCCTGGCATGGGTCCCGACGTCGGCGAACCCATGGGCCGTCACCCGGGTATCGACATGTTGTCGTTCACGGGTTCGACCGCGACCGGCCGGCGTTTTCTGCAATACTCGGCCGAATCTAACCTGAAGAAAATCGTCCTCGAGTGCGGCGGCAAGAATCCGGCGATCGTGCTCGAGGACGCCGAGGATCTCGATCTTGTCGCCGAGCATATCGTCAATGGCGCGTTCTGGAACATGGGTGAAAACTGTTCCGCGAGTTCGCGCCTGATCGTTCACGAAAAGGTCAAGGATCAACTCATGAAGCGCATCGTTGCGCGCACCCGCAACTGGAAGACCGGCGATCCGCTGGATCCGCGTCATCACCTCGGCGCGCTGGTCGACAAGGAACATTTCAGGAAGGTGTCGGGATACCTCAAGGGCCGCAAGGCACTCGTCGGCGGCAAGACCGAGCAGGGACGTTTCGTCTTGCCGACGATCATCGATTCGGTCAAGCCCGACGACAGGCTCGCGCGCGAGGAAATCTTCGGACCGGTATTGTCGGTGATCACGGTGCGCTCCACCGAGGAAGCGATCGCCGTCGCCAACGACAGCGACTACGGTCTCGCCGCCAGCCTGTTTAGCGCCAACGGCAAGCGGGCGCTGCGCGCTGCGCGCGAAATCCGCGCCGGCACGGTGACCGTGAATTGCTACGGCGAGGGCGATATCACGACGCCGTTCGGCGGTTACAAGCAGTCGGGTTTCGGCGGGCGCGACAATTCGCTGCACGCCCACGATCAGTACACCGAGCTCAAGACTATCTGGATCGATCTCGCCGATCGCGAGTCGGCCGATCCGGTAGACTAGCCCTTTCGGCCTGGCTGGGCGATCCCGGATGATCAGGGTGAATTCCAAACCCGCCGATCTGGGCGCCAGCGGCTGGGTCGAAATCCTGCCGCCGCGCGTCCCTCGAGAGGCCTTGCGGCAGGATATCGACTGCGATTACCTCGTGGTCGGCGCCGGTTTCGCAGGACTTGCCGCGGCACGGCGCATCCGCCAGCTCGATCCCGGCGCGCAAGTGGTGCTGCTCGAGGCCCGGCGGGTGGCGGACGGGCCGGCGGGCAGGAACTCCGGATTCATGATCGATTTGCCGCACGCGCTCGCCAAAGGTAGCTATGGCGGCAAGAGCGAACGCGACTCGCGCAATATTCGCATCAACCGGGCGGCGATCGAGTTCGCCGCCGACGCGGTGCGCGAATACGGTCTCGAGGCCGAGGCGTTCGTTCCACGCGGCAAGATCAATGCTGCCGCCGGACGCCAGGGTAGCGAACACAACCGGGCTTACGCGCGACACCTGGAAGCGCTCGGCGAACCCTGCCGGCTGCTCGATGCGCGCGAGATGAAAGCGGTCTGCG
>JASFKL010000145.1:0-9588 GCA_050118655.1 Gammaproteobacteria bacterium | reverse complement strand
AATCCGACAGCGAAACCTGCAGCGATTCGTGCATCGACGGGTCGGTTTCCATCATCGCCTCGAGTTCTTCGCGAAAACGGTCGTGGGCACGGATGTGCGCATCCTTGTGCGGATACTCGAGCTTCTCCATGTAGACTTCCTCGAGCACGAAATGATGCTCGGCGTAAAGCTTGAGGCGCACCAGGATATCGGGATCGAAAGGCACTTCCTTGATGCGGTCGATCAGCTCGAACAGCACCTGGTGCTGGGTGTCCTGCCAGATAACGTCACTGGTTTTCTGCATGCCCCCGGACCCACTAGATCGCCTTATCAACTTAGCCCGAAGACGCATGGGTCGGATTGATCTCGATCAAGCCGCGACGCGACCCGCATGCCGAAAGTTCTTCCCGAATTGAAATTTCCGGCTCGCCCGAATTGCTGAATTGTTGATATGAGCAATAATAGTCTTTAATTTAGGCCGTGGATGGCTGACGGGAAACGGAATCTGGAATCTACCCGAGCGTCAGCTTGCCTCGATGCAGCGGGCAGTGATTAATCTTGCCAGGGCGATTTATTCAGGAATTCGATGAAAGGAATCGGTGCAAACAATAGCTCGAACAGGCACGCAAAGTGCCCCCTACGGCGGCTCCTGGTCGGAATGATAATCGGGGTATTCGTCACCGGCTGTGTGCCGCCGTCGAAAGAATACCTGGAAGATGCCTCGGAACTCGGCCTGTATCAGGAATCGATCGGCGACCTGCTTGATCAGGAGGCCACCTTATCCAGCGGCGATAGCATCGACAGTCCGGATTTGTCCGGAGTTTATGTATCCGAGATCACGAGCGACCACCCGTGGTATTTCTTGCGAAAATTTTCGAATTTGATTCTGCGTATAAAACAGGACGGCAGCAAGATCACTGCGTTCGACAGTACTTACAATGTAAAAATCGAAGGAGAGATCAGGGATAATTTGGTCGATTACTATGTTTTCCCGTCAACACCCACCTCGGGCAATGCGGTTACCGGGAAATGGGCAATCGGCGCCGGTCAGGATGCTCTCGTCGGAAAATGGCAATCGACCAGCCACCGGGCGGGTGGAACATGGAATCTGCGAAAACTGGAACATAATGGAATCGAGCTGTATACCACCAGCAGCGGCAAGGATCATGCTTATAACATAGATCGAAGCGAAGAACTTTTCGATACGATCTTTTCATCTGCAGATGACCGAAATATCGTTTTTTATCTGCACGGAAGAGGCCGCGGATTCGAAGGCGAATTCGATGCCTCGGGTATTCCTTATATCGAAAATTTCAGTCATACGCGTTTCGTCCTCGTGCGCTGGTTGTCGCGGGACGATATAACTCCTCGACCCTACAAGCATGCTGTTGCTTCCTCCCTGGGCCTGGCCGATTTGATATTCGCATTCGACGATTACAAGTCGAGAAAACCCGAAAATGTGGCGGGTAAGAAAGTAACGCTGCTGGCCCACAGTATGGGCAACATCCCGGTAAAGGAATTCCTGTCCCATCTTTATAACAAACGGAAGCTGCAGAAGGGATTGTTCGATTCGGTCATCCTGAGCAGCGCCGATGTACCTTTCAACGGGCATCGATACTGGCTGGAAAAATGCGACTTCTCGAAACAGGTTTTCGTAATCCAGCACCATAAAGACCTGATCCTGTATTTATCGGGACGATTGTTCAAGGATAGCCATGAACTGGACAGTACCCGGCTGGGCAGAGGTATCGATATCGATGACGAGGTCTTGAAAGGCAAGCTTGCAGCGAATGCCATGTATCTGGACCTGTCTAATTTTTCGGAGATAAAACATAAGCATTTCATCAGCAGCGAGGCCAGGCCGCTGTTCAAAATGCTGTTGAATGGCCGAGTGCCGGTTTTTCCGGATCCCGGTATCGGCCTGTACCGAAAGGCCGACGATGAACCGATATATTATTTTTACGAAAGCGACCCGGATCTGATCAGTTATCCGGATCTGATTCACAGTTCTCCCGAGAAGTAATCGATATCAGCGGGCTCGAGAACCTTCGATACCGCGCGGATATGCAGGTGTCGATCCGGCCCAGGTAGCAGATGTAAACGGGAACGCCGATCGGCCCGGCGCCGTTCAGGATTCGTTGAAGGCCCGGCAGGCGGCGTCGAGTCCGCGCAGCGTTTCGTCGAGATCCCCGGCCGTATGTACCGTTGACACGAAACGGCGCACGCCCGGCAGCACGTATTGCCCCTGTTTCATCAATAGCGTATCGAGTTTACGCATCGCGGCCTGGTCGCTGGCGAGGATATCGGCCAGGTTGCGCGGGGTCCGGTCGGTGAACAGGATTTGCCAAAGCGAGCCCGTGTGCTCGGCGATCGCCGGGATGCCGTGCCTGTCGAGAACCTTTTGCGTCTCGCGGCAGAGGTCGTCCGCGAAACCGTTCATGCGCTCGTAGACGCCGGGCTTGCCGAGTTCGTCGAGCATCGCGAGCGTCGCGGCCGCGGCCACCGGGTTGCCGTGCAGCGTGCCGTTGAAATAAGTGTAGCCGGGCTCGCCCTTGCGCTTCGGGTCGGACAGGCCGATCACGTCGGCGCGGCCGGCGACGCAGGACAGGGGCCCGCCGCCGCCGACCACCTTGCCGTGGGTCGAAAGATCGGGCCTGACGTCGTACCATTGCTGCGCGCCGCCGTAGGCGAGTCGGAAACCGGTGACCACCTCGTCCATGACGAACAGGATGTCGTACTCGTCGCAAATTTCGCGGATACCGCGCAGAAATTCGGGCTCGGCCGGGATGATGCGCTGCACGGGCTCGGCGAAGATCGCCGCGATGTCGGCATGGTGCTCGGCGACGATCTTGCGCAGGGCGACGAGATCGTTGTAGGGGCATACCAGCATCGTCGATACGGTCGCCTCGGGCTGCCCGGACGAATCCGGCGCGCCCTGCGGATAGTTGCCGGCGGTTTTCGGAAACGTGGAGACGATCGCGTAGTCGTGGTTGCCGTGATAGGCGCCCTCGAACTTGAGAATCTTGTTACGCCCGGTGAAGGCGCGCGCGAGCCGCATCGCGTAGCCGGTGGCTTCCGAGCCCGTGGTCGCATAGGCGATCTTCTCGGCGCAGGGAATGTCGGCGACCAGTCGCTCGGCGAGACGCACCGCGACCTCGTTGAGCGAGCCGAACATGTGTGCGCCGCGCGCGTATTGCGCCTGCGCGGCTTCGACCACGGCGGGATGCGAGTGGCCGAGGATCAGCGCGCCGGCGCCGCCGACGTAATCGATATACTCGTTGCCGTCGACGTCCCACATGCGCGAGCCCTTGCCGTGCGAGTAGATCAGGCGGATATCGTCGGCCAGCGAGTAGCTGCCGAGAGCGGAGCCGGGCAGTACGCGGTCGGCGATTTCGAACAGCTCGGCCTGCGTGGTGGCGCCGGATTCGGTATCAGTCGCGGGAGATGACATGTCGATATTTCCTGTTCATATGTTTGGTATAACTCAGCCCACTGCTTCGCGCAGCCATTCGTGCAGTTTCTTGACCGGCAACTCGCTGTCGATACCGCCGTCGGGATCGATGACCAGCGGACCGGGGCGGTAACCGCGCGAGTTGAGGCCGCGCTGGACTTGCTTGACGATGGCGAGGTCTTCGCTAAACGTGGTATCGCGGTCGTGGTCGATGACGTTTTGCAGCACGCCGTCGACGAGCCCGCTGTTGGAGTAAAACGCGCGGAATACGCGCACGTCGTCGACCGCCAGCGGCCGCCAGGTGAAACTGTTGACCACGCCGCCGGGGTAGAACTGGATCGCGGTCGCCGGCCACAGGTAAAAGCTGCCGTAGTTGGCACCGCTGACGTCGTACCAGGCCTGGTCGCTGGTGGTCGCGAGCGAGGTATGGTGCAGCGCCCTGGCGTCGCCGTAGGGCGTGATCCGGTAACTCTCCGGGTCGATGATGCCTTTCGCGAAAGACGCGTGGCAGGTCTTGCAGTGGTAACACTCGTTGTAGTTTTCCACCGCGGTCAGCCAGTTGCAGCCCTCGTCGGCCTCGTGGTGGTAGGCGTACTTGCGCTGTTCGACGTCGGCGCAGAGCGCGAGTATCTCGGCGCGGATACCGGGCCAGGTTTCGTCCATCGATTTCGCGTCGGGATCGAGGTTGACGAACACGAAGCCGAGAAAGTTTTCCACCCGTATCGGTGTCAGGCAAATTGCCGCCTGGTCGAAGCCGGGCACGCGCCTGGAATTGGGCGCCGCCTTGAGGCGTCCGTCGAGATCGTAGGACCAGCGATGATACGGGCAGACCAGCAGCTTTTTGTTGCCGCTGCCGTCGGCGAGCTTGTGGCCGCGGTGCTGGCAGACGTTGTAAAAAGCCTTGAGCGCGTCGTCCCTGCCGCGCGCGACGATAATGTCCTGGTCGTAAAGCGACAGCGTCAGGTAATCGCCGCGCCGGCTGAGCTGGCTCGCATGGCAGGCGAGCAGCCAGTTCTTGTAAAACACCTCTTCGAGGATGCGACCGAACAGTTCGCGGTCGGTGAAGTATCTCGCCTCGAGCCCCATCGCCGGTTGCAGGTTTTCGATAACATCAGGATTCATCATAGATGTCGGCCTCCCAGCGTGCGGAGTGGAAAGCCTCGACGGAATCGCTCGCCGCGTCGCCGCCGCGCGCCACCAGCAGCGCGCACAGGCTTTCGATCAGCGCGGTCACCGCCGAGTTGGAATGAAAAAATTGCGGCGTATTGGTCGGCGAAACCAGGCCGATATCCGCCTCGCGGCACAGGATCGAGGCGCTGCTGTCGGTGACACCGATAATCTTCGCACCCTGTTTTTTCGCCAGCCGAACGGCTTCCAGCGTATCGCGCCGATAGGGCTGAAAGGTCATCGCCACCAGGCAGTCTCGCCTGTCCATGCGGATGATGTCGTCCGACGGCAGGCTGCCGTGTCGCGGCGAAAGAATGAAATGGTCGAAGCCCATGCGGGCGACGTACCAGAGGTTGTAAGCCAGCGGATAGGCGAGCCCGAGGCCGAGCACGTAAACCCGCCGCGCGCCGATCATCCACTCGACGGCGCGGTCGAGATCCTTGACAGACTGCCGCGCGAACATTTTCTCGGTATTGTCGAGGCAGGCTTCGGCCATGCTGGCGAATACCGCCGCACTACCGCCCTTGCGGTCCATCTCCTGCAACCAGCGTACGCGGTCCGGCGACGAACCGATGCCGCCGCGGACGAAATCGCGGAAACGTTCGCGCATGGACTCGTAGCCGTCGAAGCCCAGGTGGCGCGCCAGGCGGACGAAACTGTTCGGATGGACGTCGGCATCCTGGGCCAGGGTGCGCATCGATTGCAGGCCGACCTCGTGAGGGTGATCGATGATGAAACGTGCGCAAACGCGCAGTTGTCCGGGCAGGGTCTCGAAGTCGGCGAGCAGGCGCTCGATCACCTCTTCCTGCGACTGCGGCAGCAGATTTTTTTCTGCGGTCGAAAATTGCGGCATTTGTGACAAATGATTGCTTGATTAAATTAATGGTACAACTGTATCATTATGCGATCTTTTGGTGCAACTGTTTTTTTGCGGGGTCATCGCGATGCAATCGAAGGCGAAAATCGTCATCATCGGCGGCGGGGTCATGGGCTGTTCGCTCGCCTACCATTTGTGCAAGGAAGGCGAAACCGATGTCGTGCTGCTGGAGAAAGGCGAATTGACCAGCGGATCCACCTGGCATGCCGCCGGCCAGATCACGCACTCGGTCAGCCACTACAGTCTCGCGAAGATGGCGGCTTACGGCACCGAGCTGTACCCGCGGCTCGAGGAAGAGACGGGGCAATCCTGCACCTGGCACGGCAGCGGCAGCCTGCGCATCGCCTATAACGCCGACGAGGTCGACTGGATCAGGTACACCCTGTCCGTCGGCAAGGGTCTCGGGCACGCGATGGAAATCGTCACCCCGGCGCGAATCGCCGAACTGCATCCCTTTTATAATCTCGACGGTGTCCGCGCCGCCCTCTACACGCCGCACGACGGCCACGTCGATCCGGCCGGGGTCGCCTTCGCGATGGCCAAAGGCGCACGCATGATGGGCGGTACGGTGATCCGGCACAACCGGGTCACCGGTATCACGCGCGATGGCGAGCGCTTCGTGGTGCATACCGGGCAGGGCGATATCGAGGCCGAACGCGTGGTCAATGCCGGCGGCACCTATGCGCGCCAGGTCGGTGAGTGGGTGGGGCTCGACCTGCCGATCGCCAACATGCTGCACCACTACCTGATTACCGAGAACGTGCCCGAGTTCGAGGCACTCGACAGGGAGTTGCCGGTGATTCGCGACGATTCCCGGGTGTCGGGCTATATCCGCATGGAACAGAAGTCGGGCCTGATCGGTATTTACGAAAAGGCGAACGCGGCCTCGGTCTGGGACGACGGCACGCCCTGGGAATCCGAGCACGAACTCTTCGAGCCCGATTACGACCGCATCATGCCGTGGCTCGAAAACGCGCTCGAGCGCATGCCGATTCTCGCCGACAAGGGAATCAAGAGCGTGGTCCACGGCGCGATCACGCATCCCCCCGACGGCAACATGCTGCTCGGGCCCTCTGGGGTCAAGAATTTCTGGCTGTGCTGCGGTTCGCAGGTCGGCATCGCCTGGGGACCCGGCGCCGGCAGGTACCTCGCGCAGTGGATGGTGCGCGGCGCGGCCGATGTATCGATGCGCAGTTTCGACCCGCGCCGCTTCGGTGCGCGCATCGACGACCAATACCGTATCGGCAAGGCAAAAGAAGATTACCTGCTGCGCCACGAAATTCCGTTCCCGCACCTCGATCGTCCCGCCCTGCGCCCGTCGCATTCGAAACTGTCACCGCTCTACGAGGTACTCCAGGACAGGGGCGCGGTTTACGAAGACGTCTACGGCTGGGAGCGGCCTTACTGGTACGCCAGGGGCGGCGTCGAGCAAAAGCATATCGAGAGTTTTCGCCGCAGCGCGCTGTTCGATATCGTCGGCGACGAGGTGCGCGGCATGCGCACGCACGCCGGGATCGCCGACCTGACTGCCTTCGCCAAGATCGAGATATCGGGCGCGGGGGCGGAAGCCTTCCTCGATCGCGTGCAATCGAACCGGCTGCCGAAAAAGATCGGCAGCGTGACGCTGACTTACCTGATGATGGAAAACGGCCGCATCGAGGGCGAGGCGACGATCGTCAAGCTCGACGAAGATCGCTATTACATGGTCTACGCCGCGGTGCGCGAGGCGGCGCTGCTGAACTGGATGCAGGAACAAGTACGCGAAGGCGAGGGGGTCGAATTCGACAATGTCTCCGAGGCCTTCGGCGTGATCATGCTGGCGGGCCCCGCGTCGCGGCGGATTCTCGCCCACTGCACCGATGCGGCGCTCGACAATGCGAACTTCCGCTGGCTGTCGGCGCGGCAGATCACCGTCGCCGGGGTAGCCGGGGTGCGCGCGCTGCGCGTGACCTATACGGGAGAACTCGGCTGGGAATTGCACGTCCCGACGACGGGCATGCTCGACGTCTACAGCGCGCTGCTATCGACGCCTGACAGCGACGGTCTCGTGCATGTCGGTTCGGCGACGCTGAACGCGGTGCGCATGGAAAAGGCGTACCGCTCGGGACACGAGATTACCAACGAGGTCACCATCGCCGAGGCCGACGTGACGCGCTTTTCGCGGGACGGGGGCTTCCAGGGAGCGGAACAGTCGCTTGCCCCGGCGACACGCTGGGTGCTGGCCTACCTGCGGCTCGACGAACCGCCCGCCGACGGCGTGCAATGCGATCCGCTCGGCTCCGAATCGGTCTGGCACGGCGGCAAGCCAGTCGGCCAGGTATCCTCCGGCGGTTACGGCTACGACCAGGGAGCCTTTCTCGCCTTTGCCTATATCCGTCCCGAGTTGAATCGGGTCGGCAACGAATTCGAAGTCATGGTCATGGGCGAGCCGCGGCGCGCGGAAATCATCGCCCAATGCGTGTATGATCCCGACAATCTGCGCCCCCGCGCCGAAGACTTTTAAATTCGGGTCAGAGTAAAATTAAACGATAATCCCGCGAAATTTTACTCTGACCCAAATTTAATCGGGACGGATTTAATTTTACTCTGACCCGAATTTAATTGACTCGAGAGGAGATGTGATGGATCAGGATTTATTTGAAAAAGGCCTGGCGCAGCGCAAGGCGACGCTCGGCGCCGAGTATGTGGAAAAGAATCTGGCCGCGGCCGATGACTTTACGCGTCCTTTCCAGGAAGCGATGACCGCCTGGTGCTGGGGCTTCGGCTGGGGCGACGAAACCATCGAGCCGAAGACGCGCTCGATGATGAACCTGGCGATGATCGGTGCGCTCGGCAAGATGCACGAGTGGGAGATTCACTGCCGCGGCGCGCTCAACAACGGCGTCAGCAAGGAAGAGATCCGCGCGATCATCCACGTGGTCGGCATTTATTGCGGCGTACCGCAGTCGCTGGAGTGTTTCCGCGTCGCGCGCAAGGTCCTCGAGGAAGCCGGGGAATTATAACAGCGCCTTGCGCATCGCCGCGACCAGCGAGTCAGCGCCGAGCTCGTCGAGGTGGTCGATGACCGGCTGGTGATCGGCGACAGGGCGGTTCTGGCTCAGCTTGTACTTGCACTGGATGTCGTCGATTTCGAGCTCGATGCCGACGATGGCCTTCAACATGGAGTCGGCGTAACGTGGTTGCCACGGGCTTTCGAACCGCGATTCGTAAGTCCCGGAGAGCGCATCGACCAGGGAGGCGAGTTCGCCGGGGTCGTCGAACACGCGGCAGCGGCCGTAGACGTGCACCGCCTGGTAATTCCAGGTGGGTACCCCGGCGCCGCTGTACCAGGACGGTGAAATATAGTCATGGGGCCCGAGAAAGGTCGCCAGCACCTGCTGGCTCTCGATTTCCTGCCACTGCGGGTTTTGCCGCGCGACGTGACACTTGAGGTTGGCGCGGTCTTCGGCGACGAAGAACGGCAGGTGCGAAACCACCGGCCGTCCGCCGTGCAGCGAAACCAGCTGGCCGAAAGCGTTCGCGCGAAGAAAGGCGAAGATTTCATCGGCGTCGTCGATCTTGAATTTTTCAGGGACGTACATGGCAACAACTCCGTATCAGGCGGCGAACACAGGCCGCGAAACGTTTGACAGCATCGATAGCGGGCATCGATTCTATTCGTTTTACGCCGGCCAATCACGGGGTTAAATTGAGAATATGAAAATCGAACGCATTAGCGTCTGGCAGCTCGACCTGCCGCTGCACAAGCCTTACTGGCTGTCGGGCGGGCGGCTCAAGTTCGAATCTCTCGACTCGACCCTGCTGCGCATCGATACCGATGCCGGTATCTCCGGTTGGGGCGAGGGTTGTCCCTGGGGAGTGACCTACCTGCCGGCCTTCGGCAAGGGCATCCGTGCGGGTATCGACGAACTCGCACCCTTGCTGCTGGGCCGCGACCCGCGGCAGCCCGACGCAATCAATCGCCTCATGGATACCGCGCTGCCCGGACATCCGTACGTCAAGTCGGCACTCGATATCGCCTGCTGGGACATCGCCGCCCGCGCGGCGGGCCTGCCGCTCGCCGAAATGCTCGGCGCGCGCGAACCGGATCCTGTGCCGATCGCCTCCAGCGTAT
>JASFKL010000144.1:0-9594 GCA_050118655.1 Gammaproteobacteria bacterium | reverse complement strand
CTGGAGTTGATCGCGCCGTTACAACGCGCCTACCAGCAGGCGAAGCTGACGGTGCCGCTGAAAGCCAGCCTGCAGAAAAAGAAGAAACTGATGCAGCAATCGATCGACGCTTACAGCCGGGCGATCAAGTACCAGGTCCAGGAAGTGACCACCGAGGCGACCTTCCAGATCGCGGAGATTTATCGCAATTTCGCCAAGTCGCTGATGAATTCGCAGCGTCCGAAAGGCCTCGACGAGGAGCAGCTCGAAGAATACGACCTGCTGCTCGAGGAACAGGCTTACCCGTTCGAGGAAAAGGCGATCGATATTCATCTCGCCAACTTCAAACGCATCCCCGAGGGAACCTACGACGAACCGACGCGCAAAAGCCTGCGCGTACTCGGCGAAATGATGCCGTACCGGTTTGCCAAGGTCGAGAGCACCGAGTCCTATGTCGAGATTCAGTAACCATCTTATCCTGCTGCTCGCGGCGATGCTGGTGGCCTGCAGCAGCGTACCCGAACCGGCGCCGGCGCCCGAACCCGCGCCCGTCGAACAGGCCGCGCCCGAGCCTGCGCCCCCGCCGATCGACTACAACCAGCAGTATTACGAACAGGCCGTGGCGGAACTCAAAAAGGGCGATACCGAAGACGCGATCGAACTTCTGGTCAGGGTCAGCGGCGACGCGCCCGACAAGCCTTTCGTGTTTACCAATCTCGGGCTCGCCTATTTCAAGCTGGAACAGTACGAGCCCGCCGAAAAAGCCTTCCAGGAGGCGGTTACCCGCAATGCCAGGGACGCCGTGGCCTACAATCACCTCGGTATCCTGCAGCGCCGGAAAGGGCAGTTCGAGGAAGCGCGTAAAAGTTACCAGCGCGCGCTCGACATCGATTCGAACTACGCGCTCGCGCATCTCAATCTCGGCATATTGTTCGACATTTACCTGCAGGACCTCGAACCCGCGCTGCGGCACTACCAGCGCTACCAGGCGCTGATCAGCGAAGAGAACAAGCAGGTTGCCGGCTGGATCGTCGATCTCGAGCGCCGCCTGCAATCCGGTGCGTCGTAATTCGGAGTTATAAATGAGAAAACTTTTACTATCAATTCTTCCATTTTTTGCTATTTCAATGAGTACGGGTTTGCAGGCACAGGAACGTCTCCAGATGGAAGGCACCGAAATAACCGGCAACAAGGAATTACCCCGTGTCCTGTACATCGTGCCCTGGAAAATGGCCGAGCGTTTCGAGATCGAATCGCCGCCGATCACCAGCATCATGGAGAGCAAGCTACAACCGCTGGACAGGTCCGCATTCAGGCGCAGGATTCACTACCACGAAGCAATTTTTTCCAAGACAGGGCTGGAATGATCCAGCAATACACAGAGCGGAGATTCTCGCGATGAACGACATAGTCATTACCGTAATAAGGTTCTTCAAGGAAGGCGGACTTTTCATGCTCCCGATAGGCGTCGTGCTGGCGATCGGCCTTGCGATCACCCTGGAGCGCTGGCTGGCCCTGAGCGTTGCCAGGACGAAAAACCGGCGCATGATCGCCAAGCTGATGCCGCTGATGGCAAAAGGCGATATCGCCCAGGCCGGCCAGCTGGCGCAGAAATCCAGCGCCACGGTCAGCCGCATCCTGCTGCAGGGCATGGAGCACTACAAGACCGCGCGGCGGCGCGACGACTTCGAGGCGGCGATGGACGAAAGCATCATGGAGGCGATTCCGCGGCTCGAAAAACGCACCCACTACCTCGCGATGTTCGCCAACATCGCCACGCTGCTCGGCCTGCTCGGCACGATCATCGGCCTGATCAAGGCCTTTACCGCGGTCGCCCAGGTGGACCCGTCGATGAAGGCGGAAATACTCTCGACCAGTATCTCGGTAGCCATGAACACCACCGCCTTCGGTCTGATCGTCGCGATCCCGCTGCTGTTCTTTTATACCGTGCTGCAGACCAAGACCACCGAGATCGTCGACAGCCTGGAAATGACCGTGGTCAAGTTCGTCAACCACCTGTCGCGCGTCAAGAACAGCAACCAGTAACAGCAGGCCCGATCCATGTCCAAGCGCTTACAGCGCCGCAAGCCGCCCGCGGTGGAAATGAACATTACCGCCTTCATGAACCTGATGGTGGTGCTGGTGCCCTTCCTGCTGATGACCGCGGTATTCAGTCATATCACGATACTCGATCTGAACCTGCCGCCGCCCGGTGCCAGCGACGCCGATAAACCGAAGCAGAAGCCCTACGAACTGCGGGTTACCATTCGCGGTGACATGCTGGTGCTGTCCGACAACCGCGTCGGCCTGATCAAGCGGATCCCGGCGAAAGGCGGCAAACACGATTTCGCGAGCCTCAAGCAGACCCTGAAACAGGTCAAGGCGCGCCTGCCCGGGCACACCAATATCACCATTCTGGCCGAGAAAAAGACGCGCTACGACGACCTGATCTCGGCAATGGACAGTTCGCGTTCCTACCGCACCCAGGTCGACGGCGAGTGGGTGTTCGCCGAGCTGTTTCCCGATATCTCGATCGGCGATGCCGCGAAGTAAGCCCGGAGGTTCGAAACGATGAAAAGATCCAGACGCGCGCGGCGCATGCAACAGCACCATACCCGGGGACTGCGCCGCAACGCCGCTCTCAACATGGTGTCGCTCATGGATATCTTCACCATCCTGGTGTTTTTCCTGCTGGTCAACGCCACCAGCAGCGACGTATTGCCGTCCCCGAAAGATATCGTGCTGCCAAGCGCCGCGGCCGAAAAACTGCCGGCGCGCAACCTCGTCATCGCCGTCGATCAACGAGTGATTCGCCTGCAGGGCAAGGCTATCGTATCGGTCAAGGACGCGATCAACGAAAAAGGCAGCGCCATCACTCCCCTGTCGCGGGCGCTCAAGGTCGCCGCGGTAAAGGTCAAGGACATTACCGACAAGCAGGGCGTCACGATCATGGGCGACAAGGAAATCCCCTACGCGCTGCTGAAGAAAATCATGCTCACCTGCGCGGGCGCGGAGTACACCAATATTTCCTTCGCCGTCAATCAAAAGGCCAGCGATAGCTGATGGCAAGGGCCGCCGCCATTTCCGAACCCGACCTGCCGTGGATGGATCACGGCGAAGACCGCGGCTTCCGCTGGTTGGTGACCGTCATGCTGGTGCTGGTTCTCGGCAGCGGCGTGGTGGTGAACCTGGTCGAACTGCCCGAAATCGTGCAAAAAAACCTGGTCGACGTATCCCCGCGGCTGGCCCAGTTGATCCTCGAAAAGCAGAAGATCAAGCCGCCGCCGCCGAAAAAGGAACAACCCAGGGAGGAGAAAAAGAAGGAACCCGAAAAGAAAAAGGAAGAACCGAAAAAACCGGAGCCCAAGAAGCCCGAAAAGAAGCAGGTCAAGAAAGAGAGCGCGCGCGAGGTCGCCAGGAAAAGCGGCCTGATCGCGATGAGCGACGAACTCGCCGATCTGCGCGAGTCTTTCCAGCTCGACGATGCCATGTCCCTGCCGCAGCAAACCGAGGGCAAGAAAGCGGTCGAGGTCGCCACCGCGACCGACCTGTTGTCGTCGAGCGCGACCAAGTCGAGCGGCGGAATAAAAACCGACACCCTGAGCCGCAATATCGGCACCAGCGAGCTAAGCCAGCGCAAGACCACCAGGGTCGAAAGCAAGATCGAGAGCGACGAGCAGATTGCCAGGGCGAGTTCGGCGAAGAAACAGGCCTCCGGAACGGCCAAACTGCGCAGCGCCGACCAGATCGAGCGCGTGTTTCAGCAGAACAAGGGCAGCATCTTCAACCTCTACAATCGCGCGCTGCGCAAGAACCCTATGCTCGCGGGCCAGGTCGTGGTCGAGTTGACCATCGCGCCCGGCGGCCAGGTCGTCGACGTCAGGATTCTGTCCAGCGAACTCGACGACGAAGCCCTCGAGCGCAAGCTCGTGCTCAGGATCAAGAAATTCAAGTTCCCCGGCGGCAACGTCGCGGAGATGAAGGTGACCTACCCGATCGACTTCCTGCCCTCCTAGGCCTTGTCCCTTCCGCTCGCCATTTCGACCTCGCGCCTGCAGCTGCGTTGGCTGGAAATCGGCGATGCAGCGTTCATATTCCGCCTGTTGACCGACGCCGACTGGCTGCGCTTCATCGGCGACAGGGGCGTGGCCGATCTCGACGGCGCGCGCCGCTACCTCGAAACCGGCCCCCTCGAGATGTACCGCGAGCGGGGTTTCGGTCTCAACCGCGTGGCATTTAAGGCCGACGATACGCCGATCGGTATCTGCGGCATCCTGCAGCGCGACAACCTGGCCGACGTCGATCTCGGTTTCGCGTTTTTGCCCGAATTCCGCGGTCGCGGATACGCGCTGGAAGCGGCTAGCGCGGTGCTCGATCATGCCCGCGAAACTCTCGGCATCGAACGGGTCGTGGCGATCGTCGCGGCGCAAAACGCGGCTTCGATCGGCCTGCTCGAGAAACTCGGTTTCGCCTACGAGAATGAATTCAGCCGGGATTCCGGCGCGCCGCCGGTCGGCCTGTACGGCATCGACCTGTCGGTACGACGGACCTGAAATGCCGTTTGTTTGCAACTTCGTTCCGCCGAATAGCCATCCACCGGGCAGGTCGTGGTCCGCGACCAATTGCGAATTGCGGAATCCCGGCGGATTCCTGTATATATAGCCGACAACATTAACGCGGAGCCCGAGATGTCGAAACTGGTCAGTGCCGAGGATGCAGTCGCCCGGATCCCCGATAACGCGATGCTCGCGACCGCGGGATTCGTCGGTATCGGTTTCCCCGAGGCGCTCGCGATCGCGCTAGAAAACCGCTTTCTCGCATCCGGCGGCCCGGCCGGTCTCGGTCTCGTCTACGCGGCCGGCCAGGGCGACGGCGTCGAGCGCGGGCTCAACCATCTCGGCCACAAGGGACTGGTCAGCCGGGTTATCGGCGGCCATTGGGGACTGGTGCCGAAGCTCGGCAAGCTCGCGCTCGACAACGAAATCGAGGCTTACAATCTCCCTCAGGGCGTGATCACCCATCTCTACCGCGATATCGCCGCGGGGCGTCCCGGAGTCATCTCCCGCGTCGGCCTGCATACCTTCGTCGATCCGCGCGTCGAGGGCGGCAAGCTCAACGCCTGCACGACGCGCGATGTGGTACGACTGATGGAGATAGACGGCGAGGAATTCCTGTTCTACAAGTCTTTCCCGATCGACGTCGCTTTCCTGCGCGGCACCACCGCGGACGAGGCCGGCAATATCACCATGGAACACGAGGCGCTGCCGCTCGAGGCGCTGGCGATCGCGCAGGCGACGCGCAACAGCGGCGGCCTGGTCATCGTGCAAGTCAGGCGCACCACCAGCCGACACGTGTTGCCGCCCGGCCTGGTGCGCATCCCCGGCATCCTGGTCGACTGCGTGGTGCTGGCGGAAGAGGAACACCATCAGCAAACCTTCGGCACGCAATACAACCCGGCGTTTACCGGCGAAATCCGGCTGGCGCCGTCGGCGATCGCAAAGCTGCCGCTCAATGAGCGCAAGGTCATCGGCCGCCGTGCGGCGCGTGAACTGAAACCCGGCGCGGTGGTCAATCTCGGCATCGGCATGCCCGAAGCCGTCGCCGGGGTTGCCAGCGAGGAAGATCGGCTTTCCAGCGTGACGCTGACCGTCGAGCCCGGGGGTATCGGCGGTATCCCGGCCTCGGGCCTCGATTTCGGCGCGGTCGCCAACGCCGCCTCGATCATCGACCAGCCCGCGCAATTCGATTTCTACGACGGCGGCGGGCTCGACCAGGCATTCCTCGGCATGGCCCAGGCGGACGCCGCCGGCAACGTCAACGTCAGCCGCTTCGGCGCGCGCACCGCGGGAGCCGGCGGCTTCATCAACATCAGCCAGAATGCGCGCGAAGTGTACTTTCTCGGCACCTTCACCAGCGGCGGCCTCGAGGTCGAATGCCGCGACGGCGAATTGCATATCCTGAAGGAAGGCAAGACCGCCAAGTTCGTCGGCGAGGTCGATCACCTCACCTTCAGCGGCACCTATGCGCGCGAGCGCGGCCAGCGAATTCTCTATATCACCGAGCGCGCGGTGTTCGAACTCGATGACGACGGCCCGAAACTGGTCGAAATCGCGCCGGGCATCGATCTCGAGCGCGATGTGCTCGCGCACATGGCCTTCGCGCCGCGCATCGCGGACGGCCTGGCCACCATGGATCCCGCCCTGTTCCGCGACTGACCAACCGGGGGGTCACGATACCTGTTTATCCTGATTCAGTTGCAATCTGCAACCAAATCAGGGTAATTGGGTAATGTGTCCCTCTAACTCAGGAAACCAGGATGACCGGGCATTGCAGGGCCCCGAGGACGCTCGCGAGATCGTCCGCGTCTTCGTTTATCGACAGGATCGCGCAATCGAAAGCCGCGCCCGATTTTTGCAGAAGCCCGGTGATTTCTTCGCGGCCGATTCGGGTCACCTCGACGTGGGCCAGCAGTTCCGCGGGCAATTGTTCCAGCCGCCGTTCGAACTCGCCGTGGCCAGGATCGTCGACGAGGGTCACTTCCACCCGGTCCCGGATAAAGCGCCGCAACACCACGGACAGCGCCTGCAGCTGCTGCGCCGAATGATCGGCGATTACCAGCACCTTGCGGGTCCGCGCCCGCGGCTCGGGTTCGACGCGGCGCAGGCCGCTGCGGCCGATAACCGTGAAGTCCGCTTCGAGCTTCGGCTTGAGTCCGAAGTCGCGGATCCGCCCGCGAACGTATTCGTAACTCCAGGCGATCTTCGATGCCTGGGCCTCGCGCCGCAGGCTGTCCTCGAATTGCCGCGCCACCGACTTCAGGGTGCGCTGCAGGCGATCGGTACTGGTCGGACGCGCACTCGCGGTGGTCAGCGAAATTTCACGGGTCAGCGGCGAACCGGAGAGCAGCAGCAAGTCCTCGTCCTCGACGAACAATCCCTGCAACTTCGAATCGGCCGAGGCCGCGATTTCCACCGCCAGGTTGACGATCGGCAGCGAATAGCCGCAGACATCCGCCGCCACGATCACGGTCCGCGTGCGTTTTTTAGTCACTTTCCCGCTCATCGCTCTTCGTGCCGGCGTCGCCGCCGTTCTCGTCGTTGCCGCGGCGCGCAAACTTGCGCTGCTGGCTTTGCAGTTTCTCGATGCGCTGCTGAACCCGGTAATTGAAACTCTGCTCGGGGTAACGCCCGTCTGCATCGGGCTCGCCCGCTTGCATCCCGGAAAGCAGTTCCATGACCTCGTCGACCTTCTCGACCGCGTAGATATGAAACTTGCCCGACTCGACCGCTTCGCGGACCTGGCGGTGCAGCATCAGGTGAACGCAGTTGGCGGCCGGGATGATCACGCCCTGCTCGCCCGTGAGCCCGCGCTGGTCGCAAATCCCGAAAAATCCCTCGATCTTTTCGTTGACGCCGCCGATCGCCTGGATCTCACCCAGCTGGTTGATGGAACCGGTGACCGACAGGGATTGCTTGAGCGGGATTCCGCCGAGCGCCGACAGCAACGCACAGAGTTCGGCCGCCGAGGCGCTATCGCCGTCGACCCTGCCGTAGGATTGCTCGAATGCGAGGCTCGCGGCCAGCGGCAGCGGCTGGTTGGCGGCGTAACGGTTTTCGAGGCAGGACGACAGGATCATCACGCCCTTGGAATGGATATCTCCGCCCAGTTTCGCCTCGCGCTCGATATCGACGACCCCGCGTCGCCCGAGCCGCGCGGTCGCGGTAATCCTCGACGCCTGGCCGAAGCGGTAGCCGCCGGCGTCCATTACCGACAGCGCGTTGACCTGGCCGACCTTCGAACCCTCGGTATCGATCAGCCGGATACCGCGCAATACCTGCTCCTGGATCAGTTCGCGGTAGCGATCGCGGCGGTAGTCGCGCTTGTCTATCGCGTGTTCGACATCCCGGGCATCGATGGTCTCGCGCCCCTGCTTGCCGGCCCAGTAGTTCGCCTCGCTCATGAGGTCGCGCGTCTCGTCGATATGCAGCGAGAGTTTTTCGGTATCGTCCGCGGTGCGCGAGGATTCCTCGATCAGGCGGCAGACCGCGGCCGTCTCCAGCGGGCGCGCCTCGCTCTGTTGCTGGATCGCGGCGACGAGGCGAGCATACAACTGCAGGTTGTCGGCATTGCGATCGGTGATACGCGCAAAATCCGCGGCCACCTTGAACAATTGTCCGAACTCGTGATCGTGTTCCCTTATCAGGTAATAGAGCAGGGGTTCTCCGGTGAGGATGACCTTGACGTCGAGCGGGATCGATTCCGGCTCCAGGGAAACGGTGTTGACCAGGCTCAGCAAATGCTCCAGCGACTGGATCTTGATCTCTTCGGTCTTGAGCGCGTTCTTGAGCCCTTCCCAGGCGAACGCCCTGCGCAGCAATTTTTCGACGTCGATGATCAGGTAACCCCCGTTGGCACGGTGCAGCGCGCCGGGCTTGATCAGGGTGAAATTGGTGATCAGGGTGCCCATCTGCGACACATACTCGACCCGGCCGGTCAGGTTCTGGTAAGTCGGGTTATCCTCGAACACGATCGGCGCGCCCGTGGTATCGGTGTTGTCGACGATGACATTGATGCTGTACTCGTAAAAGCTCGCCACCCGGCTCTTGACGTTATCCGGCTGGGGCGAATGCTCCGACGGCAGGAAGGCCTCGACGTTGCTGATCGCGTTCTGCTTGACGCCCTGCAGGTACTCGGTGACTTCGGGATAGTCCCGGTAAGCTTTTTCCATCCAGGCGATCAACTGCTCCACCGCATGCTGCGTGATCTCTTCGTTGAGCGCCTTGATCTGCTTGTGGAGTTCACGCTGCGACAGCGGCATGTCGCGCACGATCAGCTGCAGCTTTTGCTGCAAATCGGCAATCAGTTTTTCGATCCGCGCCTTTTCCTCGTCGGAGAGCTTGGCGTATTCCTGCGGGCCGAGCGGCTTGCCGTCGACCAGCGGGCCCATGGTGTAGCCCCCGGGGGTCCGCATGATCAGGATGCCCTGCTCTTCCGCCTCGCGGTCGATTTCGCGAAACGCCTGCTCCTCGCGGTCGGTGAACTCTTGCTCGATTTCCTGGCGCCGCGTGCGATATTCCTCGCTTTCGAAGGAGGACGGCAGCGAGGTCAGTAAATCCTCGACCAGCGTCTCCATGTCGCTGCGCAGCTTTCGGCCCATGCCGGCCGGCAGTTTCAGCACCCGGGGCCTCTGCGGATCGTCGAAATTATTGACGTAGCACCAGTCCGAGCGCGAATCCTCGGCCGACGCATGCCGATCGAGCACCTGGCGGACCAGGTCGTGCTTGCCGAGACCGGGCGAGCCGAGCAGGAACAGATTGAAGCCGCGCTGGCGGATATCGACGCCGAACTCGATTGCCTCGTAGGCCCGCTCCTGGCCCAGCGGCCGGTCGAGCGGCTCGACCTCGGCGGTGGTCTTGAAGTCGAACTGTTCAGGGTCGCAAGTCTGGTAAAGGTCGCGGACCTGCAGGGATTGTTTTTCAGAAGCCATTTTCCGATTCTACGAATCCCTAACCCGTCAATAAAGACCTGGATCAATTACCGGCGTATTTTTTTCACCTCGACCGACCGGAGGCCGCCCCGGGCCGGCATCCACGGCAAAAGAGAAAAGCCGCATTT
>JASFKL010000143.1:0-9640 GCA_050118655.1 Gammaproteobacteria bacterium | reverse complement strand
CATGGCGACGATGACCTGCAGCCACAAACGGGTGCGCAGCAGGCTGTTGAGTTCGTCGCCGAGTTCGATCAGCGAACGCGAAAATATGCTTTTCAAGGCATCCCCGGGGCCAAGTCCGATAGTGACCGAGGGTATTGAAAATCTGCCAGCGGACCTTGACCGGTATCAATGCGTTTGCCCCCGACACCCGGCATAAGGCGATCGCGTTTCTGTTGCCAGCAGCCGCGCTCCGGTTCAGGCGTCGATACGTTGCAACGGATCCCAGGCGAACAGTGGTTCGAGATAGCTCGCGGCCGAAAAGAGTTCGATTTCGCCGTGGGGTTTGCCGATCAGTTGCAGTCCGACCGGTAACCCGGAGGCGGTTTTTCCGCAGGGCAAGGTAATCACGGGCAGCGTCGTCACCGTGATCGCGTAGACGATCGCCAGCCAGCGGTAGTATTGCGAATAATCGAGACCGTCACCATGACCCGGAAAGCGCTCCTCGACCGGGAAAGGCGGGACGATGCTCGCCGGGCATACCAGCAGATCGAAGTCCGTCATGAACCTGCTGGCGTTGGTAAAAACCTCTCCCTGGGCACGCATCGAATCGAGGATTTCCGCGTTCGTAAGCTCCAGGCCTTTCTCGATATTCCAGGCATTTTCGGGTTTGATCAGCGCGCGTATGGCATCGAGGTCGGGACCGAAGGAGGCGGCGTAATCCAGCGCGCGCGGCGCGTCGAATGCCCGGTCGGCCATGCTCAGGTCCGGATGCGCGGCCTCGATCGCGATGCCGTCGCGCTCGAGTCGCGCAATCGCCGCACTACAGGCCTCGACCACCTCGGCGGAAGTCCCGGCAATACCGAGATCGGGACTCCAGGCCATGCTCAACGGTTTGCGCGGGCGCGCGGCGGCATCGCGAAAGGCGCCGTCGACATGGGGCTTGCATAATCCGGCACGCGTATCGGCGCCGGCCATCGCATCAGCGAACAGCGCGAGATCGGCAACCGTGCGCGCCATCGGCCCTTTCTGGCTGTATACCTCGAACGGCTGCATGCCCGGCGGACGGGCGATGGTTCCGGGCGAGGGTCGCAGGCTGGTGACGCCGCAATAGCTCGCCGGCGTACGCAGCGAACCGCCGAGATCCGAACCCTGCGCCAGCCAGGCCGTGCCGCTGGCGAGCGCGGCGGCAGCGCCGCCCGAGGAGCCGCCCGCGCTCAGGTGCTTATCGTAGGGATTGCGCGTCGCGCCGAAAACGTCGTTGAAGGTGTTGGCGCCGGAACCGAACTCCGGCGTATTCGATTTGGCATAGACGATTCCGCCGCGCGCCTCGATATGCTCGACGACGAGATCGGAACTTTCCGGAACATGCTGCTCGTAGACCCTGGAGCCGTAGGTCGTGCGCACGCCGGCGACATCTTCCAGATCCTTGATCGCCACCGGGATGCCGGCCAGCGGCGTCCCGCCGAAGTCACGCTTTCGCGCCTGTTCGCGGGCGCGCTCGAAGCACAGCGTCGGTAGCGCGTTGATTCCTCCGTCGACAGCGGCAATCCGCGACTCGAGCGCATCGAGCGTCTCGTCGATACCGATTTCACCCGAGCCCAGCAACGCGACGATGTCGCAGGCGCTGCGCCGGATCAGCTCATCCATGACGGTCGCGCAGGACATTCTTTTGTACCTTGCCCATCGCGTTGCGCGGCAATTCGTCGACGAACAGAATCTTGCGCGGCAGCTTGAAGCGCGCGAGCCGCGGACCCAGCGCCTCGAGCAGCGCTTTCTCGTCCAGGCCGGCGCCCGTCTCGCGCACCACGGCGGCCGCGACCGCCTCGCCGAAGTCCGCGTCGGGGATGCCGAATACGGCCGATTCGACGACCCCGTCGAGCGAGTCGATCTCGGTCTCGATCTGTTTCGGGTAAATGTTGTAACCGCCGGATATGATCAGGTCCTTCTCGCGGCCGACGATGTGCAGGTAACCGTCTTCGTCGATCACGCCTATGTCGCCGGTGATGAAGAAACCGTCGCCGCGCAATTCCTCGGCGGTTTTTTCCGGCTTGCGCCAGTAGCCCAGGAAGACGTTGGGCCCGCGCACCTCGATCATCCCGGTTTCGCCGTCGGCGAGAGGCTTGCCGCTGTCGGGATCCGTGATCCGCAGTTCGACCCCGGGGAGCGGGAAACCGACGCTGCCGGCGCGGCGCTCGCCGTCGTAGGGATTCGAGGTATTCATGTTGGTCTCGGTCATGCCGTAACGCTCGAGGATGCGTTGTCCGGTGCGATCCTCGAAGCGCGCGTGGGTTTCGGCCAGCATCGGCGCGCTGCCCGAGACGAACAGGCGCATGTGCGAGACCAGTTGGCGATCGAAGCGCTCGTCGTCGAGCAGCCGCGTGTAAAAGGTCGGTACACCCATCATCGACGTGGCCCGCGGCAATTGTTCGATGATCGTATCGACGTCGAAGCGCGCCAGGAAAATCATCGAGCCGCCGCAAATCAGCATGATATTGGTAGCCACGAACAGGCCGTGAGTGTGAAAGATCGGTAGCGCGTGCAGCAGTACGTCGTTGGCGGTGAATTGCCAGTAATCGACCAGCGTAAGCGAATTCGACAACAGGTTGTCGTGGCTCAGCATCGCGCCCTTGGACAGGCCCGTGGTGCCCGAGGTGTAGAGAATCGCGGCCAGGTCGCCCGCGTCGCGGGCGATGTTGTCGAATTCCGCCGGTTGAATCAGCGCCGTATCCATCAGGCTTCCGCCGCCGTCGCCGTCGAGCGTCAACAGGCGAGCGTCGATACCGTCGAACTCGGCCGCGCGTTCGCTGCCGCAGACGAACAGCGCCGGCTCGGCATCGCCGAGAAAATAGTCGACCTCGCTGCGCGTATAGGCCGTGTTGAGCGGCAGGAATACCGCCCCGGCGCGCACCGCGGCGAGATAAAGCGCGATCGCCTGCGGCGACTTTTGTACCTGCACCGCGACACGGTCGCCGGGTTTGACCCCTTCGACGGTCAGCAGGTTGGCGAGCCTGCCGGACAGCTCGACCAGTTGCGCGTAACTCCAGTCGGATCCGCCCGGGACGCGCAGCAGGATTCGCGAATCCCGATCCCGCCCGTGCAGCAACCCGTCGAAAAGATGATTCGCGGTCATTACAGCACCGGCACCGGTTTGCGGCGCAGGCCGGTCAGCGCATTGCCGGCGATGGCGAGCATCAGTACCGCGCCGCCGATCAGCGTTTCCGGATCCGCGGTCTCGCCGAGGAACAGCCAGACCCAGACCGGCGCCAGCAACACCTCGGTCATCGACAACAGTGCGAGTTCGGCTGCCGGCACCACCTTCGAGCCAATCGTGAAGATCGTCAGGCCGACACCGATCTGAAACACGCCGAGCGCCAGCGCAATGCCGATGTCATTGGCCGGGATGGTGTAGCCGTAACCACCGAGCCCGCAGGCCAGCGCCGCGGTGCCGGTCGCGAACAGGCCGGCCAGGAAAACCGCCGGCATCATGTCCTCGAGCTTGCCCCAGCGCAACGCGATGGTGAAGATCGCGAAGCCCGCGGAACCGAGCAAGGCACTCAGATTGCCCTCGAGCCGGCCCGCGGAAATGCCGTTGGCAACCATCAGCGCGATGCCGAGGAACGCGACCAGCATCGCGATCCAGGTCGCCCCGCGCACCGACTCGCGCAACAGCAGCCAGCCGAACAGCGCGGCCAGGAAAGGCGCCGAGGCGAACAGGAACATCGCGTTGGCGACTGTGGTGGTCTGGATCGCGTATATGCCGCCGGAAAACGCGAGCACCAGCCCGCCGCCGCCGATAACGCCGGCGAGACCCGATTTGCGGATCATCGCCAACGGCCGCGACCCGGAACGCCAGGTAAGGATCACGAACAGGAACAGGGTCAGCGCGATAGAACGGTAGAGCAGGATCTGCCAGACATTGGCGGCCTCGATCAGGCGAACGCCGAGGCCCATCGACGACCAGAATACACCGGCCAGCAATACCAGCAGCACGCCGCTGACGTAGCTCGGCCGCGGAACGTCGATCTGGGTTGCCAGTGTTTCTGCCATGGATGGTTTTCGTCGCCAGGATTTCTCATCGCGAGATTAATCGAAGGCACCGCGAATGCAAAGCCCTGATTGCCCCCGACCGCGGGCAATTTACAGCGCCGCAGGGGCGGCATACACCCGAATGAAAATTCGAAGGACGCATGCAGCAGGGCGATCAATTCAACCAGCAAACCCGCGGCTGGCGGAATCCCCACGCGGTCATAGAGACCGGTGCGGCGGCTGCCTGCGCGGCCCGCGGACTGAATCGACCCCGGCGCGGCCACCGGCGGGCTATTCCGGACTGCTCAGGTTTCCTTGCGCCCTTTCCACATTTCCCACTTCAGCCGCGCACGCACGCCGATACCGAGCATCGGTTCTACCGGCAGCCTGCTGGGTTCTCCCAGGCTTTGCATGTAGCCGATCAATTCGTTGTCGACGCCGCAGGCCATGTCTGCCGCGAGCATGCCGCCGGCGGTGCCCTTGGTGACCCCGATGGCGTTCTGGCATACCGAGCAATGCACGTTGTCGGCGAGCCTGCCGAAACCCGGCGCGCCGTTTTGCGACAGGCAGAGGAATCCGGTCCAGGTGTATTCCATTTCCACTTCGGGCAGCATGGGAAAGCGCTCGTCGAACAGGCGCTTGTGGCGACGCGCGATATCGGCGACGAAGTTCGCGCTCTCGCGCATCTTCGGGTTGTAGTAGATATTGTTGCGGATCAGGATGCGGTGATCGTTGGTGAAACGCATGGTAATCGAGGTAAACGCGTTTGCCGGGGTAACGCCCCAGTTGTCTTCGCAGCCGAGAGCCTCACGCTCGGCGGGCGTCAGGCGGCGGCTCAGGGAGGCGTTGGCCGCGAACGGCAGCAGGCGGCGCGGGAAGTAGCCGAATTGTTCCATGAAGGCGTTGACGCCGAGTATCATTTGCCCGGCGACGACCTCGCCGTCGGGCGTGGTCAGCCTGATCGGACCGTCGGTGTCGAGGCCGGTCACCGGCGTGTTCTCGAACAGCGTGACATTCTCCGGCAGGCTGTCCGCGAGGCCGCGCACCAGCGCCGCCGGGTTCAACAGCCGGCATCCGGGCGTGTAGACCGCGGCCTTGAAATGCGTCGTGCCGAGGCGGCGGTCGAGTTCCGGCTTGTCGATCCAGGTGTAAGGTTCGCCGAGCGCCTCGAGTTCGCGCGCGAAGGGTTCGAGCATTTCGCGCACGCCCTGCTCCGAGCTTGCCGTCTGGTACTTGCCGGGCTTGCTCCAGTCGCAATCGATACCGTGACGCTCGATCTGGGTTTCGTGGTAGTCGATCGCGGCGCGCGCCAGCGCCATGTAGCGGTGCGAGCCTTCCATTTCTTCCTGCGAACTGCTGATCACGTGGGGCAGGTCGATGGCGAATCCGGAATTGCGTCCCGACGCATTCTCGCCGGCCTCACCGGCCTCGATCAGCAGGATTTCGTCGCCGGGCCGGTTTTCGGCGAGCCGCCGCGCCGCGGCAAGGCCCGCGTAACCCGCACCGATCACGACCCAGTCCGCCTTGCGGCGGCCCGCGAGCGGAGGTTTGGGCCTGCGCGGCGGCAGAATGCGGCTCCAGCCATTGGTATTGTCGTTTAGCGGCAGCAGGGAGACGCGACGCGTGCTCACGATCCCTGCTGCCAGTTCGAGGGATGAATCGCGTAATGCACGAGCGCCGCTTCGGCCTCGTAAATCACCTCGGTGCCGGCGGGCAGCCAGACGCTGTCGCGGGCATCCAGTTGGTAAATCTCGCCGCTGGCGTGCACCCTGAGCGCTCCCTCGAACACGGTCAGCAACTCGTCGTAGCGGACGGTCCAGGGTATGCGTGCGTCCTCGAGCCTGACCCAGCCAGCGCCGAGTTCGCTGCCGTCATCGGCGCCGCAGGTTTCGGCGACCCGGGCCATATGCCCATATTCGAAACGCGGCGCAAACTCGAGATCGTCGTATCGAACCGCCCGCGGCGGCGCTTTCAGGCTGATCATGGCGATAAATATTTGCAATAAACATACAGATATGTATATTAAAACATACAATAGTGTATGGTGCAATAAATGTCAGATATCAGCCTTTTGAAGAGCGTCGCCGAACGCGGTGCATCGAACCCGGACCGCAAGCAATTGCAGCGCTTCGACTGGCTGCAGCAGGCGCTCGAAATCTTCGTCGCCGAAGGCATCGACGCGGTGCGCATCACCCGACTCGCGGACGATCTCGGGGTTACCCGCGGCAGCTTTTACTGGCATTTCGATAACCGCAAGGACCTGATCGACGCGCTGGTCCTGTTCTGGAAAGACAAGAACACGCCGGCGGTCACGCGCGCCGTGAGCGAGGCCGCGAACCTCGCCGACGGCATCTTCCGCTTCTTCGAAACCTGCATCGACGCGGCATTGTTCGATCCCCGGCTGGATCTCGCGATCCGCGAATGGTCGCGGCGCTCGAGGGCGATTCGCGCCCTGCTCGATCACGAGGATGGCGCGCGCATCGCCGCGCTGCGCGATTTCTACGCGCGTTTCGGCTATCCGATGCCCGATGCGTTGATTCGGGCGCGCGTGCTCTATTACTCGCAAATCGGCTTTTACGCGCTCGAATTCCACGAGCCGCTGGAGACGCGGCTCTACTATACGGAGGCATATTTCGAATGTTTCACGGGCCAGAAGCTCGACCCGGGGCAGGCCGACGAATTCCGCCGCCACATCATCGACACTTACGGGGGGAGGCTGTCATGAGCAGAAGATCGCGACGCGGGCGCCATCACGGCACCCCAGACCCGACCCGCAAGCGGCAGGTCGATTACCGCCGGCTGCGAAATACCCTGCTGCGGCAGCCCGCGTTCGGCGAGGACCGGGTCGAGGCGATACATCGAACCGCTTTGCGCGTGCTCGAGGAACTCGGTATCAAGGTGTTGAACGAGGCGGCGCGCGGCTATTTCCGCGATGCCGGGGCCAGCGTCGACGAAGATTCGCAACTGGTGCGCATCGACCCGGCGCTGATCGCCGGCGCCCTCGACACCGCTCCCGGCGAATTCACGCTGCACGGCGAAAGCCCCGAAACCGACGTCCGGCTGGGCGGAGACAACGTCGCCTTCGTCTGCGTCGGCGGCGCGCCGCACATCTCCGATCTCGACCGCGGCAAGCGCCCGGGCACGATCGAGGATACCCGCAATATCATCCGCCTGGCCGAGCACTTCGACGTATTGCACCTGCAATCGCCGAACGTCGAGGCACAGGACGTCCCCGTGCACCTGCGCCACTACGCGGTCACCGAGGCGCAGTTGACGCTCTCGCGCAAACCGTTTTTCATCTATGCCCGCGGCAGCCGCCAGGTCGAGGACGGATTCGCGATGACGCGCATCGCGCGCGGCCTCGAGAGCCACGAATTCGAGGCCCGGCCCTGGTGCTATACGATCATCAACACCAATTCGCCGCGCCAGCTCGACGTTCCGATGTGCCAGGGGATCATCGATTTCGCGCAGGCCGGGCAGGTTTCGGTAATTACGCCGTTCACGCTCGCCGGCGCTATGGCGCCGGTCACGATGTCCGGTGCGCTGGTGTTGCAGCACGCCGAGGCACTCGCCGGTATCCTGCTTTCACAGCTGGTCCGGCCAGGTGCCCCCGTTGTCTACGGCTCCTTCACCTCCAATGTCGACATGAAATCGGGATCGCCGGCCTTCGGCACCCCCGAGTTCGTTCAGGCCGCTTTCGGCGCCGGGCAACTGGCGCGGCATATCGGTCTGCCCTGGCGCGGTTCGGCGGCGACCGCGGCGAATGCGCCAGACGAGCAGTCGGTTTACGAATACCTGATGTCGGCCTGGGGCAGCATACTCGGCGGCGTCAACATGATGGTGCACGCCGCCGGTTGGCTCGAGGGCGGGCTGACCGGGTCGATGGAAAAATTCATCCTCGACATCGAAATGCTGCAAACTTTCGCCGAGATTTTCGAACCGCTCGACAGCAGCGACGAGGCACTCGCCTTCGAGGCGATCGCCGGCGTCGAGCCCGGCGGACATTTTTTCGGCTGCGAACATACCATGGAGCGTTACCAGAGAGCCTTCTACGAGCCGCTGGTGTCCGACTGGAGCAATTTCGGGCAGTGGACCGACAATGGCGCCCTGACCGCGACCCGGCGCGCCAACGGGATCTGGAAAAAGCTGCTGCGGGAATTCGAGCCGCCGCCGATGGACGCGGCCAGGCGCGAGGAATTGCAGGCTTTTATCGAGCGCCGCAGCGCCGAGGGCGGCGCGCCGGTCGATTAGCGCCGGGCGCCGGCCGGGCTAGCTGTCGTTATAGCTCGCCAGGAAGCGGGTGATCTCGAACGGCGGGCGCGATACGCCGCGACCGAGGGCCGCCTTCAGCTCGGGGGCGGCAACCTGGGCTACGGCGCGTTCCGGCTTGAGCTTGAAAAACGCCGTGCTCTGCAGGCGCAGCTCGTCCTTGCGGTTGAGCGGGTTGGCACGCGCCCATAATTCGATTTCCAGCAACAACGGTTTATTCTCGCGGTAAGCCCGGGCGGCGAAGCTGTCGAGTTGCTCGACATCGGCGATGGCGTGGAACTCGCCCTCGAAGGCGACGCCGGTGATAGTCTTGACATCGAGCAGGTAGGGCACCACGAAGGGACCGTTCATGGCGATCGAATTCTGCGAGCTCGCGATCCGTGCCTTGTGCGCGGGCCCGAGACTCTGCACCCTGGTTATTACCGGATGCTTGAATTTCCCGTAGTCGCCGCCCTTGTCGCCCCACATCTCGACGGTCATGCCGAGGTAACCCTCGTACTCGTCCGGTGCAGGCGTCGAGTCGGCCTTCCAGCCCTCGCCGAGGACGATCTCGACGCGCTTTTGTTCGCCATTGCGAATCAGGTCGAGCTCCAGCAGGTCGCCGACGCCCTGCTGTCTGATCGCGCGCATCGCCTGCTTGGCGTTTTCGACTTCGAGATCGTTGATCCGGTAAATGACGTCGTGCTGCTGCAATTTCCCGGCACTCGGCCCTTCGTCCGGAGAGCGGGTGACGACCAGCGCCCCGCCATCGCCCGGGATATCGAAGACCTCGGCCTCGTCCGCGGACAGCGAGGCGACGATATCGTCGATACCGGCATCTCCCCAACTCGGCGGGCCCTCGCGCAGCGAGGCCACGGTCTCCATTACCTGGTTGATCGGAACCGCGTATCCGATGCCGGCATTGGCGGCGTAGCGGGCCGAGTCGAGCGCGGTATTGATACCGATCACCCGGCCGTTGCGATCGAACAGAGCGCCGCCCGAGTTACCGGGATTGATCGCCGCATCGGTCTGCAGGTAGGGGGTATCGCTTTCGCGAATCCGGTGCGTGTGCGAAATGATGCCGCGGCTGATCGAGTCGGGGTTGCGGCCCAGCGGGTTGCCGACCGCGTAGGCGTCGTCGCCCGGCTTGACGAGGTCGGAGTCGCCGAGCACGGCCTGCTTGAGTCCGTCGCATCGCTCGAGTTTCAGAATCGCGATATCGGATTTAGGCGTCGAGTTGACCAGCCGCGCCTTGATCCCCTCGGTGCGGGTCCAGCCGCGAGGGAAGACCTCGATCAATGCCGCGTCGGCGACCACGTGGTGGTTGGTCCAGACCTCGCACAGCGCCGAGGATACCAGGAAACCCGATCCGTTATTGACATCCCAG
>JASFKL010000142.1:0-9674 GCA_050118655.1 Gammaproteobacteria bacterium | reverse complement strand
ACATCGCGCGCGGCGAGGAAATCAAGCTGGTCGACGGCGGCGCGCAACGCCGCAGCTTCACCAATTACAGCGACGGTATCTCGGCGCTGATGAAAATGATCGAAAACAAGGACGGGGTCGCCAGCGGTCAGATCTACAACATCGGCAACCCGGCGAACGACCTGTCGGTGCGCGAGCTGGCCACCTTGATGCTCGAGATCGCCACCGAGTTTCCCGAGTACCGCGCCGGCGCGGAAAAGGTAAAGCTCGTCGAGGTGAAATCCGAGGCTTACTACGGCAAGGGCTACCAGGACGTGCAGACCCGCGTCCCTTATATCGGCAATACGCGCGACCAGCTCGGCTGGGAACCCGGCGTCGGCGTCGAGGATGCGCTGCGCGGGATATTCGAAGCCTATCGCCACGAGGTCGCGGAAGCCCGCGCCCTGCTGGACGACGAATCCGGGGGCTGAGCCGGCACGCATGCGCATCGCGCTGAAAGTCGACGTCGATACCTATCGCGGCACGCTTGGCGGGGTGCCCGCGTTACTCGAGTTGTTCGCCAGTTATGGTGTCAGGGCGACCTTCCTGTTCAGCCTGGGTCCGGATCACACCGGCCGCGCGCTGCGGCGCGTGTTTCGACCCGGGTTCCTGTCCAAGGTGGCGCGCACTTCGGTCAGGGAACATTACGGCATCAAGACACTGCTCTACGGCGTGCTGTTGCCGGGACCGCATATCGGCCGCAAGGCCGGCCACGTGATGCGGTCGGCCCGCGAACAGGGGCACGAGGTCGGCATTCACTGTTACGATCACGTGCGCTGGCAGGATTTCGTCGCCGTCCGCGACGAGGCCTGGACGCGGCGCGAAATGCAGCGGGCGATCGGGGCTTTCCGGGAGGTATTCGATGCCGACCCCACGACTCACGGTGCGGCGGGCTGGCAATTGAACAGGCACGTGCTGCAACTCGAACAGGAGGCCGGATTTCGGTACGCCAGCGACGTGCGGGGCAGGGAACCGTTCTATCCGTCGATGCAGGGAATCGACTCCGAATGCCTGCAAATACCGACTACCCTGGCGACCCTGGACGAACTCATCGGTTGCGACGGCAATACGCCCGACAACGTGCACCACAGCGTTTTCGAGGCCAGTCGCGAGCAGCTGCCGCAGGGTCACGTCTATACATTGCACGCCGAACTGGAGGGTATGAAACTGCTGCCCGTCATGGAGCGCCTGCTGCGGATGTGGCGCGAGGCGGGCGACGAACTGGTGGCCACCGAGGATATATTCGCGGGCCTCGACCCGCATAGACTGCCGCGCCGGCAGGTCGTTTTCGGCGAGATACCGGGGCGTTCCGGCAAACTGGCGTTAGCCGCGGAAGGGGCTTGACGGCGGCGGGCCGCGACGGTCGCGTCTCAGGATTTGTCCTTGTCGCCCTTTTCGGGGCCGAGGCCCATCATCTGGCGCCAGGCGTCGATATTCTTCTGCGTCATGTCGGTCCAGAAAGCCATCGGGTTGTGACTCGCCATGCCTTCCACGGCCTTGCTGAATTCGCGTTGCTGCTGCTGGAAGAAATTCATCCCCTGGCCGATGAAATCGGAAAACCCGAGATGGGCGCCGGCGTTGTAAAAACGAATGAAGCGCTCGAGGTTGTCGTTCGAAAACAGCGGATTGGTCTCCGATTCCTGTTCGAAGATGATTTGCAGCAGGATGCTGCGGGTGATGTCTTCGTCGGTCTTTTGATCGATGACGATAAACGGCACTTCCTCGAGCACCAGGTCGCGGATCTGCTGCAGCGTCACGTACTGGCTTTTCTCGGTGTCGTAAAGGCGCCGGTTAGGGTATTTCTTGATGACCCTGGGTTCTGTCTCTGCTTCGCTCAATGGTGGATTCCGCCTGTTTGCGTGCCGACAAGTGTAACCTATTTTTCCCTGGGCACCCGACCCATCAGGTAAAACTCGTCGTTGGCACGCAGGCTCATCATGTTGGCGAGACGATTGGAAAGCCCGAAAAACGCGCTGATCGAACCGATATCCCAGATATCCTCGTCGTCGAAGCCGGCCTCCCGCAGGCGCGCGAAATCGGCTTCGTCGACGGTCTCGGCCTCGCGCGATATCTTGATCGCGAAATCCAGCATCATGAGCTGGCGGGGCGAGATGTCGGCCTTGCGGTAATTGCTTGCCAGCTGGTCGGCGAGCAACGGATTCTTTGCCCGGATCCGCAATATCGCGCCGTGCGCGATGACGCAGTACTGGCACTGGTTGCGTGCCGAGGTCGCGACCACTATCATTTCGCGCTCCGCCATGCTCAAGCCCGGAGTCTCCTTGTCCATCAAGGCGTCGTGATACTGAAAGAAAGCGCGCAGCTCGTCCGGGCGTCTCGCCAACGCCAGGAAAACGTTGGGAACGAAACCGGCTTTATCCCGCACCTCGGCAATGCGCTCGCGGATATCTTCGGGCAGATCGTCGACGTCGGGAACGGAAAAACGGCTGATTGCGGTGCTGGCCATGGGAATTCCTTGGGATTTGAAGCGAGTGCTGTAATATAAATGATGTTCGCAAAACATGACCAGCGGTAATTCGAATCAGATGCAAACCGACACCGAAATTTCCGAACGCGCGCGAATATTCAGGCAGATCGCCGAATCGCGCCGCTCCATTCGCGGCTTCCTGCCGCAAGCCGTCGACCGGGCGCTGCTGGAGCGGGTCTTCGAAACGGCGGCCTCGGCGCCGTCCAATTGCAATACCCAGCCCTGGCAGTGCCACGTGGTGTCGGGCGAGTTGCGCGACCGCCTGAGCCGCATCTTCATGGAGACCATCGCCGAGGGCAAACACTCGCTGGATTTTCCCTACGAGGCCAAATACGACGGCGTATACCGCGAACGCCAGGTCGATGTCGCGGTGCTGTTGTACCGCGCGCTCGGCGTCGCGCGCGAGGACCGGGAGGGCCGCAAGCGTGCGTTTCTGCGCAATCTCGAATTTTTCGACGCACCCCACGTGGTATTCCTGTTCATGCCCGACTGGTGCGATATCCGCGAGGCCTGCGATGTCGGCATGTACGCGCAAAACCTGATGCTGTCGATGTGCGCCCACGGGCTCGCGAGCTGCCCGCAGACAGTCCTCGGCTACGACGCCGATACGGTGCGCCGCGAGCTCGGCATCGACGCGTCGATGAAGCTGCTGTTCGGGATTTCTTTCGGTTACGAAAATCCCGAATTGGCGGAAAACCGCATCGTCCCGGAACGCGCGGCACTCGAGGAGCAGGTGCAATTTCACAGCTAGGAAAAGCTCATGTCAGAATATCAAGCCCCTTTACAGGATATGCAATTCGTCATCGACGAGATCGCCGGTCTCGAGGAAATCTCGAAGCTGCCGGGCTTCGAGGATGCGACATCCGACCTGGTAGGCGCCGTGCTCGAGCAGGCCGGCTTGCTCGCCAGCGAGGTGATCTCGCCGCTGAATCACATCGGCGACCGGCAGGGCACCCGGATCGAGAACAATGTCGTGGTCAGCCCTCCGGGCTACGCCGAGGCATACCGGCAATTCGTCGAAAACGGCTGGCAGGGGCTCGGAAAACCGACCGCCATCGACGGCCAGGGATTGCCTTTCCTGGTGCACTCGGCGGTTGCCGAGATGTGGTATTCGGCGAACATGGCGTTCGCGCTCTGCCCGTTGCTGACCTCGGGCGCGATCGAGGCGATCGAGACCCACGCCACTCCCGAGTTGCAGAAGCTCTACCTGCCGCACATGATCAGCGGCGAGTGGAGCGGCACCATGAACCTGACCGAGCCCCAGGCCGGCACCGATCTGGCCGCGATCAAGACCCGTGCCGAGCGCGACGGCGAGCGCTACCGGATTCGCGGCCAGAAAATTTATATCACCTGGGGCGAGCACGAAATGAGCGATAACATCGTGCACCTGGTGCTGGCGCGGTTGCCCGATGCGCCCGAGGGTGTGAAAGGCATCTCGCTGTTCCTGGTGCCCAAGTACCTGGCCAACGAGGACGGCTCGCGCGGCGAGCGCAACGACCTCAAGGTCGTGTCGCTGGAAACCAAGCTCGGCATCCACTCTTCGCCTACCTGCGTGATGTCCTACGGCGATGGCGACGGCGCGATCGGCTACCTGGTCGGAGAGGAGCACAACGGGCTCGCCTGCATGTTCACGATGATGAACAATGCCCGCCTCGAGGTCGGCATGCAGGGCGTGGCGATTTCCGAACGCGCCTACCAGCACGCGCTGGCTTTTGCGCGCGAGCGGGTGCAGGGTGTCGCGCGCGGGCAACCCGGGCGCAGCACGATCATCCACCATCCCGACGTGCGCCGCATGCTGATGCAGATGCGCGCGACTGCGCAGGCGGGCCGCGCGCTGGCCTATTATGCCTCGGCACAGACCGACCTCGCGCATCACGCCGAATCGGCCGACGACCGCGAAACCCATCAGCGGCGCGTGGACCTGATCATCCCGATCGTCAAGGGCTGGTGTACCGAGATGGCCCAGGAGGTCACCTCTCTCGGCGTACAGGTGCACGGCGGGATGGGATTCATCGAGGAAACCGGCGCCGCGCAGTACATGCGCGACGCCCGCATCCTGACCATTTACGAGGGCACGACCGGCATCCAGGCGCTCGACCTGATGGGGCGCAAGATGCTGCGCGACCGGGGAAGGGCGATGACCGAGCTGATCAGCGAAATGAAAACCTTCGACGTACCGGGCGGTAACGACGATCTCTCCGCTTTCGAGGCGCGTTTCGAACTCGCGCTCGGGGCGCTCGAGGATGCCACCGCCTGGTATCTGCAACAGGCCGTCGAAGACCCGGACCTCGGCAGCGCGGTGGGTGTCGACTACCTGTTGCTAGCCGGCAACGTGACCTGTGCCTGGCTGATGGGCCGCGCGGCGATCGCCGCGCAGCGGCATATCGATGCCGGCGGCGACGATCCGGCATACGCGCACAAGATCAGCACCGCGCGCTTTTTCGCCGAGCGTATCCTGCCGCGTGCCGAGGCGCATCGGCAGATGGTCAAGTCCGGCTCGGCCAGTGTCATGGCGATCGGCGCCGATGACCTCTAGATCACGGCGGACGGCAGACTGATGGCGGCTTCGGGAAAGATCCAGATCGATCGCTACCTGCGCTCCGGCTTTCGCTTTTTCACCCCCACGCCGACGCGCTGGGGCGATTGCGACATGCTCGGACACATCAACAACGTCGAGTACCTGCGCTACTACGAATCGGGCCGTCTCGATTATTTTCACCAGTTGCTGGGTATCAGCGCCGGGCTGGAGCAGGTCGACAGCCTGATCCTCGCCGATATCCACGTGACCTTCCTGAGCCAGGTACATCATCCCTGTGCGCTCGAGGTCGGCACGCGTATCGGCAGGCTCGGCAACAGCAGTTTCGACATCGAATCGGCCGTCTTCGTGCCGGGCGAGGAGCAGCCGGCGTCTATTGCCAGCGCCACCAGCGTTTGGTTCGACTACACCCGAAACCGCAGCCGGCCGATACCGCAGGCGGCGCGCGAAACCATTCAGCAATTCGAGGGCATCGAATCATGAACGAGCTCAAGTACCTGCAAGTCGAAAACCACGACGCCGTGGCCCTGGTCCGCTTCGACCGGCCCGAGGTCATGAACGCACTGTGCATGGGATTGATGGAGGAGCTGTCGCAGGTTTTTGCACAACTCGACGGCGACGACTCGGTGGCGGCGATCGTGCTGACCGGCAGCGACAAGGCCTTTGCCGCGGGCGCCGACATCGGCGAAATGAAAGACGCGACCTACCAGTACATGCTCGAACACGGCGGGCTGACGCGCCACTGCGACAGCATCGCTTCCTGCGGCAAGCCAATTATCGCCGCGGTCGCGGGTTACGCGCTCGGCGGCGGCTGCGAACTGGCGATGATGTGCGACTTCATCATCGCCGCCGACAACGCGAAATTCGGCCAGCCCGAAATCACCATCGGTACGATCCCGGGCTTCGGCGGTTCGCAGCGCCTGACCCGGCTGGTCGGCAAGTCCAAGGCGATGGACATGTGCCTGACCGGCCGCATGATGGACGCCGCCGAGGCCGAGCGCAGCGGGCTCGCGTCGCGCGTCGCGCCCCTCGACGAATATCTCGATGTCGCGCTGCAGGCGGCCGCGACCATTGCCGGCTACTCGCGCCCGGTGGTGTCGCTCGCGAAACAGGCGGTCGACCTGGCTCTCGAAACGCCGCTGGCGCAGGGGATCAACAGCGAACGCCAGATATTCAAGTCGACCTTCGCGCTCGACGACCAGAAAGAGGGTATGGCCGCTTTCGTCGAAAAGCGCAAGCCCGCGTTCAAAAACCGCTAAAGCTACTGGCCGCCGGTTCCGGAATCGGCTCGAAATTTGAAATTTCCCGGGCCGGAACTATATTGCGTTTCCGTTGCCTATTTTCGAGCCGGCACTATCAGTTTTTAACCATTGTGTTAGAATATGCGCCGGCGGATTTCGGGCCTCTCTGAATTTCTTTGAAAATCAATCGTTTAGAGTAGTTTTCGCGTCTTCGGATGCAGAAAAGACGAGGTTCTTTTGGGGTGCGACTGCCGGGGCACGGGCCCGACAGATAAACATTGTTTCTATTTTTTTGACTGGATACCAAGATGGCTGACCTTAACACCTACCGGAACATCGGCATTTTCGCCCACGTCGACGCCGGTAAAACCACGACTACCGAGCGGATTCTCAAGCTCACCGGCAAGATTCACAAGATCGGTGAAGTCCATGACGGCGCGGCGACTACCGACTTCATGGAGCAGGAACAGGAACGCGGTATCACGATCCAGTCCGCGGCGACCAGCTGTGAATGGAACAAGCATCGGCTGAATATTATCGACACCCCGGGGCACGTGGATTTCACCATCGAGGTCTATCGTTCGCTGAAGGTACTCGACGGCGGCGTCGGTGTATTCTGCGGGTCGGGCGGCGTCGAGCCGCAGTCGGAAACCAACTGGCGCTATGCCAACGATTCCGAGGTTTCGCGCATCATTTTCGTCAACAAGCTCGATCGCCTGGGCGCCGATTTCTATCGTGTCGTCAAGCAGATCGAAGACGTGCTCGGCGCCAAGCCGCTGGTCATGACCCTGCCGATCGGTACCGAGGAAAACTTCGTCGGCATCGTCGACCTGCTGACCCGCAAGGCCTGGGTCTGGGACGATTCCGGCGACCCGACCAACTACGAGATCCAGGAGCCGCCCGAAGAGATGGCCGCGCAGATCGAGAGCTATCGCGAAAAGCTGATCGAAACCGCGCTCGAGCAGGACGACGAGCTGCTGATGATGTATCTCGATGGCGAAGAGCCCGAACTCGACGACATCAAGCGCTGTATCCGCAAGGGTACCATCGCACTCGATTTTTTCCCGACCTATTGCGGTTCGGCGTTCAAGAACAAGGGAATTCAGCCGGTGCTCGACGCCGTCGTCGACTACCTGCCGAATCCGACCGAGGTCAAGCCGCAGCCCGAAATCGATCTCGAGGGTAACGAGACCGGCGGGGTTGCCAAGGTGGATCCGAACGAGCCGTTGCGTGCGCTGGCGTTCAAGATCATGGACGACCGCTTCGGCGCGCTGACCTTCACGCGCATCTACTCCGGAAAACTCGCCAAGGGCGATACCGTGCTGAATACCTTCACCGGCAAGACCGAGCGTATCGGCCGGATCGTCGAAATGAATGCCGACGACCGTATCGAGCGCGATTCGGCCGAGGCCGGCGATATCGTCGCGCTGGTGGGCCTGAAGAACGTGCAGACCGGACACACGCTGGCCGACGTCAAGAATCCAGCGACGCTCGAACCGATGGTTTTCCCGGATCCGGTGATTTCGGTGGCGATCAAGCCCAAGGACCAGGCCGCGTCGGAGAAAATGAGCCTCGCAATCAACAAGATGGTCAAGGAAGATCCGTCGTTCTACGTCGAAACAGACGAGGACAGCGGCGAAACCATCATCAAGGGCATGGGCGAGCTGCACCTCGATATCAAGGTCGATATCCTGCGCCGCACGCACATGGTCGACGTCGAGGTCGGCAAGCCGCAGGTCGCCTACCGCGAAACGATCACGCAGCGTATCGAGGATAGCTACACGCACAAGAAGCAGACCGGCGGCTCGGGCCAGTTCGGCAAGATCGACTACATCGTCGAGCCGGGCGAAACCGGCAGCGGTTTCCAGTTCGAATCGACGGTAACCGGCGGCAACGTGCCGCGCGAATTCTGGCCGGCGGTGGAGAAGGGTTTCGCGAGCTGCATGGTAGAGGGCGTGCTCGCGGGCTTCCCGCTGCTCGACGTCAAGATTACGCTGGTCGACGGTGCCTTCCACGCGGTCGACTCGTCGGCGGTTGCCTTCGAAATCGCTGCTCGCGGCGCCTATCGGCAATCGATTCCGAAGGCCTCGCCGCAACTCATGGAACCGGTCATGAAGGTCGACGTTTACGTGCCCGAGGATCACGTCGGCGACGTTATCGGCGACCTCAACCGCCGCCGCGGCATGATCAAGTCGCAGGAGCCGAATCCCACCGGTGTGCGCGTCAAGGCCGACGTGCCGCTATCGGACATGTTCGGTTATATCGGCGATCTGCGGACCATGACTTCGGGACGTGGACAATTTTCGATGGAATTTTCGCACTATGCGCCCTGTCCGAAAAACGTTGCCGACGAGGTCATCCGGGAAGTTAACGAGCGCCGCGCGGCGAAGTAAACCGAGGGAGTCTGGCGTTTGCCTTCGCGACCCCGGAAGGAGCCGGGAAGGCAAATTGCGAAGATTCCTTAAGTTGTTGATTATTTTGGGTGAATCGCGATTCCCCGCTATTGACATGCCCAGGAGGCGTGTAGAGAATACGCACCTTGTTCGGAGGGGTTCCCGAGTGGCCAAAGGGGGCAGACTGTAAATCTGCTGGCTCAGCCTTCGGTGGTTCGAATCCACCCCCCTCCACCATCTTTCCAATCGAGGCCCCAGCGGGTCTCGATCGGAAAGATCATGAGGGTGGGACCGGATGAGAACCTGGCGCGAGGCGCCGGTTGGACAAATTTGCATAGCAAGTTTGGTCGCCCGAACGGCGACCCCGGAGGCAGGCGAAGCTTGCCGTAGGAGCGAAAACACGGATGTATTTCGCAATCCACCGCCCCGGCGGACGGGGAACGATGCTTAATTCGCGTCCAGCGAATCGAGTTTCGTGTCCCCCTGATTGCAAGGCTGGAATTAGGGTAATTGAGTAAAGTGTCCCCCTAATTCGGGCGGTTTCGGTGGAAGTCGGGTAATCCGCCCGCTCCGAAAAGACACCTTATGTATATAGGGGGGTCGTTTTGGAGTAGAATACAGCGTTTTTCGCGGGTGTCGTATAGTGGCTATTACCTCAGCCTTCCAAGCTGATGACGCGGGTTCGATTCCCGCCACCCGCTCCAGATAGCGGCAGGCAGCAGGATTTAAGGATTTTGCTCATATAGCTCAGTCGGTAGAGCACTTCCTTGGTAAGGAAGAGGTCCCGTGTTCGAATCACGGTATGAGCACCATAGCTTATGCGTGATACAGGGCATCCTGCCCTGATCACGCTACGCCGGGCAAAAAAGCGTGGTTTTTTGCCCAGCTCCATTTACCGCGCGAGGCGCGGTAAATGTTGGCACGTCCCTGTGCCAAATCCCGGGGTCGGGATACAGGTTGCGGGGATGGACGCTGTGCCGCTGAAATGGTTGGCAGGTCCC
>JASFKL010000141.1:0-9674 GCA_050118655.1 Gammaproteobacteria bacterium | reverse complement strand
TACTGGATCGAAAAACTGCTCGACCTGCCTTGCCAGGTCGAGATCGCGAGCGAGTTCCGGTACCGCAAGTCGGTGGTCCCCGCGAATACGCTGTTCGTGACCCTGTCGCAGTCGGGAGAAACCGCAGATACGCTGTCCGCCCTGCGCAGCCTGACCTCGGACAATTACTGCGGTACGCTCAGTATTTGCAATGTCCCCGAGTCGTCGCTGGTGCGCGAGTCGAAGCTGGTCCTGATGACTCGTGCCGGTCCCGAAATCGGCGTGGCCTCGACCAAGGCTTTCACCACCCAGTTGGTGGCGTTACTGATGCTGGTCGCCGCGCTCGGACAGGTGCAAAAAAGGCTCGACGAGAAAACCCTCGCCGAGATGATGGGAGAGTTGCAATCCCTGCCGCGGCAAATCGACGATCTGCTGGCGCTGGAGGAACGTATCGAGGAGATTGCGGAGGATTTCGTCGACAAGCAGCACGCGCTGTTTCTCGGCCGTGGCGAGCATTACCCGATCGCGATGGAAGGCGCGCTCAAGCTCAAGGAGATTTCGTATATCCATGCCGAGGCTTATCCGGCCGGCGAACTCAAGCACGGACCGCTGGCGCTGGTCGATGCCGAGATGCCGGTCATCGTGGTGGCGCCGAACGACGAGCTGCTGAGCAAGCTGCATTCCAATATGCAGGAAGTCAAGGCGCGCGGCGGCCGACTTTACGTGTTTGCGCATCGCGGCACGCAGTTCGAAGTGGCTAGCGATGACGTGGTCGTCGATATGGATTTCGACACCCGGTTCACGACGCCGATCCTGTCCGTGATCCCGCTACAGATGCTCAGCTACCATGTCGCCGTGCTGCGCGGCACCGACATCGATCAGCCCCGAAACCTGGCAAAATCGGTTACCGTCGAATAGCGATCCCGGCATCGATTCAGGCGTAAATTGCTTGACGCCTCAGCGCGGATTCCTGTAGCTTCGGAAAGGTCAGCAATATCCAGGTCCGAATCCCGGAGACTCGATGAACCGTCGCCCCGTCCAATTCCCGCCCGAAACGCCGCGCCTGATCGTGGTACGGGTCGTGAATACAACCGGGAAAGCGTTGTAGCGGGCCGTTGACACCAAAAATGCCGAAAAACCCCTGCGACGCGAGTCCGGGGGTTTTTTTATACCCGGACGGAAGAGCGCCGTGACAACAAGAGGAATTGCCGATGCAAACCGGAATCTATATTTTTCTCGCCCTGTCGATCGGGATCATATCCGCTGTTTACCTGCCGATGAACAGTTCGGTATCGAGGCATCTCGGTTCGCCGTTGACGGCCAACATCACTTTTTATTCCGTGGCACTGATTACCTCGATCCTGCTGTTTGCGATTTACGGCGAACTGGAGACCTTGCGCAGGATACCGGAAGTGCCGCCGCTGCTGTTTCTGACCGGTTTCGTCAGCGCTTTCATCGTCATGGCGATCACCTTCCTGATCCCGAAACTCGGCGCAAGGCAACTGCTTATCCTGTCGATCTCCGGGCAAATCCTGATGGCGATGGCGATCAGCCATTTCGGCGTACTCGAATCGCCGAAGGATCCGATTACGCTGAAAAAAGTTGTCGGCGCGGGCCTGCTGGTCGCCGGTGCCGCGATTTCGGTGAATTGAATGCGCGCGAGGGCAGCGATTGGCTGGCGGTGGATTACCCGGCCGGGATTGAAACCGGCCTTCCCCGTCAATGTTGCTTGCGGCGTTTCTTTTTGCCGCGCTTAGCACGGGAAGCGGGCGCGTGGGCGAACTGTTTCTGCCGCAGCTTGCGCTTGCGCCGGCGTTCCAGCAATACCAGCAGGAAACCGAGCACGATGAACCCGGCCAGCGGATAAATCCACGGCGGCGTCCGCCAGCGGTTCAACTCCTTTTCGACCAGTTTTCCGCCCACCAGGTTGGCGGCGTGCACGCGCGCGGTATGAGTGTCTGCCGGGTCGAAGCCGACACGGATATCGGCGCGGTCCGGTCCCGCGCGCAAGTTCAGCAGGCGGCCCCGGTCCTCGTTGTGCAAGTGAAGATGCAGCGAGTAGTAGCCGTAGGAATCGGTTTTGCCGCGTGCCAGAAGCTCGCCGTCGGCGGAGATCGTCACCTCGCGTCCCGGGATTGCTTTTTCGTTTTTGTCGAGCACATAACCGTATACCTGGTAGCGGTGATCGGCCTCGTGATCGGCAATCGCATTAGCCAGTGGCAGCAGGCAGGCAAATATAAAAATCAGGATTCGCATCTGGCACATCGGCTCGGAGTTCACTTCGATCGGGGAAGATCATTTTCGTACCACAGCCCCGCATGTCAAGGGTCGCGACATGTCCGGGTGCCGGCGCAGGTCCGCTTTCCGCCGCGGCCGATTGACTCGCCTCGGCCCGGTGCGTGAGAATGGTGACTTTATAGACCCGGGTAATTTTCATGAACCTCCAAGGAATCAATCATCTGGCCTTCATCACCGACGACCTGGTGGCCACGATTCGCTTTTACCGCGATTTGCTGGGGATGAAGCTTTCCGCCGGAATCGGCCACGACGGCTATCGGCATTACTTTTTTCAGCTCGGCGATGGCGCCACCCACGTCGCTTTCTTCGAATACGACGGCGCGACGGTCATGCATCGCAAGTTTCCGGGCGACCGGACCAGCGAACCGCTGGGTTTCGATCACGTCTCTTTCACGGTCGAAACCAGAGAAGAGCTGTTCGCGCTCAAGGACCGGCTGGAAGCGGCGGATATCGAGGTCGAGGGCGCAGTCGATCACGGTCTTTTCTGGTCGATCTATTTTTACGACCCGCACAACAATATTCCGCTGGAGGCGACCTGGCAATTCATGGAGCTCGAGCAAATGCCGGCGATCAGCGAGGACGATCCGCTGGACGTGGCTGCCGAAGGCGCCGAAGCCCAGCCCGGCCACTGGCCCGAGGTCCGCCGGGTAACAAAGGCTTCCGATATGCAGGCCCTGACCGGTAACGGCCACCCGATGCGGGAGCACTTTCTGGAGCACGGCCTGGCGCGGTTTTGCGACGGACTTCCGGAGGGATTCGAGCAATCGCTGTCGAAGGATGGCGATTGAAATGTCCGCTATCCGCCGGTTTGGGATTCGTCGCCCGTCAATAAAACGCCTGGCATGGTCGCCGGTGCTGGTGTTGCTGTTCGCCTGCGCGGGCAAGGCACCGGTTGCGGAATCGGTCGACGAGATCCCGTGCCTGGATCCGCGCCCCCAGGTGTGCACGATGGAATACGACCCGGTTTGCGCCACGCTCGAAGACGGTAGCGAGGCGACCTACTCCAATGCCTGTGGCGCCTGTGCCGATGCCGGCGTTCGCTCGTATCGCCCCGGCACCTGCGGGTGACGGCTTGACGGATTCCTGCCGGTCGCGCCGAGGCGCCGATGGCGTTATTTTTCCAGGTCGGCGCGTTTCTGCTGGTACTCGTCCCGGTCGATCTCGCCATTGGCGTAGCGAGAGTCGAGTATTTCTCGAGCCGACCGGGGGGTTTCTCGCGAGCCGCCCGCGGAGCGCGTGGCCGTGACCACGATCCAGACCAGCAAGGCGACGACCAGGATCCAGACGATCCACATCACGCCGCCGCCGAAAGTGTGCCATTCATACATTTCGTTACCTCGGTTTCGTTAGACGTATCGATCCGGAATCTACCCGCTGCTAGACCCGCACACCTCGCAGCCGCAGCGCGTTGCCGATGACCGACACCGAACTGAAACTCATCGCCGCGGCGGCGATCATCGGCGACAGCAGCAGACCGAAAAACGGATAGAGTATACCGGCCGCGACCGGCACGCCGAGCGAGTTATAGACGAAGGCGAAGAACAGGTTCTGGCGGATATTGCGCATCGTCGCATGGCTCAGCCGGCGCGCGCGCACGATGCCGACGAGGTCTCCCTTGACCAGCGTGATTCCGGCGCTTTCCATCGCCACGTCGGTGCCGGTGCCCATGGCGATACCGACCTGCGCCTGCGCCAGGGCCGGCGCGTCGTTAATGCCGTCGCCGGCCATCGCGACGGTCCTGCCTTCGGCCTGCAATTGCTTGACGATTTCGGCCTTGCGGTCGGGCGAGACATCGGCTTCCACCCGGTCGATGCCGAGCCGCTCCGCCACCGCGCGCGCGGTGGTCGGATTGTCGCCGGTCAGCATGACGATCTGCAGGCCTTCCGCGTGCAGGTCGGCGATTGCATCCGGGGTCGACGGCTTGACCGGATCGGCGACACCGACCAGCCCGGCCGCCGCGCCGTCGATCGCCACGAACATGACGGTTCGGCCGTCGGCACGGTCCGCCTCGGCCGTCTCTTCGAGGGACTCGATGTCGACACCGAGCGCCTGCATCAGCCGACGATTGCCGAGCGCCACTCGCTGGCCGTCGATCTCGCCGCTCACACCCTGCCCGGTGACCGACTCGAAGCCGCCTGCTTTTGCCAGTTCGATATCGCGTTCCTGCGCGCCGCGTACGATCGCCTCGGCCAGCGGGTGCTCGCTGCCGCGTTCGAGGCTCGCGGCGAGGCGCAGCAGGTGGTTCTCGTCCAGCCCGTCGGCTACCTGCACCGAAACCAGGGTCGGCTTGCCCTCGGTCAGCGTGCCGGTCTTGTCGACCACCAGGGTGTCGATTTTTTCCATCACCTCGAGTGCCTCCGCGTTCTTGATCAGGACGCCGAGCGTGGCGCCCTTGCCGGTACCGACCATGATCGACATGGGCGTCGCCAGGCCGAGCGCGCAGGGGCAGGCGATGATCAATACCGCGACTGCGTTGACGATCGCGTGGGCCAGGCGTGGTTCGGGGCCAACCAGCCCCCAGACGAGCATCGTAATCAGCGAGACCCCCACCACCGTCGGTACGAAGTAACCGGCGACGACGTCGGCCAGCTTTTGAATCGGCGCGCGCGAACGCTGCGCCTCGGCAACCATGTTGACGATCTGCGACAACAGCGTATCGGCGCCGACCTTCTCGGCGCGCATCAGCAAGCTGCCGGTGCCGTTGACGGTCGCGCCGATCAGGCGATCGCCGATCGCCTTTTCGACCGGAATCGGTTCGCCGGTGACCATCGATTCGTCGACCGAACTGCCGCCCTCGGTCACCACGCCGTCGACCGGAACTTTCTCGCCCGGACGGATACGCAGTACGTCTCCGGCCTGTACCTGCTCGAGCGGGATGTCCCGTTCGCTGCCGTCTTCGCCGACGATGCGGGCCGTTTTCGGCGCCAGTCCCAGCAGCAGCTTGATGGCGTTGTTGGTCTGGCTGCGCGCGCGCAGCTCGAGCACCTGTCCGAGCAACACCAGCACGGTGATTACCGCGGCCGCTTCGAAGTAGACCGGGACCGTGCCGTCGGCATGCACCATGGTCGGCGGGAAAATTCCCGGAAGTAGCAGCGCGACGATACTGTAGGTCCAGGCGACCCCGACGCCGATCGCAATCAGCGTGAACATGTTGAAGTTGCGCGTGCGGATCGACAGCCAGCCGCGCTCGAAAAATGGCCAGCCGCCCCACAGCACGACCGGCGTCGCGAGCACGAACTGGATCCATTGCAGCGTTTCCATCGGCAGATTCCCGGGCAATAGCGCGGGCGCCATGTCGGCGGTCATCGCGAGAAGGAACACGGGCAGCGCGAGGACCAGGCCGATCCAGAAGCGCCGGCTCATGTCGATCAATTCCTCGTTTTTCTCCTCGACCTCGACCGTGCGCGGCTCGAGCGCCATGCCGCACTTCGGGCAATTGCCCGGATGCTCCTGTACGATTTCGGGGTGCATCGGGCAGGTGTACTCGGTGCGGGTCGCGATTTGCGGCACGCCCATCGGCTCGAGCGCCATGCCGCAGATCGGGCAGCTGCCGGGTTCGTCCTCGACGATCTCGGGATCCATCGGGCAGGTATATTTCGCTCCCGGGGCGGCCTCGGGCTGTTCCCGGCCCTCGAGATAGCGCGCCGGATCGGCTTCGAACTTTTCGCGACAGGCGCTGCAGCAGAAGCGGAACTCGATGCCGTTGCGGATTGCCCTGTGCTCGCCGTCCGCGGCCACGGTCATGCCGCAAACCGGGTCGATGCCGGGTCCGGGTCCGAGATAGTGTTCGGGATGAGCGGCGAACTTGTCCGCGCAGTGGCTGCTGCAAAAACGAAACTCGCTGCCGTCGTGCTCGCGGCGGTGCTCGCCGTCGGGCGCCACGGTCATGCCGCAGACGGGATCGATACAGGATTCGCCGCTATCGGTCGCCGGGTGTTTCATTTGCGTTTCCATGGGTCGATGTCAATGCTCGGTTAAATCGTCGTCGGGATCGAAAGACTCTATCAGGTGACAGATACTGTCGCCGTCCGGTTCCCCGTCGGGCATCGTCTGCCATTGCGCGACGGCATGTTCCATGCGCCGCTGCAACTGCTGCATGGCCTCGATTCGCTGCCGGTTCTCGTCGATCCTGTGCTGGATCATGCGACGTACGTCACCGCACGGAGACTCGCCGCGCTCGGCGTGCTGCGTGATTTCGGCGATTTCCTTCAGCGTAAACCCGAGCTGCTTGGCATGACGGATGAAGCGCAGGCGCGCCGCATCGGAGGCCCGGTACAGGCGATAGCCGTTATCGCCGTGGGCGGCGGGCTGGAGGAGTCCGATGCGGGTGTAGTAACGCACCACGTGGGCGGGTGCCTCGGCACGTTTGGCAAGCTGGTTGACGGTTAGCATGAGTTTCTCGCGTAAAGCCTCGATTTCAGGTGTACGCAGAATAAAACCTGTGTGTTACTTACAAGTCAAGTGCCCTGGGTCAAGCGATCGTGAATCAGGGATGAAATCGATTCGGGGCCCTTTATTGTCGCGCATCGGCCGAACACCGGCCGACAGACAGGCAAAAGAAACCCCGCCGAATGGCGGGGTCGTCGAGATAAAAAGAGACCCGGGCCTGGTCCCGGTGAGGGCCGATGCCCCGCGGCACTCAGGATTTGACCTGGCCGATGTACTCCGGAATCTTGGTCGCGTCGATCAGCGTATGCCAGCTGCGCGCGCCGGAGGTCGTGGTGCGCTTGCTCCAGTCATCCAGGCGCTTTCGATAGACTTCCGGATTGGCGCTGTCCTTGTTGAGCTTGATGATGTTCATCGCAACGATGTCGATGCCCTGGAACTCGTTTTCCTCGAACTTGCGCACCACACCCTTGGGCAGCTCCTCGTTCATGTCGCTGAAGACGAACATGACCTGGGTACCGGATTTGGTCGCCTTGAGATAGTCGGCGCAGAGCATCAATCCACCGCTGACATCGGTCAGCTTCGAGTAGGCATTGCCCTTGCTGAACTCGTCCAGCTTTTTCGCCACCGCGAGTTTCTGTTCGTTGGCCGTGGTCGGCCGATAATCCAGCGTCAGCTTGGTGACCAGGTTGTCCTCGGAATAACTGTTGCTGTCGATCATGACAAAGAAAAGACTGTCGCCGGGGATCATTTGCGGCACGATGCCGGCCTTGATCGTCTTGACGACGCTCGCCTTCTCGCCGGCGTAGGTGCCGGAAACATCGACCAGCGCGCAGTAAGAGGTTTCATATAGCTTGTTGTCCGAGCAGGCAGCGGCCGAGACCGCGAGCACTGCCGCCAACAGGGCATTCTTGAGCATTGGTTGCATCTCGTTCTCCCGCTTCAGGTGGCGCTGACGCTTTTACCGCCCTGCTTGCCGTTGAACAGGTTCGCGATTTGCGTCGGGACGATGATATAAATATCGAATACGTGGACGAGGATGTTGAACAGACCCTCGATCAGGTACGCGACCGCGGTCGCCAGATAACAGAGCAGCGTTATCAGGATCGTGTAGAAGCGCGCGAAGGCGTGCTGGCTTGCCTCGATGAACATCTCCAGCGGAATCGCGATGACCGCGAGAATCCACGGTAGCACGAAACCGAGCGCCGCCTGCCCGATCACCGTGATATTCGAATTCGCGTTTTGCACGGTGGCCGCCAGCTCGCCCGCGAGGCTGATATCGAGCGCGGTCTTGGCCTCGGCCAGGCTTTCGCGCAGTATCGCGAGCGAGGCTTCCACCGAGGACAGGAACAGCAGGCCGAGCAGGCAGCCGAACAGAATGATCTTGCGTTTGCCGCGGGTCATGTTCGAAATCTGCGGGAAGGTGTGCGTTACCCCTATGGCCTCGAACATGAAAATACCCAGCACGAGTTCGAGTGCGACGATGACCAGCGCCGAAACTTCGGAGACCTGCATGCCCGCGACGCGGACCCCGGCGGGGACCAGTTCCGACATCGGCAATGCGATCAGGTTGAAGTTGATGAACGCGCCGACCAGGCCGACGAAAATCACGATTGCGGAAATGATGAACAGCTTGGTGACCTTGGAAGACAGCATGTCGACCGACTCCGGCTCGGCGGCCGAAATCTTTTCGTAGCGGGTCATGTAGCTTTCGATGTTTTTGCTGTTTTCCATGACCTTGTCGACCTTGCCATTGATCTCCTTGCCGAGCTTTTCGATGCGCTTCCACACCGAGGCCATGGAACTCAGGATCTTGTGCCGCTTCGAGGTTGCGTCGCGAAACTCGGAGAGCGCCTTTTTTTCGCCGTCGACCGCCGACTTGTGAATTTCGGAGAGCATCTTTTCGATGATGCGGTCGTTGTTGGAGCCCTTTGCCCGGCTGATGCTTTCGATCACCTCGCTCCAGCCCGGGGCTTCGGGCGTTACCTGGCCGCATTCCTCGTAGTCGCGTTCGATCTGGCTGATGCTGTCGTCGAGCCTGAGCTGCAGTTTCGGGTACCCGGCCAGGGCCCTGGTATTGGCCATGTCGATCTTCGAGAATTCCTGCAGAATTTCTCCCTGGATCTTGGCGACGCCCGATTCGAGCAGTACCTTGCGGTCTTTTTCGCGCATCGCCTCGGTGGTTTTCTTCATCCATTCCGAGAGTTTGCGCAAACCGCCCGCGGTCGCATCGGAGCAGGCCTGGAGCATTTTATGTACCGGCTCCCTGGCCAGGAACAGGAATACCATGCTCGCGACAATCCAGACCGCGATCGAGACGCCGGGCATATCCGGCAGGAAGTAGAGGGTGTTCATGATGTAGTTTCCGATGTTCACTGTTATAGAGTAAAGAGAATAGATGTCATTTCAGGGAAAGCGAGCCCGTTCGACGCCGCATGGTGTCCCGGATTTCGCCGTCAGGGGTTTTGAACCGAGCGGTATAGCGCAGGTAAAAGACCTTTTTGCCCGCTTCGAGACCGAAGCGACGGACATAAGTACCGCTGTGCCAGGCCAGTAAAGCCATTGTAATAATCGCCGATAAAAGCCTGGGTATTTCCAAAAACATCTGAAATGCCTCGAATTTTCAAATCATGACGAGAATGTATGCGAGGCGTGTGAAAAATCGGTGAAAAGGAGAAAAAATTCATCCGCTCATGTGGATTCGGGACGCTATTATTGATCCGGATCACGCTTTCCCGGCCAAAAAAAACCCCGCCGAGGCGGGGTAGCAACGAGGATGGTGCGGGACGTTCCGGACGGGCCGCCCCGGAGTGAATCTGTTTGTGACCTCGCGGTCGAAATCCGGTTGAGCGGTTTCCCGGTTGTTTTCGGGTCATGCGGTAAATCTAGGCGGGGGCTGTGAAAAATCGGTGAAAAACCCGCAAAAAAGGCTAAAATTTTTTGCAAATTACTGTTTTATTTACAATTATTTATCGCTCGCGAAGTGTGAAAAAAACGGAAAACGCTTCGGA
>JASFKL010000140.1:0-9751 GCA_050118655.1 Gammaproteobacteria bacterium | reverse complement strand
CGACGAAGGGATGAGTCATGATCAGGGACTCGAACAGGGCTGCCCCCATTTCAGCCAGATCTTCGTAGTAACCGGTCTGCGGTCTGAACAGTGCACTGTCGAGTAGTCCGGGATCCCGAATGCCGGCTTCGCCGCCGAAGCGGTCGATCAGTCTGGCGTGAATCTCGAGCAATTCGTCGTGGGTCAGGAATTGTACCGCATCAGCGGGCAAGCAGTTTTCCCAGTTCTTCGTTTTGATCCATCGAGTTTTCGAGATGAGTCAGCACTTCCGGCCTGACCCGTTTACGCCGGACATATTCGCTGATCGCCTCGGTCAATAGTCCGGAAACGTTTTGATGACGCTCTTTCGCCAGCGCCTTGAGTTCGTTCCAGACCGCCTCGTCGACTTTTGAACTGATTTTGATGTTTTGCATCCGGATACTATGGACAAGGAAACTTGACAAGTCAAGTTTTGTCCATTTTTTACGAACTCGAACAACGACTCGGAGGGACACACACTCTAAAATCGCCCTGGTATCTGAACCGATCGAGCAGGGCGTGGCAGGTTTGAAGAGCGATAAATTGATCGACTCGACAACCGGTGCGCACTTTACCCAACAGGTCCGGACCCGGTTTCAGGCCCCGGGCCAAAGGCGCCCGTCGCCCCTTAGGGGTATCATCGAGATTTCTTATAGAGATGAAATGCCAGGTTATCCCCTATCTAATGGTAGAATGTGTGCCCCTCTTCACCCACCCTTCCCGGACTGACTGCGCATTTCCGCGCGCGGCAGTTTGCGGGAATCCCGCCTGGGTCTGTAGCCGTTCGGCAGCTGTCACCGATGTGACTTACTGATCGTCGACCGCCGGCTTCGGTTGGTCGTCGACCGGTTTCTGTTTCAGATCCCGGCTTTTCAGGTAATCCCGCGCTTCCTTTTCGAGTTCGGCGCAGGGATTATCGTCAGCGAACCAGCGCTCGAAGAGGCTCCTGGCGACGATCGACAGCCCGCCGGTGGCAAAGGCGAATCCACCCTCGAACATCGCGTTATCGGGATCGACGCCCAGGCCCGGATCGGCGAGCGTACCGCTCACGCCCACGAACGGGTTGACGAAATCGGCCAGACTGATCCCGATACCTGTTCGAGGAGAAGTATCGAAACGCAAATTGATCTCCTCTGTGCCAAGATCGATATTGCCGCTGGCAAACACGTTCAGCTTGTCGGTCTGCAATACCGCGCCGGGATTGATCTCGGCCACGCCGTCGGTGATTTCGGCGAAGGCGGCAAAGCAGGAAATCGACGTGTATGGTTCCCTGGTGACGAACGGATTGACCTTGTTGAGCAGTTCCGAAAAGAAACTGCCGAACAGATCGAGCAAATAGCTGTTCCTCATGCGGCCTTTCCCACCTTTGATCTGCAAGTAGCCGTTGAGATTGGCAGCCAGCTCGCGAACCGTCGCGCCCGCAGTATCGAACTCGAGGTCGATGTCCTGCTTCGGCATCACGGGTCCTTCCTCGCTCGCCTGCCCTTTGCCGAAGACGACGTCTTTACCTTGCAGCTGGCCGCTGGTGACGATTCGATCGCCGTCCACGACTGCTCGAAAGCTGGCGATCAATTGCCCCTCGGTCGCCCTGGCCTGCAGACGAGTGACCGTCAGCTCGCCATCCCGCAGTCGGGTATCGATTTCGATATTCCGCAGGATACTGCGCGGCAGATCCAGCTCGGCCATGCGGATGTGCGTTTCGAGGTCGACGCGGTTGAGCTGATCGGCGGGAACCGCCAGTTGCGGTATGAGCCGACCGTCGTTCGGCGGGGGTTTCGCGGGCGTCTCGTTTTCCGCCGGGCTATCCGTCGGCGGCAAAAGCTTCGCCAGGTTTATTTTTTCGGACTGCAGTTCGATCACGATCTTCGGCCTGTCGGCGAATTCCATGCGCAGCGAGCCGTGTAAATCGCTCTTGCCGACGCGCGCATCCAGCCGCGGAATTTCCAACCCGTTGCCGTCACCGCGCAGCGCCACATCGATTCCGAATTCCTGTGTCGGCATAACCAGTTTACCGAACTGACCGAGCTCGGACAGGTTGTCTCCGCGGGCCGAAAATTCCAGGCGGGTCGCGGTCATACCCGGCGGCAGATCGACCTCGCCCTGCGCTTCGATGCTGGCGCCACCGAGCTGCAAATTCGCCTGCTCGATATTCAACTTTTTGCCACCCCAGCTACCGCGTGCCTCGAGATCGAAAGGCACGCTGGCCGGAGTGTATTGGGGCATCGAGGGCGAAAACTCGCGCAGATCTTTGCCGTTCGCCCTGAGGTCGAACTCCCCGAATCGGCGCGGATCGTCGATGGCGATTCTCAATTGCCCGGTCAATTTGCCGCGGGATGCTGCAAAATCCAGCTGGTGCAGCGACAGGATCCCTTTCGCCAGCCGAATCTTGCCGGCTATTTCGTAGGGTCGTTCCGCAATCTCGAACTGCCCCATTTCCACCGGAACGGTCTTGCGCAAATTGGGGCCGGCGGCATTAATCGCGAGGCTCAGGCCTTCGGTCGGGTTCTGCAGCGGGATGGTACCGGAGACGCCCAGGCGATCGTCGCCGATTCGTGCCTTGATATTATCGAGCACCAGTCCTCCCGCGGTCAGCGCGGCGCCGCCGTTGACGGAAAATTTCGCCGCCGGTATCGGGTACGGCACCAGTTGTGCGGGTATGATTGCCGCCAGATCGGGACCCTGCGCATCCAGCTTCAGCGACGTATCGGTCAACGGTTTTGTCGCAGAAACCGTGCCCGAGGTTTTCAGGTTCACCTCCCCGAGTCTCGCCTGTAGGGCGTCGATCGCCAGTCGACCGTCCCGGGTTGCCAGGGATCCGTTCAGATCGAAGGATTGCTGCGGATCGACGTAGGCGAGTAAATCGGGCGGTAAAACGTCGGCTATCTTTTCTCCGCTCAAAGCAACCTTGACCCGGCTGCCGGCCAGCGCATCGGGTAAACTGACCAGCCCGGATGCCTTCAGGCTGTTGCGGCCGAGACGCGCCGCGAGGTCATCCACGTGGAGGGTATTATCCCGCGCCTGCACGGCCGCATCGATTTCGGTATCGCCGGCTGGCAAGAATCCCGTATAGCCGGCGATGGCGGCGATTTTATCGAGGTCCGGCCCGGCGAAATGCATCGTCAGCCCGGTATCGGCGTGCAACGGGTTTTCCCCGAGCGTCCCGCTGACTTCCAGCTGGTTGGCGCCGAACGACAGCGCGGCGCGTTCGATCCGAAACCCGGTAAGGGTTCGCTGCAGGCTGCCCTGCAGGGTATAGGTCCCGTCGACCCCGGTCGGCCGTCCGAGTATTCGCTCGACTAGCCCGTCGTTGCGGCCGTCGAACCGGTAGTCGAGCTGCGCACCGACGAATGCCGGGTCTCCGCTCAGCTTGCCGCTGATATCTCCGCTGAGATCGGCAAGTTCGAGCCCTGCGGTAAATTGCTGCCGGTCCCGCGCGATGTATTGCAGGCTGGAACGAATTTCGAAGGGCTCGGCCTTGAGTCCCGCCAGTTGCTTGATGCCGAGCAGCCCGGCGAAGTCCAGGTAGTTCTTGCCGTTTAATTTAAGTTGCAGATCGGTGCCCGCCAATTCCGGAAACTGGCCCATCGATCCCGAGGCGGTGAGATGATTGTCCCCGCTGTCGAAACGCGATTCGCCGAGGGTCAACTGCCCGCCCGAAAGCGCCGCGCTCGATTCGAATTTGAACGGCTGCGCGGGCAGACCCTTCAATCCCGCCAGCCGCGCGGCCGCGGCAAGATCCGGGCCGGCCGCGTTGACCGAGACCGATGACCCGTCGATAGTATCGAGGGCCTGCAGGCGTCCCTTGGCATCGACTTTCAGCGCATCGATCGAGGCACTCAGATCGAACTGGTGATGATCGTCGACGGGCACCAGGCTGGCGTTGAGTTCGCTCGCACCCTTCACTATTTCCGGCAGATCCAGGAGTTCGAAAATTTGTGCGATTTCCGGTGTCTTCATGGAAATCCGCGCGTTTACCTTGCGCGGCGCGATCACCCGGTCGAGATCGCCGCTGGCCTCGAGCGCGATGTTCTCGATACCCGCCTCGAGGTCGAAGTCCACCGCGCCCTCGTCGAGCAGCCTCGTCAGGGGACCGATACGGGCCTGCAGATTCAACGGCCGCTTTTCGAACTCGCCCGCGGCGGTTACGCGCAACTGGTTATCCGCCGCCGCACTGTGACCGATCGAATCGAGATGTAACCTGTATGTTTGCGAACCTGCCGCCTTGCGCACGCTGATCTCGACATCCGAAAACCGGCTGTGAGCGACTGGCAATACGATCGCGCCCCGGCCTTCTTCCGCGGTCTCGGTGCGAGCACTGCCCGAACCCATCGCCCAATTGGATCGCCCCTGCTCGTCCTGCTCGAACACCAGCCTTATACCGCTGGCCTCGAGCCTGTCGACAGGCGGCATACCCTCCAGCAAATGCAGCAGATCTATCGATACTTCCGCATTGTCGATGCTTAGCAAGTTATCGCCGCTGCCCCAGTCGGCGTTGGCCAGCCTGATACCGCCGGCGCGAATGTCGATGACGCGACCGGCCTGTAACTCCAGGCCGCCGTCGATCGAGAAAGACCGGCCCGTGGCCTTTTCGACCAGGTACTCGGTCAGCGGTCGCAGGCTGTATTGTTCGAGGGAAAATACGGCCACCAGCGCGGTGCCGACCACCAGCAAAAGGACGAGTATAAGCCTGAACAGCCACAACCCGATGCGCCGGGCCAGCTTGCGACGCACTAGCTTACTCCGGGTACGGCTCGCGTCGTTGCGAACTGTACCGCGCCGATATCGACCGACCGGACTGGTGGGTCTTCGAGAATTTCTAAAATCATCTGGCGATCACCGGCGAGACGAAAATCGACCGATCAGTCGTTCAGCAGGTCGATCAGCGCGGTGATCTGCTGGCCGCCGAGCCCGGCCGCGGCACCCTGGTCGAGAAGGTCCGCCATCAACCGCGGCAATCGATCGTCGGCGCCGTGTTCGCGAAACGATTCCAGGGTATCCGCGAACGCGGCGACGTAAACGTCGATCGAGGCCTGCGGATCCGAGTAATCTTCGAGCAGCACCGAGGTCGAGAATACGTCGTAATAATCGTGTACGACCTTGATGGTCAGCGGCATCTGGTCGACGTAGGTCGAAAGCGGCAGCCCGGCTTTTTTGCACAGCAATGCACCGTAAATCATGCCGAACATGAACCCCTGGCGCGGTAACAGCAGCGCGCTGTACAGAATCGCCAGCGCACCGATATCCTCGCCGACATAAGATGATTTGCCGGCCAGGCATTTCAAAACCGATTCGCTTTCCTGCCACAGGGGTTCCTCGCCGACCGTAATGATGGTGGATTCAGCATCTCCGATGTCGCGCGGGAAAACGCAGATCATGCCGATGAGGTAATTCGCGCCCTGCTCGCGGAGCCATGCGGCGAGCGCCTTCGCCTCGGGTGCGCTGCCGGTACTGAGTTCGACGATCTTGCGCCCGGCGAGATCGCCGGCGGTTTCCAGCAGGCGGCGGGTATCGCTATTCGATTTGATGCACACCAGGGTCAGCGGGCTGGCGGAGATCGCCGCCGCGGGCGATTCGGCAAGCTCTGCGCCCGCCTCGACCAGCGCCTTCGCCTTGTCCGGCGATCGGTTCCAGACGGTAACGCCGTGGCCGTTCTCCAGCAGGGTTCGTGCCAGCGCCGTACCCATGGCGCCGAGCCCGATTACACTGACATCGTTGATCATGGTTTTCCCCCGAGTCCCTGATATCTGCGCCGATTTTACCACCGCAAGCGGCCGGGAATCACCTTCCCGGGATTAGTGGTAGCCGCCCTCGGCGATCAGTTCCGGCAGCTTCAGGCGCAGGATCTTGCCCGAGGGTCCCTTGGGCAGTTCGTCGAAGAAATAAATCGTCTTCGGGCACTTGTACTTACCGACGCCGGCCTCGCAAAACGCCTTGAGTTCGTCTTCGCCGCACTCGTAGCCCGCGCGAATCACCACGCAGGCGACGACTTCCTGGCCGTAGTTCTCGTCGTCGACGCCGACCGCGGCGGCCTCGAGAATCGCCTCGTGCCGATAGAGGACGTCGTCGATCTCGCGCGGCGCGATATTTTCGCCGCCGCGGATGATCAGTTCCTTGGAGCGACCGGTCAGAAAGATATAGCCATCCTCGTCCTTCTTGCCGAGATCGCCGCTGTAAAACCAGCCTTCCCTGAGCGCTTCCTGCGTGGCTTGCGGGTTCTTGTAATAGAGGTCGAGCAGGTTGCTGCCGCGGATGATCAGTTCGCCGACCTCGCCGGGCGGGCACTCCCCGCCCTGCTTGTCGACGATACGGATTTCGTTGCCGTAGGGCAGGCCTACCGAGCCCGGCTTGCGCGGCGCCGGCGGCAGCGGGTTGCTGGCCACGGTGCCGGCGGTCTCGGTGAGACCGAGCGTTTCGATCATCGGCAGCTTGAAGCTGTTTTCCCACTGCTCGAAGGTCGCCACCGCGAGCGGCGCCGAGGCCGAGCGCGCGAAACGAAAATTCTCGAGGCGCTCGTCGCTGCCGAAGTCGTAAGGTTCCTGCTCGAAACGGTCGAGCAGGTACTTGATGATGGTCGGCACGATACTGCTCCAGCTGCAGCGGTACTCGGCCGCCAGCCGCCAGTAATCGGTGGCGCTGAAGCGGGTCGGCATGACCACGCTGCCGCCGCTGTAGAGCGGAGCCGACACCGTCACCATCGCGCCGTTGATGTGATAGACCGGTAACACGCAGAGCGCCCGGTCGTCGGCGGTCAGCTGATGGCCCTCGACCACGTTGCGGCCGCCGCTGGTGACCGCGAGGTGGCTCAGCACCGCGCCTTTCGGCAGCCCCGTCGAGCCGGAAGTATAGAGAAGCAACGCGGTGTCCGCGGGCGTCGGCGGCGGCGGACTGGCGACCGTGTCGCCGTCAGCGGGCCAGGCCGGGCCCTCTTGTTCGGTAGTTTCGATGACCCGTATCGGGCGTTCCACGCGGGCCATGATTTCGGCGAGCTTGTCGCGATATGACGGCGCGACGAAAACCACCTCGGCGTCGGAGTGATCGAGCACGTGCACCAGCTGTACGTTGCCGGCAACCGCGTTCAGCGGCACGATGACGCGATTGCTGGCCATCACGCCGAGAAACAGGCGCGTGGTCCAGTAGCCGTTGTTGAGCAGGAAGGCGACTTTCGCGCCCTGCCCGACTCCGAGACCGTCGAGGCGCCGTCCGACCTCGTCGACGGCTTCCTTCAGCCCGGCGAAGTTCAGGCTCTGGCCGTTCTCGGGAGCGATCAGAAATTCACGCCCGGGTGTTGCATCGGCATGCCGCTCGATGCAGGCGCGTATCGTTTCCATCTTCAATCCTTGCCGTAACGCGCGAAATAGGCGCCGAACAATTTGTCCTCGGTGGGCTTGTCCTCGGCGACCGCGGTAACCAGGTGAGTGGTATTGATGAAGTGGCGGTAATTCAGGTTTTCGCTGATGCTGTTGCCGCCCCAGGTGCCGCAGCCCATGCTCAGGGTGAAGTTGAGGCCGTTGTTGAAGCTGCCGCCGTTACCGAAGGTATGCGCCTGGTTGACCAGTACCCGCACCACGTCGATTTCCTCCGCGAGCCGAATCGGGTGGTCGAGGTTACGCGTGTGTATGCCGCAGGAGTGCCCGCGACCCTGCACGTCCAGGATCCGCTTGACCAGTTCGACCGCGTGGTCGAAATCCCGTGCGCGGTATACCGTCAGCACCAGCGACAGCTTTTCGTCGGCAAACGGCGAGCCGGCGTCGAATTCTTCCTCGACCAGGAAGAAACGCGCCTCGGTCGCCGCCGGATCGAGTCCGACGCCGGCCGCGAAGACGTCGGCATCTTTGGCGATCAGCTCGCGGTTGAGGTGTCCTTCCACCCACAGCCGATCGCGGATCAGGTCGATTTCCTCGCCGTTGCAGCGGTAGCCGCCGACGCGCTCGAGCGCGGCGATGGCATCCTCGTATACGTCGCCGAGAATCACCAGCGAATTTTCCGACGAACAGGAAGTCGAGTTGTCGAAGGTTTTGGACGCGCGGATTTTTTCCGCGGCATCGTTGAGGTCGGCATTGCTATCGATAATGACCGGCACGTTGCCGGCGCCGACGCCGATCGCCGGGGTACCGCTGCTGTAGGCCGCGCGCACGTTGTTCTGCGAACCGGTGGCGACCACCAGGTCGACCTGCTCCATCAACAGGCGCGTCATGTTGCGCGATACGGGTTGCGGCAGGATTTGCACCAGGTCCATCGGCGCGGCAACCTTTTCCAGCGCCGCACGCATCAGCTCGACGGTCGCATTGGTGCTGCTCCAGCCCGCCGGGGACGGTGCGATGATGATCGCGTTGGCGCCCTTCAGCGCCATCATCGTTTTATTGACGGGGGTCGCCGCGGGGTTGGTCGAGGGCGTGATCGCGCCGACCACGCCGACCGGCTTGCCGTACTTGATGATACCGCTGCCGTTATCGTTCTCGATCACGCCGACGGTGCGCGCGCGCATCAGGTCGCGTAACGTGCCGAAAGTCTTGCGCTGGTTCTTGACGATCTTGTCGGCAACATTGCCGATCCCGGTGTCCTCGACCGAGAGTTCGGCGAGACGCCGGGCGTTTTCGGGCTTGTACAGCGACCAGGCGACCGCGGTTACGATTTCGTCGATCCGCGCCTGGTCGGCGGCCGCGATTTCGCGCATCGCGGCACGCGCCTGATCGATCAATGCCTCGATGCGGGCGGACTCGTCATCCTGCGCCCCGGATGCAGGGCGCGCGGCGGTACTGGACATGGGCTATTTACCGTTGACTGAAACGGCGACAGTTTACTCGCTGCGTTGGCGAATTAAAACTCGCAGCGGCGGGCAAAAGACCGCGCCCGGCGCTCCGGCTAGCTAGCGATGTCGCTATCCGCCAGGGATTCGACCGGCTGCTCCGAGATCGGCCGGCCGACGGTCAGGCTGCCGCGCAGATCCGGGTCGAGTCTGCCCAGCGGGCTGTCGGCATCGGCACCGAGCGAGTCGAGCAGCTTGGTGAAAAAACAGCGGCTGGCGGCGTTCGCCGCGATGTCGAATATTTCACCGTCGTCGAGCCCGTGCTCGACGCGCAATGTCTCGATATCGGCGCGCGAAATCTGCGATGCATCGCGCGCGATCTGGCGGGCAAAGCGCAGGATCGCCACCTCGGCCGGCTCCAGCACCTCTTCCTCGCGGCCAGCGGCGATCGCGAGCACCGCCTCCTTGCCGACGACTTTCGCCAGCGCCGCGCCGTGGGCCAGCGAACAGGGCGAGTGGCGTGTTTCGAAAGCGGCGGCGAAAGTCGCGATCTCCATCCGCCGCGAATCCAACGGGCGCCTGATTTCGGTCAACAGGTCGCCCCAGCGGTCCATGACTTCCGGCCGATGGCAGAAAACTTTTGCATAATCGGGAACGTATCCCCAATCCTCCTGCTCGCGCGCATACATCGCGCGAACCTTGTCCCGTGCTGCGGCGGGCGAAATGGTATTGATAAACGACATCGCGGTTGTCTCCGAGTAATCGAAATCCGGCCCGCGCGATCTCGAAACCCGGTTTACCGGGGTCCCGGCGGGCGCGATTCGAGCGTACACGAATCCATCGCCCGAAACCATGCATACGGCCTGCCGCCACCCCTGCCACGATCGATCCCCGAGTTCCGGGTCAGATCGAATACTAGCCCGATCGCCGGGCCTGAGGCCGTTGTCGAAGGGTTTTTGTCCTGACCGGAAACTCGCGTGCGGGGCG
>JASFKL010000139.1:0-9800 GCA_050118655.1 Gammaproteobacteria bacterium | reverse complement strand
AGCGTCAGGGTGATCAGGATTTCCTCGCTGCCGGCGATCACGCAGAGGATGCTGGCGAGCACGAACGGCCAGTTCGCGATGTCCGCGTAGAGAGCGATATAAGCGATAAAGGTGACAGCAACCGCTACCTTGACCGCCCAGGTGTGGTAACCCGTCAGCTTGCCGAAGCGGATCAGCGCGACGACCGCCGGCAATACGAAGCTGCACAGGATCATGGTGTAGAAAAGCAGTTCGCGGCGGGTGATTTCCGGCCACAGGATCCACGCGCAAATCGCCATCGTGGAGTAGATCGCGAAGTCGCCGATACTGTCGAGGTGCGCGCCCAGCGGGGTAATCATTTTCAACCGCCGCGCGAGCATACCGTCGGCGAGATCGGTCAATGCGGAAAATACCAGCAACGCGAGGAACCAGGTTTCGAGATCGAGCAGGGCCAGCGCGAACAGTATCGGCGCGATCAGGATACGCAGCGCGCTGACCAGGTTCGGCGGTTGCAGAACCTGCTGCCCGAAGGTCATCTTTCGGGGTTCCCGGAACGCGGCGGACGGCGGTAGTTTGCGCGCTTACAAATAGCCTGTGCCTCGATTATCATTGAATACCTCCCGGTGAAGAGTCCCCTATTATGCGATACAAGCTCGTCATGGGTAACCAGGCCTATTCCAGCTGGTCGATGCGCGGCTGGCTGCTGCTGAAGCCCTTCGGTATCGACTTCGACAGCGAGGTAGTGCAACTCTACGTGCCGGGCTATCGGACTTTTCTCGAGGAATATTATCCCGCCTCGACCGTACCCGCGCTGAGGGTTGCCGACGGCGACAGTCAATACACCCTCTGGGACAGCCTGGCGATCGCCGAGTTCCTGCACGAACGGCATCCGCAAGCCGGGATCTGGCCGGCCGGCGCCGAGGCGCGCGCGGCCGCGCGATGTCTCTGTGCCGAAATGCATTCGAGCTATGCCGCGCTGCGCAACGCCATGCCGATGAACGTTCGTCGCGAATACCGTTCGATAACCGCCGACGACGAGACCCGGCGAGATATCGAGCGTATAGAAGTCCTCTGGGACTGGACTGCCTCGCGCTGGGGCGGGCAGGGGCCGTATCTTTTCGGCGCGGACTTTACCGCCGCCGAGGCTTTCTATGCGCCTGTTGCGAGCCGCTTCAAAACCTACAACGTAAAGCTTTCCGACGCCTCGCAGCGCTACGCGAACGCATTGCTGGAGCATCCCGCGACGATCGAATTCTACGAGGCGGGACGGCGCGAGCCCTGGGTCATGGAGCAAAACGAGTTCGACGCGGATTGATATGTGCTCCGGAACTTTACTGGCGATAACGGCGCCGGTTTCCACGCCGCAATCCCGACTCAATCGAGGTAAATCGAACCGCCGATCGAAAACGAGGTAATGGAATCGCCGCCCGGCTTGTAGTCGTCTCCGAGGTCGTTGAGACGCTCGAACTCGACGCGGAAGTCGTACTTGCGGTTGAAACGCATTCCGAAGCCCAGGCCGTAAGTGAAATCGCTGCTCTCGTCGTCGGTGGTGGTCGTGTTGCCGCCTTCCACGCGGGTGTAGCGGGTGTCGGAGAGCATGTAACCGGCCTTGCCGTAGAAGAACGAGTATTCGCTGATCGGAATGATGCCGAGCAGCGAAAAATTGACGCCCTCGGATTCGGCGATCCTGTCGACGTCGAATCCCTTGTTGCGCAGCCGGCCGAGATCCAGGAAGGAAACTTCGAGGGCGAGATTTTCGTGCAGTTGCTTGCCGGCGTGGAGCTTGAAACCGGTGTCGCTGCCGTCGCAGTTGTAGCCGTAGTAATCGCAATCCTGATCGGAGCCCAGGAAAGCAATATCAAATCCGAAGTAGTAGGGCAGAGAGGGTTCGTGCTCGGCCTGCGCCGGGGTTGCCGCGACGAGCAGCCAGCCGGCTGTGAGCGCCGATAATATCCTCATGTACATGGTGTCGATTCCGTTAAAAAACCGAAGCTTGGACGCGCTGCGCCCAAAGTTCAAGAGCGGATGCGCGGGTTGCGACAGATAGACGCAATGGTATCGTTATTTGAATCCAGCGGATATGATCAAGATCAATTCAGCGTACCGCGTAACGCTCGACGAAACGGTGCAGGATTTCGCGCGCGTAGGGTGTGTCGCTGCGCGTGACCGCCTCGATCAGCGCCTCGGCCTCGGACGGTTCGAAATAGCCGTGGTGCTTGTAGGCGTGGATGCGCACGGTGAATCCTTCGCCGTCGCCCTCGGGGTGGAATTGCGTGGCATAGACGTTTTCGCCGACGCGGAACATCTGCACCGGGCAGGCTTCGCCGGTCAGCAGCAGCGTGGCGCCCCGGGGCAGGCAGTCGCAGGCTTCCTTGTGGCCGCAAAGGACGTCGATACGGTCCGGGAAACCGGCCAGCAACGGATCCTTCCTGCCGTCTTCGGTGAGGCTCACGCGGGCGCCGCCGACCGGCTCGGCGAAGCGGCGCGAGATCGGCGTGTCGAGGTAGGAGCCGAGCAGGCCGCAACCCGAGCAGGCGCCGAGAAACGGGAAATCCTGGTTGACGATTCTATCGAACAGGCGCCGGAAATCGCCCTCGATACGCACCTGGATGTCGCTCTTTTGCGCTTGCGGGGTGCTGATGTCGAACGGGCTGCCGCCGACGATCACGGCCGCGTAATCTTCGAGCGCGAGCCGGGGAATGCCGGTTTTCTCGATGCGCATGCGGCGCGTCTCCCGCTCGTCCAGCCCGCCGTACTTGAGGATCGACGCATACTCGTTGTCCGAGGTGTCGTCCTCGGGCCGAAGTTGCAGGATCAAAAAGGGTTTCGGGGCCGCTGGCATGGAGTATTCGGGTCGGGTTCGCGCGATGCAGCGTATAATAGACCAGGTTGGCGTTCGAATGGGATAGCCGGCCGTAAATTTGTCGCAAGCCGTCGCTATCGTTATCCCGCCCGGACTCCGCCGGGGCGGATCGCGGGGCCGGTCGAGACGGGCCGGAGGCATTCTGTTAAGGTGCGCGCTTGCGCGCACGCGAGGACAACCGAGATAGCTACTCATCCTGCCTTCGGGCGTACCGAAAAAGAGCATTCCAACCGCCGGGACTGGGAAAACATCCGGGCCATGCTGCCCTATGTCTGGGAATACCGCGGACGGGTGGTAGTGTCGCTGGCCTGCCTGGTAATCTCCAAGCTGGCCATGGTCGGTGTGCCGGTGGTATTGAAGTATATCGTCGACGCGCTCGACACCGGCGCGGGGAAAACGGTCGTCCTGCCGCTCATGCTGCTGATCGCCTACGGGCTGCTGCGCTTCGTCAACTCGGGGTTCAACGAATTACGCGACGCGATCTTCGCGCGCGTGCGCTATCACGCCATGAGCCGGCTGTCGGTCTCGGTGCTCGACCATCTGCACCGCCTGTCGCTGCGCTATCACCTGGAACGCAATACCGGCGCGATTTCGCGGGACCTGGAACGCGGCGCGCAAAGCATCAGCTCGATCCTCAACTACCTGGTGTTCAACATCGTGCCGACGGCGGCCGAATTCCTGCTCGTCGCGGCGATTCTGCTCAGCCAGTACAACAGCCTGTTCGCGGGTATTATTTTTGCGAGCGTGGCGATCTACATCGGTTTCACGCTGATGGTGACCGAATGGCGCATGCATTTTCGCCATCAGATGAACGCCCTCGATTCGACCGCTAACGGGCGCGCCATGGACAGCCTGATGAATTACGAGACGGTCAAGTATTTCAATAACGACGCGCACGAGATCGAGCGCTACCGCGATACCATGCAGAGTTGGGAAGAGGCCGCGGTGAAGAGCCAGAACACCATGTCGATGCTGAACTTCGGCCAGGCGGCGATCATCGCCCTCGGGGTGACCGGAATCATGATCATGGCGGCGCGCGGCGTGATCGACGGCGAACTGACCCTCGGCGACCTGGTGCTGATCAATACCATGATGCTGCAACTGTTCCTGCCGCTCAATTTTCTCGGCATCATCTACCGCTCGCTGAAATACGCCCTCGCGGACATGGACATGGTCATCAAGCTGCTCGAGCGGCCGGTGGAGATCCTCGATCGCCCGGACGCGAAACCGCTCGAAATCAGCCGTGCGAGCGTCGAGTTCCGCAACGTCGGCTTTCATTACAATCCCGACCGGCCGATTCTCGAGGACGTCAGCTTTCGCCTCGGCGACGGCGAAAAGCTGGCCATCGTCGGACCCTCGGGCGCGGGCAAGTCGACCATCGCGCGCCTGCTGTTCCGCTTTTACGACGTCAGCCGCGGCAAGATCCTGATCAGCGGCCAGGATATCGCCGGGGTCACCCAGCAGAGCCTGCGCGAAGCGATCGGCATCGTGCCGCAGGACACGGTGCTGTTCAACGATACGATTCGCTACAACATCCAGTACGCGCGCCCGCAAGCGTCTTTCGAAGAGGTGCGCGAGTCCGCGCGATTGGCCGATATCGACGATTTCATCCACGGGCTGCCGAACGGCTACGACACCGTGGTCGGCGAACGCGGGCTGAAGCTGTCGGGCGGCGAAAAGCAGCGCGTCGCGATCGCACGGGTATTGCTCAAGGATCCGGCGATCCTGGTGTTCGACGAGGCGACGTCGAGCCTCGACAGTCAGTCGGAGAAGAACATCCTCGGCGCCCTGGCGCGTATTTCGCGTAACAAGACGACCCTCGTGATCGCGCATAGATTGTCCACGGTGATCGACGCCGACCGCATCATCGTGCTCGAGAAGGGCCGCATCAGTGAGCAGGGCGACCACGAGTCGCTGATCGAGCAGGATGGCGTCTATGCTCGGCTGTGGCGTTTGCAACAAAAGAAATCGGAGGACGCGGTATGAGCGACGAGCTTGCCGGCTGCGCGGCCAGCGAACCCTTCGCCCTGCGCGTGATCGGCGACGACATGGCGCCCGAGTTCGTCGATGGACATATCGTCGTCGTCGACCCGGCCGGCAGAGTGAGCCCGGGCTGTTTCGTGATTGCCAGGCACGGCGGCGGGATGGTTTTGCGGCAGCTCGGCATCGAAGGCGAACGCTATCGCCTCGCGGCGCTGAAAGAGGGCGTCGCGGAAATCGAGTTGCCGGCGCTCGACGCCATCGTCGGGGTGGTCAGTCAGCGTGCCGGCAAGCGTCGCAGCGAACACAAGCGCTACGACGTCTAGCGAGCCGCGCCGATCCCGCTGCTATTTTCGGCAGCTTAACCGGTTCACTGCCAGTAAACCGGGATGTTTCCTGGCAGTGAACATTGCGCCGATGCCGTAAGAGCAAGGTTATCGCGGCCCCTTGCGCCAGGGAGGCAATTTTCAGGCTGAACACGGGGGCCGATTCCCCTTATACTGCCGTCTTCGAAGGGGAGAAGCCCAATGTCAGACGAAAACCGCGAAAAAGCACTCAACTACCACCGATTTCCAACGCCCGGCAAGTTGCGCATCGAGGCGACCACGCCGCTGACCTCGCAGCGCGACCTGACGCTGGCCTATTCGCCCGGGGTGGCCTATCCCTGCCTGGAGATCGAAAAGAACCCGCTCGCCGCGCGCGACTACACGGCGCGCGCCAACCTGATCGGCGTGGTCACCAACGGTACCGCGGTGCTCGGCCTCGGCGATATCGGCGCGATGGCCGCCAAGCCGGTCATGGAGGGCAAGGCGGTACTGTTCAAGCGCTTTTCCGGCATCGACGTGTTCGACATCGAAATCGACGAAAAGGACCCGCAGAAGTTCGCCGAAACCGTGGCCCGGCTGGAGCCGACCTTTTGCGGTATCAACCTCGAGGATATTCGCGCGCCGGACTGTTTCTTTATCGAGGAATACCTGCGCGAAAAGATGTCGATCCCGGTATTTCACGACGACCAGCACGGCACCGCGATCGTGGTCGCGGCGGCGCTCACCTCGGCGCTCGAAGTCGTCGGCAAGGAACTCGGCAAAGTCCGCCTGGTCGCTTCCGGTGCCGGCGCGGCGGCCCTGTCCTGCCTGAAATTGCTGGTATCCATGGGTCTCGACAAAAAGAATATCGTGGTCTGCGATTCGCACGGCGTGGTCTACGAGGGACGCACCGAATACATGGACGATTACAAGGCAGGGTTCGCGGTGGAAACCGAGGCGCGCACGCTGGCCGAAGCCATCGACGGCGCCGACGTCTTTCTCGGTCTTTCGGCGGGCGGCGTGCTGAAACCCGAAATGGTCGAATCGATGGCCAGAAAGCCGATCGTCTTCGCGCTCGCCAACCCGACCCCCGAAATCGACCCGGCCGAGGCGAAGCGCGTCTGCCCGGACGCGGTGATCGCCACCGGCCGCACCGATTACCCGAACCAGGTCAACAACGTACTCTGTTTCCCGTTCCTGTTCCGCGGCGCGCTCGATGCCGGCGCCACCGAGATCAACCAGGAAATGAAAATCGCCTGCGTCGAGGCGATCTCGAGGCTCGCGCGCTCCGGTACCAGCGACGTGGTCGCCGACGCATACCAGGGCGAATCGCTGACCTTCGGCCCCGAGTACCTGATTCCGAAACCCTTCGACCAGCGCCTGATCCTCGAGATCGCCCCGGCGGTGGCGCAGGCGGCTATGGATTCCGGGGTCGCCGAGCGGCCGATCGAAGACATGGAAGCCTACCGGCAGAAGCTGCTCGCCTTCGTCTACCGCTCCGGTATGTTCATGAAACCGGTATTCGACGCCGCGCGCGCCAATCGTCGCCGCGTGGTCTTCGCCGAGGGCGAAAATCCAAAGGTCATGCAGGCGGTCGAAGCGGTCGTGCAGGAGAAACTCTGTCATCCAATCGTTCTCGGCCGCGAAGAGGTTATCGCGCGCATCATGCGCGACTGCGCGTTGACCGTGAAACCCGGCGTGGATTTCGAAATCGTGGAGTACCAGGATAACGAAGACTGGGCGCGCCAGTTCCACGGCTGGAACGAACGCCAGGGTACGACGCTTTCCGAGGCCCGCGAGGTGATGCGCTTCAGCAAGACTACGCAGGCCGCGATGATGGTCAAACTGGGGCTCGCCGATACGATGATTTGCGGCACCATCGGCCGCTATCATCGCCATCTGGCGCGTATTCTCAGGGTGTCGCAGCAGGAGGATGACGGTTACAACGAGGTCGCGGGCCTGAGCGTGATCATCACCAGCAAGTTCACACTGTTCATCATCGATACGCACGTCACCCCGGATCCGACCGTCGAGGGTATCGCGCAGATGACCGGGCTGGCCGCGCGCGAGGTCGCGCGTTTCGGGCTGACGCCGAAGGTGGCGTTGCTCTCGCATTCGAATTTCGGCAGCCGCGATTCGGCCTCGTCGCGCAAGATGCGCGACGCGCTGACGCTGATCAAACGGGCCAACCCGGAGCTGATGGTGGAGGGCGAGATGCAGGCCAACCTGGCGTTGTCGCCGAAGGCCATGGCCGAGCAGTTTCCGAACTCTAATCTCGACGACGTCGCCAACCTGCTGGTGATGCCCGATCTCGACGCCGCGCATATCGCGATGAACCTGGTCAAGCTCGGCACCGACGGCGTCGCTATCGGCCCGATCCTGCTCGGCTGCGACATCGCCGCGCACATCGTCACGCCCGGCACCACGGTGCGCGGCCTGGTTAACATGACCTCGATCGCGGCGGCGCGCCTGGCAGCCGAGGAAACCTGATCCGTGCACCTGGTCATCCTGCTGCTGGCGGCGCTTTCGTTCTTCGTCTACCTGACACTCGGGGCGCGCCAGGATCCCGAGAAGCGCAAGCTCTATTACCTGTACCTGCTGATCGACCTGTGGCTCGCGGTGGTTTTCGTCTACCTGCTGGTCAGCGCGGTGCTGGATTTCAACTGAAACCGGCACCGCCGTCGCAATCCAATCCCCTGATGTCGACTCGACGACAGTAGGTCGAGGTTTCGCGGACTTAAACTTTTCAGAACCTGGTTCGCCGGCGGGTTTCGGGGGTTTGGCCCGTCGGCGTTTACTGACTTTTAGGAGGAGCACCGAATGAGCCATACGCAATATGCGCCGGCGCGCCAGCGCCTGCAGCGCAGCGAGCTCGCCGTACCCGGGTCGAACCCCGGAATGTTCGAAAAGGCGGCCGCCAGCGCCGCCGACTACGTGTTTCTCGATCTCGAAGACGCGGTTTCTCCGGGCGACAAGGCGCAGGCGCGCAAGAACGTCATCGAGGCGCTCAACGACATCGACTGGCGGGGCCGCGGCAAGACGATTTCGGTACGTATCAACAGCCTGGATACGCATTACATGTACCGCGACGTTATCGACGTCGTGGAGCAGGCCGGCGACCGCCTCGACACGATCCTGATTCCCAAGGTCGGCGTGGCCGCGGATATCTACATGGTCGACGCGTTGCTGACCCAGATCGAGACCGCCAGGGGTTACGACAACCGCATCGGGCTCGAGGCGCTGATCGAAATTACCCTCGGCATGGCCAACGTCGACGCGATCGCGACTTCCAGCCCGCGCATGGAAGCGATGCATTTCGGCGTCGCCGACTATGCAGCCAGTTGCCACGCGCGGACTACCAACATCGGCGGCCTGAATCCCGATTATCCGGGCGACCAGTGGCACCACGGCCTGTCGCGCATGTTGGTCGCCTGCCGTGCCTACGGGCTGCGCGCGATCGACGGTCCGTTCGGCGATTTCAACGATGCGGATGGTTTTCGGGCTGCGGCGCGCCGTGCCGCGGCGATGGGCTACGAGGGCAAGTGGGCGATCCATCCCTCGCAAATCGAGTTGGCCAACGAGATTTACTCGCCCCCCGAAGCCGAGATCGAGCGCGCGCACCGTATCCTCGCGGCGCTCGAGGAAGCCGCGGCCGCCGGCAAGGGCGCGGCCCAGCTGGACGGCCGTATGATCGATGCCGCCTCGGCGCGCATGGCCGAGAACCTGGTCAATACGGATGCGGCGATCCGCGCCCGCGAGCAGGGGGCCTGAGATGGATATTCACGAGTATCAGGCGAAAGCCATCCTCTCGGAATTCGGCATGCCGATCGCCCGCGGCGGTATCGCCTACAGTCCCGAGCAGGCCGCCTACCGCGCGATGGAGCTGGGCGGTGAAAAGTGGGTGGTCAAGGCGCAAATCCATTCCGGCGCGCGCGGCAAGGCCGGCGGCGTCAAGCTTTGTTCGACCGAGCACGAGGTCATGGACGCCGCCAACGAAATGCTGGGGCGGCGCCTGGTCACCAAGCAGACCGGGCCCGGCGGCAAGCTGGTCGGCCGCCTCTACATCGAGGAAGCCACCGATATCGCGCGTGAAATCTACCTGGCTTTCGTACTCGACCGTGCTTCCGAGCGGGTCGTCTGCGTCGCTTCGGCCTCGGGCGGTATGGATATCGAGGAAATCGCCGCCTCCAGTCCCGATTCGATCATCCGCGTGCCGATCGAGCCGGCGGTCGGCCTGCAGGATTTTCAGGCGCGCGAGGTGGCCTTCGCGCTGGGCATGGAGTCGAGCCAGCTGGCCGATGCGGTCAAGGCGCTGCGCGCCTGCTACCGGGCGTTTCGAGACCTCGATGCGACGATGGTCGAAATCAACCCGCTGGTAGTTACCGCCGACGGGCGCCTGATCGCACTCGATGCCAAGATGGGCTTCGACGACAATGCCCTTTTTCGCCGTCCACGGATATCGGAGCTGCGCGACAAGTCGCAGGAAGACCCGCGCGAGATGAATGCCGCCGACCGCGGTCTCTCCTACGTCGGTCTCGACGGCAACATCGGCTGCATCATCAACGGCGCCGGGCTGGCGATGGCAACCATGGACATGATCAAGCACGTCGGCGGCGAACCGGCCAACTTCCTCGATATCGGCGGCGGCGCGTCGCCCGAGCGAGTTGCCAAGG
>JASFKL010000138.1:0-9807 GCA_050118655.1 Gammaproteobacteria bacterium | reverse complement strand
ACCAGGACTATGCCAATTTCAGCGTCGACGCGATTACCCACGGCCCGCTGACCGCGGGACAGCGGCCGCTGTCGGATTTCATCTCGGCGCCGCATGCAGGGCGTCGGCTGCAATATCTCGAGGCCGTGGCCGCGTTGCTGGCCGCCGACCTGCAAACCGTCGCCGGTGCCTGGAACAGAGAGCACTCCGGCAGCTGCGCCGACGATGCGAGCGGATGCTATCGTGCCGCGCTGCTCGGCCGGCTCGGCGGGAACGACCGCGAGAAAAATATACCGCCCGAGGTTGCGCTGCGGCAAATCGTTACCGGCATGGGCGTATTCATCAAGTCCGAGCTCGCCAACGAGCGAATCGCGGTCGCGGTGCTGACCCCGAGCGAGGAAGACGAGCACTCCTGTTTCAGCGACAACACGCATCGCGATATCACTCGTAATTACCGCGGATTTCTCAATGTGCTCAAGGCCGAATTCGACGGCAAGACCTATGGGGATAGTCTGTACCGGCGGGTCTCGGAGGAAACGCGCGCGAAACTGGACGGCCTGATCCGGGGAATCGATGCCCGGATCGCGCGGATGAATTCGCTGGCCGCCGACAGGTGGCATTTCGATTACCAGATCCTGCCGGGAAACAACGACCGTGAAATTCGCCACCTGAAGAACGATTTGCGCCGGCTCGGCGATACCATGGTGACGGTCGCCGGCGATATCGGACTCAGTCTCACCACCGGCGATGTCACCGATCCCGGGGAAACTCGCATCTAGGGTACGGCGCATGCCGCAGCAATCGCTTTCGTCGCCGATATCCGCTTGCAGGCTAACCGTGGCTCGCCTGTGCGTCTTGCTGTTCGCAATGCTGTCGGGTCCGGGCGCGAGCGCCGCGGCCGAATCGCTCTACACGTCGGCGCGCGATGCGTACGCGCTGGAACAGCCGATAAGCCCGCTGTCCGACGAGCAACTGGATCGCTTCGTTCTCGGGCGCAGTTTTTTCGCCGCCACCTGGGTCGAGGCGCCCGCGTCGACGACCGCCCGCGACGGACTCGGGCCGTTGTTCAACGCCAGTAGCTGCACCGCCTGTCACCGGCGAAACGGCGGCGGCAACCGCGTCGACGCTACGAAACCGGTGGACCGTTCGATCGTACTGCGGCTCGACGACGACGCCCGTTATGGCGGCCAGGTCGCGACCCGCGCGATTCCCGGCGTGCCGCGCGAGGCCGCCGTCTCGGTGCGGCCGGCCAGGGTCGAGTTCGCCTATGCGGACGGCACGAGGCAGCAATTGATTGCCCCGGAATTCGTCCTCGAAGACCTGCGCTACGGCCTGCCGGCCGAGCCTGGGAAAGTCCATCCCCGGCGCGCGCCGGCGCTCACCGGCCTGGGCCTGGTCGAGCGGATACCCGCGACGTCGATCCTGGCCCATGCCGATCCCGACGACCTGGACGGCGACGGCATTTCGGGCAGGCCGAATATCGTCTGGTCGCGCGAGCATCGCGACTGGCGGCTCGGCCGTTTCGGCTGGAAGGCGGGGGTGGCGGGGTTGCTCGACCAGGTTTCGCGGGCGCTGATCGAGGACATGGGATTGACCTCGGCCTGGTATCCGCGCGAAAACTGCAGCCCGGTTCAGTCGCAGTGCGCACGAGCCTTTTCGAGTAGTGAACCCGATATCGGCGCGGAGCGCGTCGCGGCAATCGTCTATTACCTGAAAAGCCTGAGAACGCCGCGTCCGCCGCCGCCGTCCGCGGGCGCCGAACTATTCGCCCGCATCGGCTGCGCGAACTGTCATCGCAGCGGCTACCGCGTCGGCGAAGAACCGGCGGTCGATCCCTATAGCGATTTTCTGTTGCACGACATGGGCGAGGCGCTCGCGGACGGCAGCCGCGTGCACGACGCCGGTCCCCGCGAATGGCGCACCGCGCCGCTGTGGGGTATCGGTCTGGCCAGGCGCCTGAACCCCGAGGCCGGTTTCCTGCACGACGGCCGTGCCGCGACGCCCGAGCAGGCGGTCCTCTGGCATGCTGGAGAAGCGCGCGTGGCAAGAGTAGAATTTTCCAGCCTGAATGCGGCGCAACGCGCCGCGATACTGCAATTTCTCGATTCATTGTAACCATGTCTTCATACAAACCGATCCTGATCCTCATCCTTTTCATCCTCTACCTGCCCGGCGTCGACGCCGCGACCCCGGAGGAAAGCTTTCTCTACCGGATCAAGCAGGAAATCCTGCTACCCGACACCGACGGCGCGCTCGCCGCGCTGGCGCGTATCGAATCCGCCGTGCAGTCGCTGCCGGCCGATGCCGGGGCGTCGCAGCTGGCCCCCGCGCGGCAAGCCTTCGGCGAACTGGTGCGTCGCTGGAAAGCCGTAGAGGCCGTCTATATCGCCGGCGCGCTGGACCAGGAATACCTCGACCATCCGGGCTACATCGATCACTTTCACCGCGGTAACGAATCGCCTGCCGAGGCGGTTTCGGGTGTCCTGCGGTCGAAAGCCCCGCTCGAACAGGCGATGTTCAAGTCTTCGAGCAAGGGAATCGATGCACTGGAATACCTGTTGTTCGCCGAAAGCGACGGCGGCGCACGCCGCTGGCAGGCGGCGTCGATCGCGGTCGAGTATATCGGCAGCCGGCTTGCCGAGATCGATGGATTTTATCGCCGCGACACGAGTTTCGAGGACGGCGACGGCGGCTCGCTGAAGATGCTGGTACATGCGCTGGTGGATAGCAGTTATCGCCTGGCCGAATGGCGCGTGGGTGATCCCGGCGGTTTTACCGGCAAGTACAAGGGAGCTCCGGATGTCGAAAGACTGGAATACTGGCGATCCGGATTGTCGATGGTGGCGATCGAGTCGATCCTCGCGACGCACGAGGCGTTCTTCGAGATCGGCCGGGAAACCGGTTACTTTTTGGCGCGCCTGCAGGACAAGGGTCTCGAGGAGATCGACTTCCAGCGCTCCAGAATCGAGGCCGCGCAGGAGCTTGCCCACAAGCTCTCGCAGCAGTCCGGTGTCGAGGTGACCTCGGCCGATTTCCACGAACTCTACAAGTTGCTCGACACCGTATACCGGACCTATTATTTTTTGCTGGCCGACGCGCTCGGCGTCGAGGGCAAGATCATGGAATCGGATGGCGATTGATTTCGCCAGCCTGACCGGCCTGGAATACCTCTACTCTCCCGACAAGCGGTTATTCCTGGGTTACCTGGCGCTGGCCTTGCTGATCGGCCTGGCGGTCGGGCGCCTGACCGGCCAGCAACGCCGCGAGTGGCTCGGCGCGGAGGTCTGGTGGCACCCGTCGGCGCGCCTCGACTATCGCTACTTCGCGATCGCCGCGGCGCTCAAGGTCCTGCTGCTCGCGCCGCTGGTCGCCGGCGCCGGCGAGGTCGCGGTTTACGTGGTCAGATTGCTCGACCAACAGCTCGGGTACCGCCCCAAACTCGGCGCGGTCGAACCCGGAGTCGTCGCCGCCTACGCGCTCGCACTGTTCCTGGTCAACGACCTGAGTCGCTACGGGCTCCACCGCCTGATGCACCGTGTCCCCGCGCTCTGGGCCATTCACCGCGTGCACCACGGCGCCGAAGTGATGACGCCGTTTACCTACTATCGCGTACACCCGCTCGAAAACCTGCTTTTCGCTTTGCGTTACGCATTCGCGGCCGGCACCGTGACCGGGGGATTCGTCTACGTTTTCGGCGCCGGGGTCGAGGACCTCGAGGTGGTCGGGGTGAATGCATTCGTGCTCGCCGCGCACCTGCTCGGCGACAATCTACGCCATTCCCACCTGCGCCTGGGTTACCCGGCCTGGCTCGAACATTTGCTGATATCGCCGATGCAGCACCAGCGCCACCACGATATCGACGGCAACAACAGCAACTACGGCAGCATGCTCGCGATCTGGGACTGGTCATTCGGCAGTCTGCGCACCTCGAACAGTAGCGATCGTTATCGCTTCGGAGTTCGCGGCATGCCGGCGCCGACCACGATCGCCGGGGTGTTGCTCGAACCATTGCGCGGATGGGGAATGCGCGGGGCGCTGGTCGCGCTCGCGGCGCTGCTGTGCCTGGTCGGTCTGCGGCCGTTGCAGGCCGCCGATATCGACCGGGTGCAACTGGGGCGTGCGTTGTTCTTCGACACCATCCTGTCTCGCGAGCACAACCTGTCCTGCGCCAGTTGCCACGACCCGGCGCGAGGCTTCAGCGAATCGCGCGACGGCGGCGTCGGCCGCGCGGCCTCGCTCGGCGACGACCTCGAATCGCTGGGCGACCGCAATGCACCGGGCCTGGCCTATGCCTCGCTGATTCCCGGGTTCGGCTACGTCGAGAAAAAGGGCGTGTACCGCGGCGGCCTGTTCTGGGACGGCCGCGCCGCGGATTTGCAGGACCAGGCGGCCCAGCCGATCCTCAACCCGATAGAAATGGCGATGCCGGACAAGGCCGCAGTAATCGATCGAATCGAAGCTCACGATTACTACCGAAGCAATTTCGAACGGGTCTACGGCGACGGCCTGTTCGAGGACCCAGACCGGGCCTATGCGGCACTCACCGATGCGATCGCGACCTTCGAAAAAACCGAATTCTTCATGCCTTTCGATTCGAAATACGACCGCTACCTGCGCGGCGAATACGAGTTGACCGCGCTCGAGGACCTCGGCATGTCGATATTCTTCTCCACCAACAACTCCAATTGCGCCAGCTGCCACCAGCTCAAGGTCATGGACGACGAGGACGAGCCGTTCACCAACTTCGAATACCGCAATATCGGCACCCCGACCAATACCCGGCTGCGCGCGAAAAACGGCAAGCAGCCAGGATATACCGATCCGGGTCTCGGCGCGGTCCTGCAACCGGAGGACCCTGCACAGCTGGGCAAGTTCCGGGTGCCGGGCTTGCGCAACGTCGCGGTGACCGGCCCCTACATGCACAACGGCGTCTTTCGCGACCTGCGCACGGTGATCGAATTTTACGACCAGTACAACAACCCGCAACGCTCCCGCAATCCCGAGACCGGCCAGCCCTGGCGCCCGGCCGAAGTCGCCGAAACCATCGACCGGCAGGATTTGAAAGCCAAAAAACTCAGCGACCGCAAGATCGACGCGCTGGTGGCCTTCCTCGAGACGCTCACCGATCGCCGTTACGAGAACTTGCTGGTCGATCGAATCAATACGAATGAGAATGATTAACATTTACATTCTCATTCGATTTTGATATCGTCGGCGCCCGGTCCGGTCGTTCGATTGGCTATTGTTTTGCTCGCGAGGAATTTAACCATGAAATTAACCGTCTCCGCCTTCGGCCTGGCGTTCGGGCTGCTGGCATCGAGTCTGCAGGCCGCGGATATTTACGGTCCGTTTCCGGTCACCGTCAAGGGATATTCGGGAGACAAGATCGATTCCACCGCTTACTCGGGCCAGGCCGCGCGACATCTGCTGCATAATTCGCTCAAGGTCCTGGCCGGGCAGGGTAACGGCGAGGCCAATCCCGAATTGAAGGCGAAAATGATGGCTTACTACGCGGGCAAGGATGCGGGGCGCGAAATCCTCGATCCCGTCACTCACGGAAACTTCGTCGTTGAGCAAACCCGAATCGACCAGGTATCGGCCGGCAATGAACTGAAGACCAAGACTTACCAAGGCGTCGTCAACGGCTGGCCCGGTTCGCTGACCGGTTCCGAGGTCATCGAGCAGATGATCGACCGGGCCTCGGCCGCGAACGGCGGCTTCGATCCCCTGACCGGTTACGACTATCCGCAGCTGATTTCCAAGTTCATCATGGGCGCAGTGTTTTATCACCAGGCGGTCGAAGAATATCTCGGCGAAAACCTGCAACCCGGCCACAAGCCGAACGGCGAGCCCTACCAACCGGGGGCTTACTATACCGGCAAGGAACACTCCTGGGACGAGGCTTTCGGTTACTTCGGCGCGCCGGCGCATGCGCTGACCCTGAACGCGATCCAGGCCTACAACGTCGCCAGGGGCAAGGACATGCAGGCGGCCGACTACAACCGCGACGGCGTAGTCGATCTCTACCGGGAAATGGCCTACGCGCACGCCTATTATTCAGCCGATGCCGACAAGAGCGGCACCAACTACCTGCACCGCATCACCCGGGCCTTTATCGACGGGCGCGAATTGATCGCCGGGGCGGACGGCGAGAATCTGAACGAGACACAGCGTGCGCAATTGACGGCTTACGCCGAAACCATCAAGTCGAACTGGGAAAAGGTCATCGCCGAGGCGGCGTTCAAGTATGCCGGCGAGGTCTACCAGAACCTGCAGGAACTCGACGAGATGTCGAAGAGCAATGCGGATCCCGGCGATGCATTCAGGGAGTACTGCGAGCACTGGAGCGAGATGAAAGGCTTCGCGATGGCGCTCGAGACCGGATCGAAAAACCTCGGCGCGGTCGGTGCCCGGCTAAACCGTTTGATCGGCTACGGCCCGGTTTTGTTCGGCGGCGGCCAGGTGACCGCTCTCGGCGCGCAGGGCGAATTCGTCACCGGCGGCGATATCACGATGACGGAATACATGGTGAACATGATCGAGGTGCAGAAATTGCTCGGCGAGGAATTCGGCCTGCAGGCGCGCAAGGATGACGTCACCGGAAATATGTCGAAAGTTCTCGAGAGCACCGGCGGAAAGGCGTCCACCGAGACCGACTAGCTAAAGCGCTGTCCTGGAATTTCGAATCGGCCCGACGAGTACCAGCGGAGATGGAACAGGTATTCCAGTTGCTCGGAGACTGGCTGCCGACGGTAGTCGATCCGCGAAAGCGCCTGTTTGCGGGTTACCTGCTGTCGGCACTGGTAATCGCATTGCTTTGGCTGCGCTATGCGCAAGGCCTGAAGCTGCGGGACTGCTGGGCGCGGATTTTCGCGCGCGACGCCTGGTGGTCGGCCAGCGCGCGCGCCGACTACGGGGTGGCGATTCTCAACTCGGTACTGATGACGCTGCTCGCGCCCCGGTTGCTCGGTCACGCCGCCGTGGCCTACGCGGTTTTCGGGGGATTGCATCTGCTCGTCGACGGGCGCGCGCTGATCGCGGCGCCCGGCTGGGCGATCGCCGCGGGCTTTACCTTGAGCCTGTTCGTGGTCGACGATTTCGCGCGTTACTGGGTCCATCGTCTGTTGCATCGCATACCCTTGCTGTGGGCGTTTCACAAGGTCCATCACGGAGCCACCGCGTTGAACCCGGTAACAGTGATGCGTACCCACCCGGTCGAAATGCTGCTGTTCTCGCTGCGCAGCGCGCTGATCTACGGCGCCTGCATCGGGAGCTTCTTCTTTTTCTTCGGCGACCAGGTCACGCTGCTGACCGTGCTCGGCGCCGGGGTATTCAACTTCGCCTTTAACCTGCTCGGCTCCAACCTGCGCCACAGCCCGGTTGCGATCGGCTTCTGGAAGCCGTTGGAAAAGATCTTCATGTCGCCCGCGCAGCACCAGGTCCATCACTCGACGGCGCCCGAACACCGCGACCGGAACTTCGGCGTCGCGCTGTCGCTGTGGGATCACTGTTTCGGCACGCTGCGCCATTCCGAGCCCGACAGAAAACTGGAATACGGGCTCGGCAGCGGCGAATCGGCCGCGCACGGATTGCGATCGCTTTACCTGGCCCCGTTTGCCGAGGCGGCCGGAATCCTGATAAAACCGCATTCGAAATTAAACGAGGTACAACTATGAAATACCTGAGCCTGGCATGGCTGGCAATCTTCGGTCTGGCGTCGGTTTTGCCTGTCGCCGCCAGCGACGCGCCGGTCGTCAATATTTACTCGGCACGCAAGGAAGCGCTGATCCTGCCGTTGCTGAAACGCTTCCAGGAACAGACCGGAATCGAATTTCGACTGGTCACGGGCAAGGCCGACGGCTTGTTGAAAAGACTCCAGATCGAGGGCCGCGCGAGCCCGGCGGATGTGTTCATCACGGTCGACGCGGGCCGCCTGCAGCGCGCCAAGGAAGCGGGGCTGCTGCAACAGATCGACGACCCGGTACTCGAGGAGCGAATACCGCCGAACCTGCGCGACCGCGACAATCAATGGTTCGGCCTGTCGCAGCGCGCGCGGGTCATATTCTATGTAAAGGACACGGTCGACCCGTCCGAGCTCTCGACCTACGAGGCGCTGGCCGACGACAAGTGGCGCGGGCGAATCTGCATGCGCTCGTCGAACGCGATCTACAACCAGTCGCTGGTCGCGTCGATGATCGAAGCGGACGGGGTCGAGAAAACCGAGGCCTGGGCGAAGAAACTGGTCGAAAATTTCGCGCGCAAGCCGGCTGGCGGCGATACCGACCAGCTACGGGCCGCGGCGGCGGGACTCTGCGATATCGCGGTCGCGAATACCTATTACTACGGCAGGTTGCTCGACAGCGACAAGGAAAAAGACCGCAAGGCCGCTTCCCGGCTCGGGATATTCTGGCCCAATCAGGACGGCCGCGGCGCGCACGTCAATGTCAGCGGCGCGGGCGTGACAAAACACAGCAAGCACCGCGACGCGGCGATAAAACTGCTCGAATTTCTGGTCAACGACGAATCGCAGGCATGGTACGCGAAGATCAACGACGAGTACCCGGTGGTCGACGGGGTAAAGATACCCGAGACTCTGAAGTCTTTCGGCGAATTCAGGAGCGACAGCCTCAACCTGACCTTGCTCGGCGAAAACAATCGAGCCGCGGTGGAGCTAATGGACCGCGCCGGCTGGCGCTAGCCGCGGGTCGGCCCGGATTAGTCGAGTAATTCCGAGATCGCCTGGTCGAGGTAATCCTGAAAATCCGGGTCATTGCCCGGTGACGCGACACAGTGACCCCAGGGCGACTCGTAGACGCGAAGTTCGGCCTGCGGTATATGCGGCACCTCGAGCGCATTGTCGGCGGGCTGAAAGTAGAGGTCGTTGTCGCAGGCGATGACGATGGTGCGCGCGCGAATCGCGTTCAGCGCGGCGACGAAATCGCCGCCATATGCCGGTTGCGCGCTGATGTCTCCCCGTTGCCAGGTCCACAGTTTGCACAGCAGGTCGTTGGCGTCCCAGTCGAGGTGGTCCCGTTCCCAGTCCAGTAACAGGTCTTCGGCGTTGTCGAAGCCGAGCTGACGGTACCTGCGCTCGCGGTAAAAGGTTTGCGAAAAAGCCCAGCCGGCGTAGACGCGGCCGAAGGCCTTGAGCCCGCGAACCGGCGGCTGGGTGTAACGGCCTTCCGCCCAGGTCCCATCCGCGGTCAACGCGGCCTTGACGCCTTCGAGGAACACGATATTGTGCTCGGAGGTTTTCGCTGAACCGCAAAACGGCAGGATCGCGTCGACCATTCCCGGATATTGCGCGCCCCACTGGAAACTCTGGCATCCGGCCATCGACCAGCCGGTCACCAGCGCGACGCGCTCGACGCCGAGCCTTTCGGTCAGCAGCGCGTGCTGTGCGCGCACGTTGTCGTAAAAAGTTACCCGCGGAAAATCGGCGCCCGCGAAAGGCGCCGCCGCGTTGCTCGGTGAAGACGAGATACCGTTGCCGAACAGGTCGATCGAAACCACGAAGTGACGCGCGGGGTCGATCGCGCGGCCCGCGCCGAAAAACCCCTCGTTGCGCCGGTGTGTGCCGGTGTAAAAAGTCGGCAGTACGACGACGTTATCGCGCGCGGCGTTCAGCTCGCCGTAGGTCTTGTAGGCGAGCCGGGCGTCGGGCATCACCGTGCCCGACTGCAGCTCGAAGTTTTTTAACCTAAAGACTTCGTGGTCCATCAGAACAGTCGCAGGTATTCTTTTACCTCCCAGTCGGTGGTGACCTGGTGATAACGCTCCCACTCGTCGACCTTGTAGGCGATGAACGACGACAGCATTTGCTTGCCG
>JASFKL010000137.1:0-9856 GCA_050118655.1 Gammaproteobacteria bacterium | reverse complement strand
GTGCTCGATCAGCGATTCGAGATGCAATTCGAATTGCGCTCGGTTCGGCATGTTGGTTTCGGTGTCGAGCAGGTTGTATTGCTTGATGCGCAGAAAGCGGTCGCTGAGCTTGCGCATGCGCTCACGCATCTCGTTCTGCCGGAACGCATTGCGACCGGCGCCGTAAACCCTGGCGGCGAGTTCGAACTGGTTGGCCGACTTGGAAATGAAATCGTCGACGCCGCGATCGAAGGCGACCACGATACTCGAGGTGGTATCCTCGGCGGTGAGCAACACGATGCCGGTGTAACGGTCGTTGTTTTCGTCCCAGCGCCTGATCAGGTCGGTCATCTCCAGGCCGTTCATTCCCGGCATCCAGAAATCCGCGAGCACCACGTGAGCGCGTCGCTGATTGAGCTGGTAGAGCGCCTCGTCGGCGGACGAAGCGGTACGGATGTCGCCGAATCCCGATTTGCCGAGACCGGATTTAACCACTTCACGGCTGAACTGGAGATCGTCGACGACGACTATGGAGAGATCTTCTTTGCGCAAGGTTTGAGGCAAGGATTCGAGTGCCAGTGAGTATAATGTATATTTCGAATCAGGGTGGCATAAATGCGAATTCGTTGACGACCTTGCAAAACAGCGCCGCGGTCATCTCGGCATCGTAGATTGCCGAGTGCGCCTCGCTGGGGTCCCATTCCATGCCGGCGGATTTCACCGCCCTCGCCAGCACGGTTTGCCCGTAGGCCAGCCCGGCGACGGTAACCGTGTCGAAGGTGCTGAAAGGATGGAATGGATTTCGCTTGATACCGGTACGCGCCGCCGCGGCATTGATGAACTTGAGATCGAAATGCGCGTTGTGCCCGACCAGTATCGCCTTGTTGCATCCCTGTTGCTTGATCGCGTTGCGCACCGGCTTGAAAATTTTCGGCAGCGCCTGCTTTTCTTCCAGCGCCAGCCGGAACGGATGATCGACGTCGATGCCGTTGACTTCCATCGACTTGGGATCGAGATTGGCTCCCTCGAAGGGAGTCACGTGGCAGGAAACCGTTTCGGCGCAGTAAAGCCGGCCCTCGTCGTCGATATCCAGCAGTACGGCGGCAATTTGCAGCAGCGCATCGGTCGCCTCGTTGAAACCCCCGGTCTCGACATCGACGACCACCGGCAGGAACCCCCTGAAGCGCCGAGCCATCGGCGTCGTATCAGGCATCGGCAACTTGCTTCCAGCGCAGCTTTTCACCGGCCTTGAAAGGCACCAGCGACGAATCCGGGTATGGCAGCGACGCGGGCAGGGTCCACTCCCGGCGCTCGAGACTGACCGTGCCGCGATTTTGCGGCAAGCCGTAAAACGCCGCGCCGTTGCGGCTCAGGAAAGGTTCGAAATTTTCGAAATTGCCGGCTTCGTCGAAGGCCTCGGCATAAAGTTCGAGCGCACTGTGCGCCGAATAGATGCCGGCGCATCCGCAGTCGGATTCTTTTGCCTCCCTGGAATGCGGCGCGCTGTCGGTGCCGGCGAAAAAACGGCTCTCCCCGCCGCTGGCCGCGGCCAGCAGGGCCTGGCGATGACGTTCGCGCTTGGCGACCGGCAGGCAGTAATGATGCGGCCTGATACCGCCGGCGAAGATCGCGTTGCGATTGATCAGCAGGTGATGCGGGGTGATGGTCGCTGCCAGTTGCGGCCCGCCCGAACGAACGAAATCCAGCGCCTCGCAGGTGGTGATGTGCTCGAACACGATGCGCAACCCGGGGTAATCGCGGTGGATGCGCGTCAGCTGCCGGTCGATAAAAACCTTTTCGCGATCGAACACGTCGACATCGCTGCCGGTTGCCTCGCCGTGCACCTGCAATACCAGATCGTGCTCCTGCATCGCTGCGAACACGTGCTCGATCTTGTCGAGCGCGGTCACCCCGGCCTCCGAATTCGTCGTCGCGCCGGCCGGGTAGAGCTTGGCGCCGTGAATATGCGGCGACGCGCCGGCCTCGGCGATATCTTCGACGCGCGTGCTGTCGGTCAGGTATAGTGTCATCAGCGGTTCGAATTCGCTCTCCGGCGGTAGCGCCGCGAGTATCCGCTCGCGATAGGCAAGGGCTTCCTCGCAGCTGCGGACCGGGGGCGAGAGGTTCGGCATGACGATCGCGCGGGCGAATTGCCGGGCGGTGTCTCCGACCACGGACTCGAGGTAAGGCGTATCGCGCAAATGCAAATGCCAGTCATCGGGTTTGACGATGGTGAGGCTTTCCATTTATTGCAGTTTGAGCGCTGCGGGGCTTAATATAAGCATAAAATATAATGATGGCTCTGAGCCGAAATCGAAATTCTGTATAATCCCGCCAATTTACAACAAAGGCAACGCACGTGGTAGACGAAACTGATATTGATCCGCAGGAAACCCAGGAATGGATCGAATCGCTGGATTCGGTGCTCGACCGCGAGGGCGCGGAACGCGCGCACTTCCTGCTCGAAAAGCTGATCGATAAAACCCGTCGCTCCGGCGCCTACCTGCCGTTTTCGGCGACCACGGCTTACGTCAATACCATACCGCTGTCGCAACAGCGCCCGATTCCGGGAGACCAGGCAATCGAGCACAGCATCCGTTCGGTAATCCGCTGGAACGCCGCGGCGATGGTCGTCGATGCGAACCGGTTTTCCAGCGAGCTCGGCGGTCATATCGCGAGCTTCGCGTCGGCGGCGACGCTTTACGATGTCGGCTTCATGCATTTTTTCCGAGCGCCCAACGAGGAGAACAAGGGCGACCTGGTGTTCTTCCAGGGGCATTCCGCGCCGGGTATCTACGCGCGCGCGTTTCTCGAGGGCCGCATCACCGAGGAACAGATGAAGCTGTTTCGTCAGGAAGCGCTCAACGAGGGCGGGCTGTCTTCTTATCCGCATCCGTGGCTGATGCCGCACTTCTGGCAATTTCCGACGGTATCGATGGGGCTCGGTCCGATCATGGCGATTTACCAGGCGCGATTCATGAAGTATCTCGAGAATCGCGGTATCCAGGACCAGGACGACCGCAAGGTCTGGGCGTTCATGGGCGACGGCGAAATGGACGAGCCCGAATCGCTCGGCGCGATCTCGCTGGCCGCGCGCGAAAACCTCGACAATCTGATATTCGTGATCAATTGCAACCTGCAGCGGCTCGACGGCCCGGTGCGCGGCAACGGCAAGATTATCCAGGAACTCGAAGCCGTGTTTCGCGGCGCGGGCTGGAACGTGCTCAAGGTCGTCTGGGGATCTTACTGGGATCACCTGTTCGCCAAGGACAAGAACGGCGTGCTGCAAAAGCTCATGGAAGAAACCGTCGACGGCGAGTACCAGGCCTGCAAGGCCAAGGGCGGGGCATACACGCGCGAGTTTTTCTTCGGCAAGTACCCCGAGACCCTCGAGATGGTGGCCGACATGTCGGACGAGGATATCTGGCGGCTCAATCGCGGCGGTCACGATCCGCACAAGGTTTACGCGGCCTATGCCGAGGCCGTGGAGAGCAAGGGACGGCCGACGGTCATCCTCGCCAAGACGGTCAAGGGCTACGGCATGGGCGAGGCCGGCGAGGGACAGAACATCACCCATTCGCAAAAGAAGATGGGCGAGGATTCGCTGAAGGCATTCCGCGACCGTTTCAACATCCCGATCAGCGACGACGATATCGCCGCCGCGCCTTTCTACAAGTTCCCCGACGACAGCGTGGAAATGGAATACATGCGCGAAAGCCGCAAGAAGCTCGGGGGTTACATGCCGGTGCGCAGCGATACCGCGGAACCGCTGGCAATTCCGGGCCTGGAAATTTTCGATGCCTTGCTCAAGGAAAGCGGCGAGCGTGAATTCTCCACCACCATGGCATTCGTGCGCATCCTGTCGACATTGGCACGCGACAAGAACATCGGCAAGAATATCGTGCCGATCGTTCCCGACGAGGCGCGCACCTTCGGTATGGAGGGGATGTTCCGCCAGCTCGGCATCTATTCTTTCAAGGGGCAACTCTACAAGCCGATGGATTCCGACCAGATCATGTACTACCGCGAAGACGTCGCCGGGCAAATACTCGAGGAGGGTATCAACGAGGCCGGTGCAATGTCGTCCTGGATCGCCGCCGGTACCGCCTACAGCGCACACGGTGTGAGCATGATCCCGTTTTACATATTCTACTCGATGTTCGGTTTTCAGCGTGTCGGCGACCTGGCCTGGGCGGCGGGCGATATGCAGGTGCGCGGATTTTTGATGGGCGGCACCTCGGGGCGCACCACGCTCGCCGGCGAGGGGCTGCAGCACCAGGACGGCCACAGCCATGTTCTCGCCAGCACGATACCCAACTGCATCTCTTACGATCCGACCTTCGCCTACGAGCTCGCGGTGATTATTCACAGCGGCATGAAGCGCATGTACCAGCAGAAGGATAACGTCTTTTACTACATCTCGGTGATGAACGAGAATTACGAGCATCCGGCGATGCCCAAAGGTTGCGAGGACGGTATCGTCAAGGGCATTTACTGTCTCGACGAAGGCGACGAAAAAGGACCCAAGTTGCAACTCATGGGGTCGGGGACGATCTTGCGGGAAGTCATCGCCGCGGCCGAGTTGCTGAAGCAGGATTTCGAGGTCAACGCCGATGTCTGGAGCGTCACCAGCGTCAACGAACTCGCCCGCGAGGCCCAGGATTGCGCGCGCTGGAATCGCCTGCATCCCACCAAGAAGACGCGCCAGAGTTATCTCGCGACCCAGTTGCGGGGACGCCGCGGGCCGGTGGTATTCGCCAGCGACTACATCCGTGCCTACGGCGAGCAGCTGCGCGAATTCGTCTGGTCGCGCTACGTCACGCTCGGTACCGACGGTTTCGGCCGCAGCGACACGCGCGAAAAGCTGCGCGTATTTTTCGAGGTGAACCGCTACTACGTCGCGGTCGCCGCTCTGAAGGCGCTCGCCGACGACGGGGAAATCGACAGCAAGGTGGTGCAGCAGGCGATCAAGAAGTACGGCATAGATCCCGAAAAACCCAATCCGATCAGCGTCTAGCCGACGCCCAGGAGCAGCCCAGTGGCAGAATCCAAAACTATCTTGCTACCCGATGTCGGCGATTTCGAGGATATCGAAATCATCGAAATCCTGGTTGCCGCCGGAGACCAGGTCGATAAGGAGCAATCGATTATCGTGCTCGAGTCGGACAAGGCGACGATGGAAATCCCGAGCCCCTATGCGGGTACCATCGAGTCGATGAAGGTCAAGGTCGGCGACCGGGTCAACGAGGGCGACGAGATCGCTGCCATACAGGCGGGCGACGGCGGCGGCGAATCGAAACCGGCCGAAGAAAAGGCGCCGGCCGAACCCGCCGCGGCCGAGAAACCGGCAGACGAACCCGCCCCGTCGGCCGAGCCGTCGAAACCGGTGGACCCGCCGCCGCAGGCGGCCGAAACCGCGCAACGCACCGATGTCGCCCCCGGCAAGACGCAGCGGCCCCACCCGGGTTCCAGCCCGGGCGAAGCGATCGCCGCCGGGAAGACGATTCACGCCAGTCCGTCGATCCGCCGCTACGCGCGCGAACTCGGCGTCGACATCGAACAGGTTATCGGCAGCGGGCCCAAGGGCCGGATCGTAAAGGAAGACGTCAAGGCTTTCGTAAAGTCGTCGATGACCTCGGGCGGCGGCGGCGGCGGCGGAATCCCGGTTGCCGGCCCGCCGGCCGTGGACCACTCGAAGTTCGGCGAGATCGAAACCGTCCCGCTCAGCCGCATCAAGAAGATTGCCGGCGCTCACCTGCATCGCAGCTGGGTAACCGTGCCGCACGTCACGCAGTTCGACGAGGCCGACATCACCGAGCTGGAGGCGTTTCGCAAATCCCTGGCGAAAGAGGCGGAGAAAAAGTCGGTGCGCATGACGCCGCTGGTTTTCCTGATGAAGGCGGTGGTCAGCGCACTGCGCGAGTTTCCGGATTTCAATGCCTCGCTCGACGCCAGCGCCGAAAACCTGATAATGAAAAAATACTTCCATATCGGCATTGCCGTGGACACTCCCAACGGCCTGGTGGTGCCCGTGGTGCGGGACGTCGATCAAAAGGGCCTGTTCGACCTCGCCGGCGAGCTCGGCGAAATCTCGTCGCGGGCGCGCGACGGCAAGCTGTCCCCGGCCGAGATGCAGGGGGGTTGCTTCACAATTTCGAGCCTCGGAGGGATCGGGGGCACTTATTTTACCCCCATCGTCAATGCGCCCGAAGTCGCCATCCTCGGGGTTTCGCGTTCGAAAATGCAGCCGGTCTACATCGACGGTGAATTCCAGCCGAGGCTAATATTGCCCATGGGGCTCTCCTACGACCATCGCGTCATCGACGGCGCGCAGGCGGCGCGATTCACCAGTTTCCTCGCCCAGGTCATTTCTGACATCAGAAGGATATTATTGTAATCATGAGCGAAAAAGATCTGTTAGTGCCGGACATTGGCGATTTCGAAAATGTCGAAATCATCGAAATTCTCGTCGCCGAGGGCGACACGGTCGAAGTCGAAGACGCGATCCTGACGCTGGAGTCAGACAAGGCGACGATGGATATACCGTCGCCGTATGCCGGTACCATAAAAAAGCTCGGCGTCGCCGTCGGCGACAAGGTTTCCGAGGGCAGTAAGCTCGGCAGCATCGAGATTCACGGGGGATCCGAAAAACCGTCGGGCGCAGCCGCGAAAGCGCCGGCCGGCAATCCGCAGGACCGGCCGAAAACCGATTCCGCCGCCGCTTCGTCGCCTGCCGGCGATGCCGATATCGAGACCGAGGTCGTGGTTCTGGGCGCCGGTCCGGGCGGCTACACGGCCGCGTTTCGCGCTGCCGATCTCGGCAAGCAGGTCGTACTGATCGAGCGTTACGACGCGCTCGGCGGCGTTTGCCTGAACGTGGGCTGCATTCCGTCCAAGGCGCTGCTGCATACCGCGCAAATCATCAACGAGGCCGAACACATGAAGGCCAACGGCGTGACCTTCGGCAAGCCGAAGATCGATCTCAAAGGCATCAACGGCTTCAAGGACAAGGTGGTCGGCAAGCTAACCGGAGGACTTTCCGGACTCGCAAAGCAGCGCAAGATCAAGGTCGTGCAGGGGGTGGGGCAATTCTCGGGCCCGAATAACCTGCTTGTCGAAAAAGACGGCAAATCCACTAACATCGCGTTTCAAAACTGCATCATCGCCGCGGGTTCGCAGGCTACCGAAATTCCGTCGTTTCCGAATGACGATCCACGCCTGATGGATTCGACCGACGCGCTGCTACTCGAAGAGGTTCCGAAGAAACTGCTGGTCGTCGGCGGCGGCATCATCGGTCTCGAAATGGCGACCGTCTACCATGCGCTGGGTTCCGAAATCACCGTGGTCGAGTTCATGGACACGCTGATCCCCGGCTGCGACAAGGATTTGTTGAGGGGCTTGAACAAGATCATCTCCAAACGCTACAAGGCGATTCATCTAAAGACCAGGGTATCCGAAATCAAGGCGCAAAAGAATGGTCTGAAAGTGACCTTCGAGGGCGACAAAGCGCCCGATGCGGCGATCTACGACCGGGTGCTGGTGGCGGTCGGACGGCGGCCCAACGGTAACAGGATCGGTGCCGACAAGGCCGGCGTCGAAGTCGACGATGCGGGTTTTATCCGCGTCGACAAGCAGATGCGCACCAACGTGCCGCATATCTTCGCGATCGGCGATATCGTCGGCAACCCGATGCTCGCGCACAAGGCGACCCACGAGGGCAAGGTCGCGGCCGAGGTGATCGCCGGCATGAAGTCTTTCTTCGAACCGCTGACGATCCCGTCGGTCGCCTACACCGACCCCGAGGTCGCGTGGATGGGTTTGAGCGAGGCCGAGGCGAAAGAGCAGGGAATCGAGATCGAAAAGGGCGCCTTCCCGTGGGCGGCGAGCGGCCGTGCCCTGGGCATAGATCGCGACGAGGGCATGACCAAGGTGATCTTCGACAAGGAGACCAGACGCATACTCGGCGCCGGTATCGTCGGCCCCAACGCGGGCGAGTTGATCGCCGAGGCGGTACTGGCGCTGGAGATGGGTGCCGATGCCGAGGATATCGGCCTTACGATACATCCGCATCCGACGCTTTCCGAGACCTTCAACTTCGCCGCCGAAATGGCCGAGGGCACGATTACCGACCTCTATATTCCGCGCAAGAAATAAACCCGGCCAATTCGACCGGGGCGCGCGATAACGGCATGCCGGAACTCAATTACAACAGCAGCGGCAGCGGGCAACCGCTGGTCGTGCTGCACGGCCTGTTCGGCTCGGGACGCAACTGGCAGTCCCTCGCGCGGCGCCTGGCGCAATCCTTCGAGGTATTCAATGTCGATCTGCGCAATCACGGCCAGTCGTTTCACGCCGACGAAATGAATTACCCGGCGATGGCCGGCGACGTAACCCGCCTGATCCGGCGGCTCGGCATCGGTCCCAGCCACCTGCTCGGGCACAGCATGGGCGGCAAGGTCGCGATGGCCCTGGCGCTCGCCGAGCCCGAACTGGTCGCGGACATGGTGATCGCCGATATCGCGCCGGTCAGCTATGCGCACGATCATGACGAACTCATCGACGCGGTGCTCGGCTTATCCCTCGATGCCATCGCCTCGCGCGCCGACGCCGACCGCGCGCTGGAATCCGCGATTCCCGAACCGGGCCTGCGCGGTTTCCTGCTGCAAAATCTCGTCCGCGGCAGCGATGGCTGGCGGTGGCGGGTAAATTGGCAGGCTATCCGGCGCAACATGCATAATCTGACGGGTTTCATCGATCTGCCCGCGGACTGGCGCATCGATCTGCGAACCCTGTTCATCCGCGGCGCGAACTCGGACTATGTCGACGACGAGGCGGCCGAACAGATCCGGCAGCATTTCGACAATGCCGAAATCGCCATCGTCGAAAACGCCGGGCACTGGCTTCACGCCGAGCAGCCGCAAGCCTTCATCGAACGAGTGCTCGAATTCCTGTTGCCGGGAAAGTAGCGACGCCGGCGTTATTCGCGGTGCAGCCGCGAATACTTAGAATTCCAGTAAACTTCGCCGCCGTCTTCGCTTTGCGATTGCGCGCGGCCGAGAATAAACAGCAGGTCGGACAGGCGATTGATATACCGGCAGGTCACCGGATTCACATCTTCGCTGCCGGCGAGACCGACCAGCGAGCGCTCGACTCGCCGGCAGACGGTGCGCGCGAGGTGGATCGCGGCCACCGCCTGTGATCCGCCCGGCAGGATGAATTCCTTGAGCGGGCTCAGGGAGGCGTTGAACTCGTCGGCGTTGCGCTCGAGCCCCTCGACGTAGTCGTCGCCCAGCATCTGTTTGCCGGGCTGGGCAAGTTCGGCGCCGATGTCGAACAGGTCGTGCTGCACGGCGAACAACACCTGCTGCACGGGCCCGTCGTCGAGCAGGGAGAGGGCCAGCCCCAGGCAGGCGTTGAGTTCGTCGACCTCGCCCATGCAGTGCACGCGGGCATCGTTTTTTGCGCGCCGGCTGCCGTCACCGAGGCCGGTCGTACCCTCGTCGCCGGTGCGCGTGTAAATCTTGCTCAGACGATTACCCATTACTCGAAGCGGTAGCCGGCGGTGACGAAGTAGTTACGCCCGGGGCTGGGCTGGTAAGCCGCACCGAATCCGTTATTGGTGACGAACTCGGCGTAGCTTTCATCATTCAGGTTGTTGATTCTCAAATCGATGTCCCAGGACTCGTAGCGGTAAGCGAAGCCGGCATTGATTACCGTGATGGAGCCGAGTTTACCAAATTCGTTGGCGTTATCACCCTGGGCGTATTTCGGCGAGCTGTAATTGTATACCAGATAGACGCGCGCCATGTCGTCGAGCCGGTAATCTCCGCGCAGGCGGGCGATCTTGTCGGCGACCCCGGAAATCTCGTTGCCGTCG
>JASFKL010000136.1:0-9893 GCA_050118655.1 Gammaproteobacteria bacterium | reverse complement strand
TCATCACGGTACCGGCTTATTTCGACGACGCACAGCGCCAGGCAACCCGCGACGCTGCGACCCTGGCCGGTCTGAATCTCTACCGGCTGCTCAACGAGCCGACCGCGGCCGCAGTCGCCTACGGGCTGGACCGAAGCGCCGAGGGTCTGATCGCCGTATACGATCTGGGCGGCGGCACTTTCGATATTTCCCTGCTGCGCCTCAACCGCGGCGTATTCGAGGTGCTCGCGACCGGCGGCGATTCGTCGCTCGGCGGCGACGACATGGATCACGTGCTCGGCGAATGGATTATCGAGCAGGCGGATTTCGATGATGTCGATACCGCCCTGGCGCGCAGGATTCTACTGGCCGCGCGACGGGCAAAGGAGCAATTGACCGATGCCGATAGCGCGGTTATCGAGATCGAGCAACAGGGACAGTCGTGGCGAGGGGAAATCGAGCGCGAAACCTTCGATGCGTTGATCCATCCGCTGATCAAGAAGACCCTGTCCTCCTGCAGGCGAGCGCTGCGCGACGCCGGTGTCGACAAACAGGAAGTCGGCGAGGTCGTCATGGTCGGCGGCTCGACGCGGGTACCGCTGGTGCAGACCATGGTCGGAGAGTTCTTCGGCCGCAAGCCCATGTGCGAACTCGATCCGGACCAGGTAGTCGCTCTGGGCGCGGCGATCCAGGCCGACATCCTGGCCGGTAACAAACCCGATAGCGAAATGCTGTTGCTCGACGTATTGCCGCTGTCGCTGGGTATCGAAACCATGGGCGGTCTCGCCGAAAAGATCATCGAGCGAAATTCCGCGATACCGGTATCGCGGGCGCAGGAATTCACGACTTTCAAGGATGGACAGACCGCGATGTCGATCCATGTGGTCCAGGGCGAGCGTGAACTGGTCACGGATTGCCGTTCGCTGGCCCGTTTCGAGTTACGCGGATTTCCGCCGATGGTCGCCGGCGCGGCCCGTATCCGCGTCACTTACCAGGTCGATGCCGACGGCTTGATGTCGGTCAGCGCCGAGGAAACCACCAGCGGCGTGACCGCCGATATCGTCGTCAAGCCTTCCTACGGGTTGACCGATAGCGAAATCGAAACCATGCTGCGGGCGTCGATGGAACATGCCCGAGAGGATGTCGATCTGCGCATGCTCAAGGAACAGCAGGTCGAAGGGCGGCGCGTTATCGAGGCTATCGATGCGGCGATGGCGCAGGACGGCCATATTCTCTCGGAGCAGGAACGCGCGCATATTGGCGAATGCCGTGATGAGCTGGAGTCTTCGCTCGAAGATGCGGACGCCGAGCAACTCAAGAAACTGATCGCGAAGCTGGAAGAGGCGAGCGAATCCTATGTCGCCCGGCGCATGGACGAAAGCGTCAGGAAGGTGCTCGGCGGCAAGCAAATAAACGAGGTTGACGTTCGATGACGCGAATCACGGTAATGCCACATCCCGACATCTGTCCCGAGGGGGCAGAGATCGAGGTCGAGCCGGGCATCAGTATCTGTGATGCGATGCTGAGCAATGGCATCGAAATCGAACACGCCTGCGAAAAGTCCTGCGCCTGTACGACATGCCACGTTTACGTGCGCGAGGGGTTCGATTCGCTCGAAGAGTCGAGCGAGGACGAAGATGATTATCTCGACAAGGCATGGGGTCTCGATATGGATTCGCGGCTCAGTTGTCAGGCCGTCGTCGGCGACGAGCCGTTGAAAATCGAGATCCCCCGGTACACCATCAACATGGTTTCTGAAAATCACTAGGAGAACGCCATGAGCCTTAAGTGGACGGATACGCTGGATATAGCGATTGAGCTCGCCGATACGCACACCGATGTCGATCCGCAGTACGTGCGATTCACCGATCTGCATGCCTGGGTTTGCGCACTCGACGGGTTCGACGACGATCCGAATCGCTCGAGCGAAAAGATACTCGAAGCAATTCAGATGGCCTGGATCGACGAAGCCGATTGAGTGTTTATATTTTAGTCAAAAAGTTGACGTCCGATCGTCGGAAAACCGACGCTTTTATTGTTCTAAATCAAACACTTTTCTGTCAATTTTAAGGCAGTTTAAGCGCTTTCCCCGGTAAGTTTGAATTTTTTTTTGCCAGTGTTTGATTTGTATAAATATATCTCGAACAAACACTTATAAAGTCTACTTAAAGTAATCTCTCTTCATTGCAGTGTGAACTTGGTCACACTTTGCTTGCAATCATCCCTCTTTTCGGTAAATTTAGTCTCGTAACCTGCCCGTTAAAAAAGGTGGGTAAAGTCCTGAATATAATAGAATTTCACATTTCAGGCGAAATAACCATTGCTTTTCCCGAATGCAATATTCGGGCGCAAAAACAAAGACATCCGGAGAGACATTATGAGTAATGTAGCCTATATCAACGAGATTGCCTCGGAACAACAGGCACTTGCAGATCCATCCCAGCTAAAAACCTACTACGACAGTAAAAACAAAATAGGCTGGTTTTTAATGAAGGGCCAGCCGCGTCCGTCTTTCACCCTTCGATTGCTCGATGATATCAACGATTATCTCGACAGCGTCAAACAGGAGATGATCGACTCGGACGGCGAAAAATATGATTACCTGGTCGTGGGTTCAGACGTGGAAGGCGTATTCAATCTGGGCGGTGACCTGGAGTTGTTCGCTCAATACATCGATACGAAAAACCGGCAGGGACTGTTGGACTATGCAATAAAATGCATCGATATTCTCTATCGGAACATGTTTCACTACGATCTTGACCTGACGACCATATCACTGATCCAGGGCGACGCGCTCGGCGGCGGATTCGAGGCCGCATTGTCCAGCAATCTGATCGTTGCCGAGCGAGGCGTAAAAATGGGATTGCCGGAAGTACTGTTTAACCTGTTTCCGGGTATGGGCGCTTATTCCCTCTTGTCCCGTAAAATCGGATTCGACGCCGCCGAAAAAATGATTCTTAGCGGCCGGATTTTCTCGGCCGAGCAACTTTACGAGATGGGTGTTATCGACATACTCGCGGAGAAAGGCGAAGGCGAGGTGGCCATTTATCGTTATATCAAGAATGCCTCCAAGGCCAGCAACACTTTCAGAGCGATGCAAAAACTCAAGGATATCTGTAATCAGGTTAGCTACAAGGAACTGGAAGACATCGCCACGGTGTGGGCTGATTCGGCTTTGCAGTTAACTTCAAAGGACCTGCGGATGATGGAAAGGCTGGTTCGCCGACAGAACTGTAAGGTTGAAGAATCTGCCTAATGACGATCAGTTGAGCTACCCGGATATGTCTTTTGTTCGACCGTTACTGCACTATTCAGTGCAGTAACGGTTTTGTTAAATACGTCTTCTACCCGCATACACATCTGATTGATTTTTTCGCTGCCCATGTCGTAGGGTTTCAGGGCTTCTCCCTGCAGGCAGACATCAACCAGTTTATTCGCCCCCAATTCGCTTGCAGATCCTTTCAACGCATGTAAATTGTCCCGATATTCCAGGTAATCATCGAACATCGACTTCTTGATATCCAGAATATGCTGCGATCCCTCTTTTTCAAAGTTCCTCAACAAGGATTTCAGAAAATCCGGTCCTTCTCCCAACATATCGAGCTCTTGTAATACCACGTGATCGTACCATTCGGAGTCGGCGAAGATGCCATAAAGTTGCTTCCTGGAATCCGGCGGTTCCTGACTGGCGACGGCTTTTGCCTTGCGAATATTCTTGGACAGCGATGCGATACATTCCAGCAAACCGCGTGCGTCGATTGGCTTGGTCAGGAACCGATTGGCGCCTGCGCTCAATGAAGCTTCCTTGGCCTCGGGGGTCGCGTCGGCGGTTAGCATGATAACCGGCATCTGGCCGCTCGTATCCATGAAACGTAGTGTTTTTACGACTTCGATTCCGGAGGTTTCGGGCATGTTCATATCGAGAATCAGCATGTCGATCTGATCGAGTTCCTCGCTGAGGATATCGAGTGCCTTGTCCCCGGTATTCGTAAGCAGCACGTTGTGCCCCGCGTTGCGAAGAATGCCTTCGACGACCTGCTGGTTCACCTGGTTGTCTTCCGCCACCAGAATGTTCAGCGAGGAGACACCTGCCTGCTTGGCATAGTGCTCGGCCATGGTGACGATCTTGCTGTCGTTCAGGTTCACGCTTTGTGCAGCATGCAGCGCATTGAACAACAGCCTCTTGTCCTCTGGATTCGAGATCGTCGAAATGTAGTAATGATGCGTATTGTTGGCGTCGATCATGGTATCGGAAGAGTTGATCAACACCATCGAAGTGTCTTCCATCAATCCTTCGGATTTTACCATTTGTGCAAACTGCAGGGCATTGATATCGGTCAGGCAGGACTGATCGACGACGATCGTCTCGTAGGGATTGGTATCGTCGTTTGCCTGTATCATCTGCGAAATCGCGCGTGTCGAAGTTCTAACCCAATCGAAATTGACCTGCCAGTATTTCAGCGAGGGTCTGATCAAATCGGCACTGTCTTCACCGGCCAGCAGTAGCACGTGATTCTCGGAAATACTGGTTTCCGGATTAGTGCTGGCTACAAACGGAATTTCGAACCAGAAGGTCGAGCCTTTTTCAAGTTCGCTGATTACCCCGATCTCGCCGTCCATGAGTTCGACCAGTTCTTTCGATATCGTAGTGCCCAGGCCGGTTCCACCAAACGCCCTGCTGGTTCCGGCATCGGCCTGGGTGAAATCGTCGAAAATCCTGTTGATATTTTCTTCCGCAATGCCGATCCCCGTATCACAAACCTCGAATCGGATGCGCGGCATCGCTTCGGTACCCCCGACCATGCGAATCGTGAGGGTGACCGATCCTTTTTCCGTAAACTTGATTGCATTGTTGACCAGGTTGATCAACACCTGCCGCAAGTGCTGCTGATCACCCTTGAGCGCAAACGGAGTTTCGGGATCGAAATTGCACGATAGCGCGAGATCCTTCTTTTCCCCCATCGGCGACAGCATGTAAATTACCGAGTTCACCAGGCCGTGTAAATCGAAATCCTTGGATTCGATCAATATCTTGCCGGCCTCGATCTTGGCGATATCCAGTACGTTTTCGATCAGTTCCAGCAGCGTATTTGCCGAACTATGCATGGTATTAACCAATTCCTTTTGTTCGTAGTTCAATTGCGTTTCACGCAATAAATCACCTACGCCGATAACGCCGTTCAACGGTGTTCTCAATTCATGCGACATGTTCGCCAAAAACCGGCTTTTGGCCTGGTTGGCCTGCTTGGCCATATCGATTGCGGCATGCAGTTGTTTGATCAAAAAAGCGGCATACAGCGGTAACAGAGTCAGTAACAGTAACAGGCCAATGGCGATCGAGCGATGATCCTGCCAGTAGCTTCCCCAGATGATTGCCGCGAGAAATCCGAGGATGGCGACACCTTGGGAGATGAACAGGTAAAGGGTGCCGTATCTGAAGCCATTGCCGAGAATTACCCATGGATAGAGCACGAACAGGATGACGCTTTCGCTTCCGGCGAGGAACATCACCATCGACAATGAAGTCATGTCATGTATGGCACCGACAACCCGTCTGATCGGTGAGCTTCTGGGATTGGCGACTATGGCCAGGAATATCAGCAGGGCGCCACTGTAGTAATATATGGTGATCAGGCTGGGTACGGAGCCGATTACTTCGGCGAAAGTCTCACCCCCGCCCCAGGGCAGGCAGAAGTATCCGACCAGCAGCACGCCTATCGAAAGTCTTAATTTTGCCTGTGCTGGTTCGGTATCTCCAGTTCTCTTTAGTCGGCGATTCAGTTTCGCGAGCCAGGCAGTTTTTGTATCAGACTTATCCATCGCATGAGGTGACGGTAGCTCGAATCAGTCGTCACTGAAGGTTTTGTGAATATTACTGATATTGTCGACGCGTTCGAAAAATGCTTCAACACAAATCGGGTCGAACTGGGTGCCGGCGTGCTTGTACAGATAATCCTGCGCATCTTTCGGATCCCAGGCACGCTTGTAGGGGCGGGTCGAGACCAGCGCGTCGTAAACGTCGGCGACCGCGACGATGCGCGCCACCAGCGGGATCTCCTTGCCCGCGATGCCGTTCGGATAACCGCCGCCGTCGAAGCGCTCGTGATGATTGAGCGCGATGATCGAGCCGGTCTGGATATAGCGGGACTGGCTGTTCGACAGGATCGAATGGCCGATCAGCGTATGCTGTTGCATGGTCAGCCATTCATGTTGTTCGAACTTGCCCGGTTTCTGCAGGATCTTGTCCTCGATGCCGATCTTGCCGATATCGTGCATCGGCGCGGCATACTCTATTTCATCGCATTCCTTCTCGGACAGGCCCAGGGCTTCGCCGATCTCGCGCGAATACTTGGCCATGCGCACCACGTGGTTGCCGGTTACCTCGTCGCGGTATTCACCCGCCTTGGCGAGCCGCAGCAGGGTCTCGTGCTCGCGCGATACGATTTGCTGTGTGGCAACCTCGACCTGGCGGGCGAGCCAGTCGGCGCGATCCTGAATGATGGTTTGCTGCTCGTGCAGCTTGAGCAGGTTACGGCAGCTGGTGCGGCATTCGATCTGGTCGATCGGGCGCGTCAGAAATGCCGTGGCGCCGGCCTCGAGGGCATCGTAACGCACCGATTTCTCGCTGACCACGGTGATCATCATGATCGGAATATCCTGGCATGAGGGCTTGGCGCGGATTTGCTTGATCAACTCGACGCCATTGATTTCGGGCATGCGGTAATCGGTGATTATCAGGTCGGGGTGATTGTGATCGAGCCAGTTGAGCGCTTCGACCGGGTTGTCGAACGAGTCGACGGTGACCTCGTCTTCGGCCTGCTGGATGATCTTGGCGAGAATCGTCCGTCCCGTGGATTCGTCGTCGACGATCAACACCCTGCGCTGCCGCCTGAGGATGCTCAGCCGGCGAGCGTTTTCGTATGGTTCGATATTCGAGTCCTTTGGTATATCGGGTTTATTGTCTGCGCTAGAGATCTTCTTATCTGTGCTAGAGATCAATTTTTTCACCCCACATTGATTCAGACAGGACCGATCATTTTATCAAAAAATCAATAACTTATGTCGTTTTGTTCAATTCATGTTTGAACAAGACGCTAAGCTCTATCGGTCAGGCACGTCGATTTAATCCATTATAATCAAGTTATTATGTGATTAAATTAACAATTCAGATGAAAAACGTGCGTTATCTGTAAATATGTCACATTACGCTTTAGTTATAGCACATTTTGGAAAACCGACAGCAATCGCGATGCTGACCCTGTTGGGGGCACTGGCATCCGGCGGCTGCCGCCAGGCGCTCGCGCACGAAATCCGCATCGGCGGCGAACGCTACGATGTCGAGCTCGCGATAACTCCGGAGGAGCGGGGCAGGGGTCTGATGTATCGCCAAAGCATCGATCCGCGTGGCGGAATGCTGCTCGTTTACCAAAATCCGGGCAACCATCGGATCTGGATGAAGAATGTACCGATTCCCTTGCGGGTCTACTGGATAGACAGCAACGCCGAAGTGATCGGCGCGCAAAGGCTCGAACCCTGTTCGTCCGATCCCTGCCCGGTGTACGCGGTCGAGAAGCCCTCTCTTTACGTTCTCGAGCTCGCCGATCGCGATCACGGCTTGGTGCCGGGCGATCGTATCAGGGGACTTGATTCGCTTTCACCCTGAGGTCGCGGCTCTTTAGCCAGAGCCAGCAATGTGAAGCGATCGTCAGCACGACCAGCGGAACCACTGCCAGGTTAACCAGTTGCCAGCCGAGCAGGTGCAGAAGGGCGCCGGCGCCGAACGATGAACAGGCGGCGCTGGTAAATACGACGAAATCGTTTAATGCCTGTGCCCTGGCGCTTTCTGCGGGGCTGTAGGTTTCGGTCAACAGGCTCGTCGCACCGATAAACATGAAATTCCAGCCTATCCCCAGGGACAGTAACGCGGTCCAGAAATGGGTCACCGTACTGCCGCTGAAATTGAGCAGGATACAGACCACCATCAGGCAGGCGCCGGTCATGATAACAAGCTGCGAACCGAAGCGGTTCACCAGGTGGCCGGTAACGAAGGACGGCGCGAACATCCCGAGTACGTGCCATTGAATCGCGAAGGCTACCTCGCTGAAGTCATGTTGCTGATGGGTCATTTCCAGTGGGCTGGCGGTCATCAACAGGACCATGATGCTGTAGCCGATGGCCGCGCTCATCATGGCTATGACGAATCTCGGTTGCCCGGCTATCTCCAGCATCGACCGGGTATCGACGCCGAAATCACGCACCACCGGCTTCGGCAGTTTGATCAACAGGAAATTGATGCCGTTGAATGCGTAGAGGACGATTACCGCGCTGAGGGTACCCAGGTAAGTGATCGCGAACAGATCCCTGCCGTAGTTCGCCAGGTTGGGGCCGATAAAGGCAGCCAGGATTCCGCCCGCGAGTACATAGCCGAGAGCCGCATTCCTTTTCTCACCGGTAGCTACCTCGATGGCGGCAAAACGGAAATAGTTACCGAAGCCGGTATAGATTCCGACACCCATGCTACCGAGGCAGAACAGCGCAAACGATTCGCGGTAAATGCCGAGGACAGCGCATCCGCCACCCGCGAGGCCGATCAGCGTGGCCACCAGGAAACCCGGCTTACGGCCGACGATTCCCATCAGCATCGATGCCGGGACCGTGGTTAACATCACGGCCACGAAATAAAAGGCCATCGGCAGTGTCGCCAGCGCCTTGTTTATCGCCAGTTGACTGCCGATGATGGCCGACGAGGAAACCATCAGCGTATTGACCGACATCATCACGGCCTGCGCCAGGGCCAGCTGAAAGACACTGCGGTTCACAAGATGAACCAGAGGGTCGCCGGGATGACCAGTACGCTGGAGAGGTTGCCGACCAGTACGATCGAGGCGACGCGGTGCGGCTGCTGGCCGTAACGCTCGGCGACCATGTAATTGAGCACCGCGGGCGGCAGCACGCTGAACAGGATGAGCAGCGGTTTCTGCACATCGGGCAGCGGTAGCAGTTCGACGAAAGGCAGGGCGATCAGCAGTCCGCTCAAGGGGCATAGAATGGCACCCACGGTGCTGATTCCCCAGTCTCGAAAATCGATTCCCACCATACGAGCGCCGAGCGAAAACAGCATCAGCGGAATCGAAACCAGGCCGAGCATGTGAATCGGAAGGCGCAGGTTTTCCGGAATCACGATCCCCGACAGGGATACGCCGATACCCAGTACCGTGGCGACGATCATCGGGTTACCGGCCACGGTTTGCAGGTTCCATTTCTGGGTGATCAGTTGCTGGCCGACCATGAAATGCAGAAAGTTGGAAATCGCCAGCAGCAGGATCGCCGCCGGCAACAGTTCCTCGCCGAAGGTCAGCGCCGCGAGCGGCAGGCCCATATTGCCGCAATTGTTGAACATCATCGGCGGCACCAGGGTTTTCCACTGGTAGCCGAGGTAGCGCGCGACTGGCCAGGCGATCAGACCGGAACCGAGCACCACGCACAGGCAGCCGAAGGAAAGCAGGGCATAATCGGCAAGCGCATAATCGCTGCTCGACATATAGTCGAAGATCAACGCGGGCGTAAAGATATCCATGTTGATGCGGTTGCCCGACGACATGTCGGTATCCTTGCGGAAACGCATGTAGAGATAGCCGACCGCGACGATGCTGAACACCGGGAAGATGATCGCGATGATGCGATAGATCAGGTCGGCCTGCGACATCAGGTTCCTAGCCAGCTGGGAACTGGTACTGTCGCTTTAATCATCCTGCTGCCCGTAAAGTTGGTCTGGTCGATGGCCAGACCGGTCAAAAGTAAAGCGTCAGGTCCTTGTGAATCGCGAGGCAGCTGGCCACGGATTCGGCCTGGTCGCCGTCGAGACGAGTCTGCATGCGTGCTCCGATGGTGTTCGCGATGCTGTCGTTGTATGC
>JASFKL010000135.1:0-9909 GCA_050118655.1 Gammaproteobacteria bacterium | reverse complement strand
GCGATGATGCGCTCGGCCCCGGCCATCACGGCTCCCTGGATTACCGACAGGCCGACGGTGCCGAGACCGAACACCGCCACCGACGAACCGGCCTCGACCTTCGCGGTATTGAGTACCGCGCCGATCCCGGTGGTGACGCCGCAGCCGAGCAGACAGGCCATGTCGAGCGGCGCCTCGGGGCTGATCTTCGCCAGCGCGATTTCCGGAACCACCGTGTACTCGGAAAAAGTGGAACAACCCATGTAGTGGTAAAGTTCCTTGCCGCCTGCCGTGAAACGACGCGTGCCGTCGGGCATGAAGCCGGTCCAGACCGTACCCGCGATCGACTGGCAGAGATTGTTCTTGTTCGAGCTGCAATAGGGACAGGTCGGCTCCTGGCATTCGGGGATATAGAGCGGGATCACGTGATCACCCGGCTTCAGGGTGGTGACGCCCGGTCCGCATTCGAGCACCTCGCAGCCACCCTCGTGGCCGAGGATCGCCGGAAAGGCACCCTCCGGATCCTCTCCGGAAAGCGTAAATGCATCCGTGTGACAAACGCCGGTCGCATGCACTTTCAACAGCACCTCGCCTTGGCGCGGACCCGCGACTTCGACTTCTTCGATTTCAAGGGGTTTTTTCGGCTCCCAGGCGACCGCGGCCCTCGCTTTCATTGCAGCTCCTCTGATTATCTTGGAATTGTTTGCAAAGGCAGCCTAATTAGAATGTCGAGGCGAGTCAAGCCGGCCGACGAAGCCGCGCGGAGGTGCAAAATCAACCGCTTTCGTCGCTCCTTCGGCGCGGCAGTACAAAGCCCGAAGTCCGCCACCAACAGGCCCGGCAGATACCGGGATAAACGCTCCGGGTCGTCCGGGAGTCGCGCTTCCCGCGGCTCGCGTTACCGTGCTTCGACGGCAAAGATTTGTTCAGCCGGGATTAACCGGGGGTCGATAATGTGAGAAAATCGTTTCATTTTCTGGACCGACTTGCTGCGACTCCGAAACCTTCTGGCCGCCGTACCGCTAGCCGCATCCCTTTCGCTTCCCGCGATGGCCGCCGAGGAGGACTGGGGGCTTTGCAGTTTACCGACCTTCGAGTATATCGAGACGGATGACCTGGCCGAGGGCGAGACCCGGATCGAGGCCGACCAGGTCGCCAGCGAGGACAACCAGATCCTGCACCTGGTCGGCGACGTCAGCCTGACGCGCAGGCAATTGAAGCTCAACGCCGACGACGTGGTACTCAGAAAACCGAGCGAGCAAATCAGCGCGCGCGGCAATGTCGTCCTGGAGCAGCCGGATTTGAGGCTCGCCGGGCCCGGCGTCGAAATCGACAAGCTCGCGGATACCCTCTCCATCGACGACGCGGCCTTCGAACTGCCCGGCCGGCACGCACGCGGCACGGCCGGTAAAATCGAAAAACTCGACGAATATCGCAGCCGTTTCGAGGAATTGTTTTACACCGCATGCGATCCCGGAGACCTGGACTGGCACCTGCGCGCGAGCGAACTCGAAATCGACGACGAAAGCGGCCGCGGCAGCGCCACTCACACGACGATTTACTTCCAGGAGATCCCTTTCATCTACCTGCCTTATTTCCAGTTTCCGATCGACGACCGCCGGCTTTCGGGCGTGCTGATTCCGACCGTGGGATACAGCGAGGCCAACGGCGCCAGCCTCGGGCTGCCGGTGTACTGGAATATCGCGCCGAATTACGATATGACGATCACGCCGGTCTGGTTCGATAAACGCGGCTTGCAGCTGAATACCGAGAATCGCTATCTGTTCGGGTCCGGCCGCGGCCAACTCGACCTGTCCTATCTCGATGACAGGGAGGCCGGCGACACGCGCTGGTTTCGGCAACTGCGGCATGTCTCCAACCTGGGTTACGACATCACGGGCGACCTGTTGCTGGCCGAGGTCTCGGACGGCGAGATTTTCGACGATTTCGATAACATCGCTCCCGAGTACAACAGTATTCGCCACCTCGAACGCCGCGTTCGGTTCAGGCGGATCGGCCAAATCTGGGACAGCCAGTTGATGTGGCAGGATTACCAGACCCTCGATCCGGCGACCCCGCCCGAAGATCGCCCCTACAGCCGCCTGCCGCGGCTCGCCGTCGAGGCCAGCCCGCCGCCCTGGCAGGGCGGATTCGAAACCCCGCTGCGAACCGAGATCGCGACTTTCGATCGCGAAGACAGCGTAACCGGCACGCGCAGCAACCTGGTCGGTTCGCTGCTCTGGTCTTCCGAAGACAGCTGGTATTTCTTCAAGCCCCGACTCCAGCTCGCGTTTACCGATTACCAGCTCGAAGACAACCCGGGCGACGATAATATCGACCGCGCGCTACCCACCCTGAGTGTCGACTCGGGTCTGATCTTCGAGCGCTACGCGGGAGAAGGCGACAAGTGGCGGCAAACCCTCGAACCCAGGCTGTACTTCCTGCATACGCCGTTCGAGGACCAGGACCAGATTCCCGCTTTCGATACCTCGTTGAAGGCCAGCACCTATAACAACCTGTTCGCCGATAACCGTTTCAACGGCGCCGACCGCATCGGCGACGCCAGTCAGGTCACTCTCGGCCTGGCGAGCCGGGTGTACCAAAACGAAACCGGAAATGAACTCATGCATCTGCGCCTGGGTCAAATCTATTATTTCGAGGATCGTCGCGTCAGCCTCGACGGCAGCACGGACGACTCGATACGTTCGGACACGATCGGTGAATTTGATTTCTGGCCCAATGAACGCACCCGTATCGCCGCCCGCCTGGTACGCGACCATCAAAGCAGGGAGATCGACGAAGGCGAAATTTCGGCGAATTACAGTTATGAGGGACTGGCAATGAATCTCGGCTACTATTACACCCAGGACGAACTCGAACAGGCTCTGATATCGCTGGTTTACCCCCTGAACGATCGCTGGACCCTGATTTCCAAGGTCCAGCAATCGCTCAGGTTCAACAAGCCGGTCGAAAACCTGCTCGGTTTTGGCTATGAATCCTGCTGCTGGGGACTTAAAATACTCGCCGGTCAAAGCGGCGAAGAGGACGAACAATTCGCCAATACCGACAACAGCATTTATTTCGAGCTTACCCTAAAGGGTTTGACCGATACGGGCGAGGATATCGACTCGCGTCTGAGAAATTCGATCCCGGGCTACCAGGCCCCATTCTGACAGCATGAACCACACGATGAAATCAACCGCCTTCAGCTTCGTATTGCTCTGCCTGCTGCTGGCCTGGCAGAAGGCCGGCGCCGCCGATATCCTGCTCGATAAAATCGTCGCCATCGTCGACGAGAGCGTCATTACCCAGCGCCAGCTGGAAAACCGGATCAAACTGGTGGAAATCGACTTCAGGCAGACCAATCGGCGCCTGCCCGACAACGATGTACTGAAGCGCCAGGTTCTCGAAGCCCTGATCAACGATTCGCTGCTGCTGCAGGAAGCCTCGCGCCGCGGCATCAAGATTACCGACAGCCAGCTGAACCAGACGATGCAGCGACTGGCGCGGCAGAACTCGATGAATCTGTCGGATTTTCGCAAATCGCTGATAGCCGACGGCCTCGACTACGACAGGTATCGTGAAGCAGTGCGGCGCGAGCTAACGATCGCCACCCTGAGACGCCAGTACGGCCAGCGCAATGCGACCATCAGCGATGCCGAGGTCGACGATTTCATCGCCCGCAGCGGCGCCGACACCGACAACTACGAGTACCTGCTGTCGCATATTTTGATCGCCCTGCCCGACGGCGCCAGCCCCGAACAGGTCAGCGAGGCGCAGAAAACGGCCAGCGAAATCCTCTCCAGGCTGGACCAGGGCGAGGAGTTCGACCGCCTCGCGAACACCTACTCGGCCGGCGATACGGCGCTCGAGGGCGGCGACCTGGGCTGGCGCAAAAAGGCCGAGATTCCGAGCCTGTTTACCGACAAGGTACTCTCGATGTCGCCGGGCGATTATGCCGGCCCGATACGCAGCGCGAGCGGCTTGCATATCGTTTACCTGAAAGATCGCCGTAACACGGAACAGGTGCTCAGCAAGCAGACCCGCAGTCGTCACATCCTGATCAAACCGAACGAATTGATTACCGAGGAAGACGCCGAAAACCGCCTGCGTGAGTTTCGCCAGCGCATCCTCGCGGGTGAGGATTTCGGGCGCCTGGCGCGTCTCTACTCGGTCGATTACAACTCGGGATCGAACGGCGGAGATATCGGCTGGACGAGTCCGGGGACCACGGTCAAGGAGTACGAGGAAGTCACCGACCGTCTCAAGGTGGGCGAGATCAGCGAACCTTTCCGCAGCCAGTTCGGATGGCATATCGTCGAGGTCACCAGGCGCCGCACGGTCGACCAAACCGAGGAAAACCAGCGGCAAAAAATTTACTCTCAGTTACTCGAGCAAAAACAGCGCGAAGTGTTCGATCTGTGGAAACGCCGCCTGCGGGACGAGGCATACGTCGTAATTCCCGATTCGCCCGATGCCTCCTGAAGCCGGGATCGTCATTACCTCGGGCGAACCCGCGGGAATCGGGCCCGACATCGTCTCCGCCATCGATCCCGCGCGCTTCGACGCCCGCCTGGTGGTGATCGGCGACCGCGAGCTGCTGAGTTCGCGCGCGAAGGCGCTGGGCTCGAAGATAGAATGGATCGAGTACGGCCGCCGGGCCGTTGCCGACAACCAGCTCGAACTCCTCGATCAGCCATTGAGCCGACCGAGCTTGCCGGGCGAGCTCGATACCGCCAATGCGAAATACGTGCTGGGCATGCTCGAGCGCGCCTGCCGCGGCTGTCTCGACGGAGAGTTCGAGGCGATGGTGACGGCCCCGGTACAAAAGGAAGTCATCAATCGCGCGGGTCTCAAGTTTTCCGGTCATACCGAATACCTGGCCGAAATCTGCGCGGTGCCGAAACCCGTGATGTTGCTGATCGCGGACGATCTTCGCGTCGCGCTGGTGACTACCCACCTGCCGTTGCGCGACGTCGCCGACGCGATCGACGCCGATTCGATCCGCGCCGTGATCGAAATCCTGGCGAGCGATTTGCGCGCGCGCTTCGGGATTGCCGACCCCTGCATCAAGGTCTGCGGCTTGAATCCGCACGCCGGAGAAAACGGTTACCTGGGACGCGAGGAAATCGACATTATCATTCCCGCACTGGAGAACCTGCGCGCCGGCGGAATTCGCGTCGAAGGCCCCTTCCCCGCGGACACCCTGTTTACCAGTCGCATGCTGGCCGACGCCGATGCGGTGGTGGCCATGTATCACGACCAGGGACTGCCGGTACTGAAACACGTCGGCTTTCACAACGCCGTGAACACCACCCTCGGACTACCCATAATTCGAACCTCGGTCGACCACGGCACCGCGCTCGATCTGGCGGGCAGCGGCCGGGCCCGGCCCGACAGCCTGTTCGCGGCGATCGATTCGGCCATCCTGCAGGTACGAAACCGCCGCGAGACAGCCTGATTCATGCACCGGGCTCGCAAGCGCTTCGGCCAGCATTTTCTGCACGATCAAGGGATCATCGACCGTATCCTGCAAGCCGTCGAGCCGCGATCCGGACAGCGGCTGGTCGAGATCGGCCCGGGCCGGGGCGCCTTGACCTTCCCGCTGCTGCGTCTCTGCGGCCGGCTGACGGCGATCGAGATCGACCGCGACCTGGTGCCCGTTCTGATCGAAAAAGCCGCGCCTGTCGGCGAACTCGAAATCGTCAACGCGGACATTCTCGATTTCGACCTCTCCGAACTGGGCGGAAGCGGCGATTTTCGACTGCTCGGCAACCTCCCCTACAACATATCGACGCCATTGCTGTTTCACCTGCTGGATTCGGCGGCGTTGATTCGCGACATGCACTTCATGCTGCAGGAAGAAGTCGCGCGGCGCATCGTCGCCGCACCCGGCGGAGGCAACTACGGAAGGCTTTCGGTGATGCTGCAGTATCATTGCCGCTGCGAGTACCTGTTCGGGGTACCGCCGGCCAGTTTCAGGCCGCCGCCGAAAGTCGATTCGGCGGTCGTGCGCCTCTCGCCCCATGCCGAACCGGAATACGAAATCGGCGATTACGCGATATTTTCGGATATCGTAAAATCGGCCTTCGGCCAGCGCCGAAAAACCATTTCCAACTCGCTGAAATCGATACTGGATCGCGATGCGATCAGCGCCTGCGGCATCGACCCGGGACTGCGGGCCGAGAATCTCACGCTCGCCGATTTCGCCACACTGAGCAGGTTCCTGGGCCCATGACGCAACTCTCGCTAATCGTCGCGATGGACGAAAACCGGCTGATCGGCAGCGCCAGGGGTTTGCCCTGGCGGATGCCCGCAGACCTCGAATATTTCAAACGCACCACGATGGGGAAACCGGTCGTGATGGGACGCGTAACTTTCGAATCGATCGGCAGGGCTTTGCCCGGCCGACGCAACATCGTGATTACCCGCGATCCGCAATTCAGTGCCGCGGATTGCGAAGTCGCGGGCGGCATCGACGAGGCGCTCGCGCTATGCGCCGAAGCGGACGAAATCATGCTGATCGGCGGCGCCAGCCTTTACCGGCAAACCCTGCAGCGTGCAAGCCGTTTATATCTTACCCGGATCCATCACAGCTTCGAGGGAGACACCTGGTTCCCGGAGTTCGAAGAGAGCGATTGGCAGCTCGAATCGGAGCAGAGATTCGAGGCCGATAGCAGCAATCCCTATGCCTTTTCGGTGCAGAAATTTGTTCGGGAAATTTGACTATATTTGGAGTAGACTTTATCGCCCGATGTCAGAGGTTTGTTCTTGATGGGCAATGATATGAGCACGGAGGTCAGGCGAATGGAGAACAAGACTTATATTATTGGACGCGAAGGCCATATTTACGTAAACGATCCCACGGTCAGTAAACAGCACGCGGAAATCCAGATTCTCAACGGCGAGGTTTATCTTCGCGACCTCGGCTCGACCAACGGTACCTTCCTGATCAAGAACAACCGCCTGGTTCCGTTCCACGAGGGCTACGTACAACTCCACCAGCCCATCGTTCTCGGCAATCGACAGTACACGATCCGCAGCCTGCTGGAAATCGCCGGCGCATTCGCCGCCCAATACAACGAAACGAAATAGAATAACCCGCGATAGCCGCGGCGCGTGGCGCTTACAGCCCGGCTGCCAGCAACAGCGCACCGAGTATCCACTTCCATGCACTGGACGGCTCTTCCGCCTCGACCTGCTGCTGCGACGAGGCATCGAATTGCTGCGCCTCCTGCTGATTCAGAAAACCCGCCGGCAAGGCCGCGTCTTCCTCGATCTCCAGCGTATCCTGAGTCGCCGTGCCGTACTCGCCCATCGCCATCAGAATCTGCACGTCCTCGTCGGTAGTCAGCGTGATCGCGCCGTGGAGCACCACCGCGTGCAGCTTCGCGTCAGGATCGTTGCGGCTCACGGTTTGCGTGCAGTCGTCGAGCTTGCACAGCTTGATAACGTAATCGGTTCCGCGGATGCCGATAGTAGCCAGACCGGTCTGTACCTGGTAATTGGCCAGCGCGCTGGCGCCGATGGAACCGGTTATCTTGCGCATGCCGCCGCGTAACAAATCGAAAATACTGCTGCTGCCCTCGTCGAAGCCCTCGGTAATGACATACTCGGTAATCTTCAGCACCGAGTCTCCCTTGAGCATCACCTCGGCGCCGTCGTCCATCAGGATCTCGACGCGCGATTCGGGACCGGTTTCGATCCTGTCGCCTTCGAAGATCAGTGAATTGACCTGTAATTGCGCAATTTGCCCCTGGTCGTCCGTGGACGTGGCGTTGCCATTCAGGCGTGTAACGTAACCCGCACGGTTTTTGGGCGGCAATTCCTCCTGCTCGAAGATGCGCTTGATGTCTACCAGCTTGAGGCGCCTGCCGGGAATCAGCCGGTCGGAATACTCGACGAAGGAGTTCGGATTGGTTTCGATCAGTTTTTGCTTGATCTGGGGCCACAGGTCCTTGTCCCGGGAATATATTCGCTGGATGATCTGATCGATAGTCATGTCCTCGGTGATTTTGATTATCACTCGCTTGGACGGTACCAGCTCGACGGTGGTGGCAGCCGAGACCGGTTGGTAAGCAACAACCGACAGGGATGCCAGAATCAGCGATATGAGCAGTTTTGTTTTCAAGAACTTCACCTTCCACAATGGTTATTTCGTCGATTCGGGCGCGGCTCCGTAAGAAGCATGCCCGATCGCCGGCTGTATCGCCGGATCATTTACGCCAATCGCCCCGCGGTGGCATGATTGACCATCTCCATGGCATCGTTGGATCCGGGACCGCCAGGTCGCGGCCATGCGATCAAGCGCGCTACGCTTGCTGGGGCGGATAAAGCGGGCGCCGAGAAAAAACCCGGGGAGGCTCGATTTTGCGCGTTGGAAATACTGGCTATTTCCGACGATCGACAGCCACTCTAGCGCCAGGGGCCACAGCATAAGTTATAGTTCGATTTGGGCCAAAAACAGCGGAAAACACCGGAAATCGGCCCGCAGCGGGCAAAAAATGTGAAATAGTTACGCTTCTTATTTTGCTGAATTTATCGGCTTTTTCGTATGTGAATCAACGAAAAACCAGTCCTCGGCATCGTAATCCACGCGCAGCGCCACCAGGTGCCCGCCCCAGACGCAGCCGCCGTCGAGCGCGAAGCAACGTCCATAGACACCGACCGGCAGCGTCGACCAGTGACCGAATATGATGCGCACGTCGGGGCGCAGTTTGGCGGGCATTTCGAACCAGGGCGTAAGCGGGCTCTCGAGCTTGTCCCGCGGACTGCCATTGGCCTTGAAATCGAGTTTTTGCGACGGGTTCATATAGCGCATGCGGGTCAAGACGTTGGTGATGAAACGCAGCCGCTTGTTGCCGGCCAGGCTATCCGACCAGCGTGTCGGCGTATTGCCGTACATGGCGCTGAAAAAACCGGCCGCTTCGGGACCGCGCACCGCCTCCTCGACCTCGGCGGCGAGTTTGCGCGCCTTGCTCAGACCCCACTGCGGATGAATGCCGGCATGCACCACGAGAGCCTTGTGCTGCTCGTCGAAATGCAGCATCGGCTGCGCCTGCAGCCAGGCCATCAACTCGTCGCGATCGGGACTTTTGAGGATTTTTTTCAAATCGCGCGCGTCGCTGATTTTTTTAATCCCGTGGTACAGGGCCAGCAGGTGCAGGTCGTGGTTACCGAGCACGGTCAGCGCACTGTCGCCGAGGGATTTTACCAGTTGCAGGGTTTGCAGCGATTCCGGACCGCGATTGACCAGGTCGCCGCAAAACCAGAGGGTATCCGTGGCCTGGTCGAAATTGATTTTTTCGAGCAGTCGGCAGAGCTCGGAATAGCAGCCCTGGACATCGCCTATCGCATAAATTGCCACCGGCGAAAAGGTTTAGTGCAGTACCCGGGGCGTGGACAGCACGAATTCGTCGATTTCGGCATCGAAATGCGAGCCGTCGTCGGCCCGCATCTGGTAGCTGCCCCTCATGGTACCGACTGCGGTTTCGAGCATCGTGCCCGACGTATAGACGAACTGTTCGCCGGGTTTCAGGTGCGGTTGTTCGCCGACGACACCCTCGCCGCGTACCTCCTGAACCTTCTGGTTGGAATCCGTAATCACCCAGTGGCGGGTCAGCAGCTGGGCCGCCTGCTGCCCCTTGTTCTGAATGGTGATCGTATAGGCGAACACGTAATAATTCTGCTCGGGATTCGATTGCTCCTCGATGTAGCGGGTTTCCACGTCGACCTGGATGCGGTTCAAATCTGTCTCGTTCATCTGTTCAGTTTTTCGGTGATGGCGATCGCTGCATTATACCGCGACGGCAGCCTTGATGTGTTCGTGGAAGCGGTAACCCTCGAGCTCGAAATCTTCGTATCGAAACGCGAACAGGTCGTCGACCTCGGGGTTGAGACGCATGGTCGGCAGCGGGAACGGCTCGCGTT
>JASFKL010000134.1:0-9993 GCA_050118655.1 Gammaproteobacteria bacterium | reverse complement strand
CAACGTCTGCATCGCATCAACGGGAGTAATCGGCGCCTGCTCTGAATTGACCTCAAACAAAGTGAGGCTGATGAGACCTACGGCAAAAATCGCGATGACACTCTGCGGGTACGAGCGGTTTATGTTGCCAAACATTGTCGTTTCTCCTTCAGGTGAAAATCAGGCGTCCAGCCGAGTTCCTGTATCGCCTTGTCTGCTGAAACATGACCATTCGGTTCAGCAATGTTAAATACGCCTGTTGGTGCGGACGTGTCGATCGCAAGCAAGGCGGCACAGGCGGCCGCGTCAACATGCACGTAAGCGTCGCTGCCCGGCCCATCAACACCCGTGCCGGGGCCGTAGAGATGGCCGTAACGAAGCACGATCCCCTCAAGGGGGGGCGAGTTAAGCGTCAGCTCTTCAAGTAAGGCCACGCCGCCGACAGTAACAGCCCGTCTTCCTTCGGCCTGGGTATCCAGCGGATCGTCCTCCTGGTAGGGCTCCAGCCCTGGCGCATAGGCCCAGGCGATGCTTTGCGCAATGAAACGACGAACACCGGAAGCTGTCGCTGCGTCCACGAGATTGCGCGTACCTTCTCTGCGGATTCGGGCATTGCGGCGGATCGCTTCGTCCATTTTCGCAGGATCGAGATCGTCAGGAAGATCCGTCAGCTGATGGATCACGTATCCGGGGCAAATCTCCTTCATGGTTTGCACCAGGTTCGGCGCGTCGTAGACGTCTGCGACAACCGGCCGGACGCCTGCGTCAATCAGCGATTGGCGCTTCTCCTCCAATCGCGTCATGCCGAAAACGTCGTAGCCGGCCTCGATCAACATTGGCGCGAGGCGGGCGCCGATCACGCCCGTCGCGCCTGCAAGAAATATCCGGTTGCTCACTACAGCCTCCCTGTCAAACACGCATCATATGCGTGGTGACGCTGTTGAGTTCGATCGCCTTTTCCTCGCCGCACACGACCGTGCCGCCGAGATTGACGAACCGTCGGCCGAACATACAGCTCGGCTCGAACGAGAATGTCATTCCGGCCTGGATTCTGACCTCGGTGCCGAACATCGGCACCTCGGCCGTGAGCGCATAGCGGTCGGCGCCAGGCAGCCGGTTGAATCCTTCACCGAAGCCGCAGACCAGCCCGTAAGGGTTGATGCTGTGGATCAGTGGGTGGATATTGTAGCCGCCAGCCTTCTTCAGCGGCGCTTTCATCGACTCGACGACATCGCCGAAGGTGCGGCCTGGCCGCAAAGCCTCCAGTCCCGCTTCATACGAGGCGCGCGCTACCTCCGCGGCCCTCTCATAGTCCGCATGCACCTTGCCGACGGAAATGGTCGGCTGGTGTTGCGTCTCGAGCATACCGAGGGATGAGAATACCTCGCCGATGACGATGTCGCCATCCTCGATTACGCGCGGAACGCGGGGTCGGTAATTCCAGCTAGGCGGACCGTAGCTCACAATGTCCTTGCCCGAGCCAAGCAGTATTTCGGCAGTAAATCCGACATGGCGCGGACAGGTCGCGACGATCGCCGAGTAGATGTCACCCTCGGTGACGCCCGGCCGCGTCGCGTCGCGCATCGCAATGCACATGGCCTCTCCAACATTGGCCGACCACTTCAGCACAGCCAGCTCTTCTGCGCTGCGAGATGCAGTCAGTTCGTAAAAGCGGTCTCCTACTTGCACGAAGCTGGCCTCCGGCAAGGCATCGAGCACCGTCTTCCACATGCTGTAAGGTATTGCGCCGTCGAAATAGAACGGCGGATAGGGATCGAGCCCGATCACGCCGATGCGCTTCGAGCCGAGGCCGACCTCCTTGATCAGGAGCGACAGTAGCATGCCGTTCGGGGCGCCGGCATAGAAATTCTCGGGGCGGATCCACACCGCCTCGCCCCGGTCCGATGCCTGCATGTGGTCATTGGCGGCCAGGGCAAAGGCCAGCACATGGGGCTCGCTGTCGCGCGGGAACACGACGATGGCGCCGGGACGGTCATTGGTGAAGTAGTTGTCCATCGAGAACGGGGCCGGGAAGGCACCCTCGCGTGAGCCGAAGACGACAAGCCCTTCGAGATCCATCTCGTCCATGATCTGGCGGCCGATGTTCCAACGCCGGTCACGCTCTGCCAGCGAATAGCCGGGGACGGTCAGCTGGTCGTTCTCGAGAGGTATGTTCTTGAGAGGTATATTCATGACAATTGTCTCCTGTAGATTTACGCTACCTTGTCGCCTTCGATATGGGCGGTCCCCAGGGGCAGTTTCGCGTCCCCGCTGAAATGACCGTCCTCGACCTTGCCCGTGACATGTGCCTTCAGGCGCCCGATCGGCGTCTGGATCCTGGTATCGAATTCGACTTCGTCGCCTTTGACGGTGCCGCCCGAGAACTCGGTCGTGCCGCGGGCATTTACGAGTGTGCCGGAGAGCGAAACGCCGTCCGCCTTGAGGGTCATTGAACCTTCCTGCGCACCGACAGGGGTATCGAGGTTGAGCTTGTAGTTGCCATCTATGTTCATAACTGTTCTCCTTTCTGTCTCTTGCTTGCTTGTCAGGGCGCGGTATTCGGCCATGACATTGAGCCGGTGAAGATGTGGCGCCATCGCCTTCATGTTCGGATCTGGCGTGATACCGGCGGGGGGATGAAGCAGTGGCGACATCGGAAAGGCGTCAACGGCAGCGTTAACATCGAGCCCGTCGGCGATCGCCTTGCGCGCATGGTCGTGCAGTTCGTGCATGTAGGCGATGAAATTGTCGACCGATGGGCCTGCCGGTCCCATCGGACCGTGGCCGGGTACTATGGATTCCACATCGAGGGTCGCCTTGAATTTTTCAAGGCTCGCGATGTACGGTTCCGTTCCACCTTCCAACAGCATCGGAGGCACGCCCTTCGCCATCAGGTAATTACCGGTCCAGGCTACCCTGGCACTGGGCACATACACCACAGTGTCCCCCGGTGCATTTCCGGGGCCGAAATACCAGAGTTCCACCGAGATTCCGCCCAGGTCGATTTTCAGGCATTCTGAAAATGTCATGTCCGGCTTACGCCAAACCGTGACGTCATCAAGTGCCGACAGGTTGCCGCGTAGATTCCCGGAACGCTGATTCTTCTCGTAGGCGAGATTGGACATACTCTGTTTGTTCCGTTCCGAGGAGATAATTATCACTTCGGGCGGAAATGCGGCATTCCCGAAGGTATGATCGCCATGATAGGTGGTGTTCACCAGGTAACGGACCGGTTTGTCGGTCAGGGAAGACGCGATGTCCTGTATCTGTCGGGATACCGCGCTGTTTATTCCGGCATCAATGACCAGGGCAGCATCAGTGCCCGTGATTACACCGTTATTGTCCTTGGGCATTTCGTTTGCGAGCAGCGCGTAGGTGCCGTTGGCCAGCAATACAGGCTCGAGTTTGAGTCCATCGGGATTGAGATTTGGACCGATGTAGTTTTCCGGCCGTTCGGCCATTTCTTCGGATTTAAAGATTTTCATTGGAATTCTCCACTCGTTCACATGTCATAAACTCCATTCGATCACCGGTATTTGTGGTCAGAGGCATCAACGGAGTCGTCATCGCGTTACGATTTGTATATTAAGGCGGGCCTGATCCGTACACCGTGGTAAAAGTGGACAAACGATTTGCAGTTTTGGACAAATGCCTTCAATGCTTAATGCCCATGGGGATTTTGTACCTGAACGCACACTGTCGGTGCTGGTCAGGGCAGCTCGGCGGCTAGGTATAACTGTCGATCTCTCGGAGTTGGCGCCAACACGCGAACACTCTGGAGACGATACCCTCGTACCAATCAGTCAGTACCAGGCGGTGCTTCAGTACATCTTTTCGTTTCCGCGTGAAACGCTCGGCATCGAGTTGGCTGGCGCCATGCCTGTTGAAGCCTTGGGGTTATGGGGTTTTCTCCTGCGGACGAGCCGCACGTTTGAAGCCATGCTGCGTCGAGCGGAACGTTACTCGCGTGTTTTTTTTCGTTATTCACATCTGCACCTGTCCGAAAACGACCATGTACTCACCATGACCTGTGATCATCCCGATCCCTCACCCTTCGGCTGTCGCGAACAGGAAGTTTGTTTTTTTCTAGGCCAATGGTTGGCACTTGGCTGTGAACTGATTGGTGAGGCGGTGGCAGTGGAAGAGGTCCGTATGCGCTGGCGCGGACCGCTTGATACCGCACCCTTCGACAACTTCTTCAACTGTCCGCTCCATTTCGGTTGCGAGGACGACGCCATGGTTTTTCACCGCCATGTGTTGGATCTGCCGTTACCCGAACATACACCCGAGCTTTCAGCCATGTTCGAAGACTACGCCGCGGCGATGATTCATCGTCTGGACACAGACGCAACATTTGATGAACGGGTGCGTGATTTACTGTCCGAAGGCTTGCTTACTGGTGAAACCAGCGAAGCATCGGTAGCGCAACAGCTCTGCATTACCGGACGGACACTGCATCGCCGCCTGGCAGAATCCGGAGTATCGTTCCGCCAACTCCGGCAGGACCTTCTGCGGGAACGTGCTGAAACATTGCTGCGAGATGGCAAGCTGCCAATCGCAGAAATATCCTATTTGCTCGGTTATGCCGAACCTTCGACATTTCACAGGGCTTTTAGAAACTGGACGGGATTGACGCCAGGAGAATGGCGTGAGCAACAGTCCTAGCCGCAATGACTTAAGGAACCTCTGCGAAAGTGGTGCTGCCCGATAAGATACGGTGAACAGATCACGCGCGCCAATCTCATGAAACAGCCCGTTTTTTCCGGCCTGGAATACGCCAACAAGAAGAAGACGACCCGCCGTGAATGCTTTTTGCAGGAAATGGTTTCGAACATTCCCCGGACATTGCTGGCCAAGCCGATCAAGCGGTTTTCCGGCAAGGCCATACGGCCGTCCACTGGATAACCGGGGGACACACGCTCTCGAGTTTTCGATTATTCACTTTGATGAGCAAGTGTCGTTCGGCATCGAATTCTCTTGTAGAGTGGGTGTCCTTCTTACTACTACTTACTAATTGCCAATGTCAAATCTTGTCGATCGCAAATATTTCAGAGTGGAGAAATCATAGCATGAAGGTGACGACAAACATCGTAGTAACGCTTTTTCTTGTTGTTTCTTTGAAGGTTGCAGCGGGTGAGGCGGGTACGCCTGGCCTGGCGATAACGAAGGTATTGAATCCGGAAAGAAACGAGCTCGTCGATATTTATTACTGGTATCCCTCAAAGGCGGCTGATCCTGATTTCGTGTTTGGCGGTAACAAGGCCTTCAAAGGCACTGTTGCCAGCCTGGATGCGAAGGTAGCGGATGGGAAATTTCCGATCATTCTGCTGGCTATTGGCGGCTTGCGTTCCTCGCCCTTTCACAGCGGCTGGATTGCCTCGGCCCTGGCCAGGCAGGGGTTTGTCGTGGCCGTTCCGCAGCCCCCGGCTGCCAGGAGACTGAAACCGGATATGGCCGCGGAGGAACCGTGGCTAAGGCCCGGCGATCTTTCCCTGAGTCTTACCTACCTCAAAAACAATTCGCCGCTAAAGGACAGTGTGAGGACGGACAAAGTGTACGGGGTAGGTTTCTTCCTGGGCGGCACTTCCATGCTTGCACTTGCCGGAGCCGAGTTCGATCCCGGTCTCTACAGGTCGTCATGCAAACACGATGGCGTAAATATGGATTGCAGGTGGTTCAGGAAAAACGGGGTCGACCTGGAGAAGGTGTCGTATCATGAACCGGACCGTTCGATGCAGGATCCCAGAATCGAGTCTGTAGTAGCGATCGACCCGGAGTTAACGAAGACATTCGGAGCAACCAGCCTGCGCAGACTACCCGTAATGGTAAGCATTATTGATATACGGGAAAACCGCGACAAGTATCCTGGTTTCGACCTGCCTGATTCGATTCGGAGCAATCCTGAAATAGCTATCTCCAGAATTCGTAAATCGAATATATTCAGCGCCTTCGGTGTTTGCACGCCTGAAGGGAGAGCCATGTTTGCGGCAAGAGATGAGAATATCTGCAAGGATCCCGAAGGAATCGAAAGGCGGGACGTGCATCGATTGATCATTGACAGGATACTGGCGTCGCTCGACGACAGGAAGGATTTCGACGCCAATTCAGCCGGTGCAAAAAGGCGCGCGGCTGATTCGCGTCGTTAGATGCTGGAAGAGACCGAGACAAAGAGGTGAGATCATTGTTGTTCTTTACCGCTCTGCCCATCTAATGCGTTCCTGCAGGGACCCTTGTGAACCGACCTTATGGTTCAATCGGTAACAGGTATACTGCCCCCGGAATACGGCTCGAGCCCCATGCGTAAGTTACCGAAAGCGGCATTTTTGCTCGGACCGGCTTTTCCCGGCAACGGCCTTTTTTTCCCGTGGAAACACGTTAGCGTTGTGCTGCTGGGGGATTCGAGCCGGATATTGCGGTCCGGCCTTACGATGTCGAAATCGTTGCGCCCGGCAGCAATGCGCTATGCGGCGCGAGCGGCCTCTCAATCTGTACACGCAGCTTTCTCGATGATGTCGAGCATATCGAAATTGCTTACCGCGCTGCCGGAGGCTCCGTCGCCGGGGGTTGCGAGGAACTGTTCCGCATCATGAATACCAGCGGCAGCATCGCGCAGAAGGCCACGGTGACGAAGATATAGGCGTCGAGAAAACCGATCATCTGCGACTGCCGGGCGAGTTCCCTGGTCAGGACCGCGGCGGCCTGCGGCGAGTGTTCGTTCATGCCGAGCCGGCTCAGGTAGGGCGCGAGCGCGGCATTGAAGGGTTGCACGTGGCCGCCGACATTGTTCCAGGCCACCTGCGCATGGCGGGTCAGCACGGATACCACCACCGATACGCCGATTCCCGAACCGATGGTGCGCAGCAGGCTGTACATGCCGGCGGCCTCGGCGGAATACTGTTGGGGCAGGGTGGAGAAGGCCAGGGTCGACAGCGGAATGAACACCATGCCGAGGCCCATTCCCTGCAGGATCATCGGCGCGATCACCCAGGTCATGCTCAACTGCAGGCTGTACTGGGTCGTCATGTAGGAGCCGACCCCGAAGATGGCGATGCCGGCGACGATCAGAAGCCGCGGGTCGTAACGATTGATCAGCCGGCCCACCAGCATCATCGAAAACATGCTCGCCAGGCCGCGCGGCGCGAGCGTGAGACCGGTGGTCAGCGTCGGATATCCCAGCAGGCCTTCCAGCATCAGCGGCTGCAGGATCATCGAGCCGAACAGGCCGAGACCGAGAAAGGCCATCAACAGGCTGGCGACGACGAAATTACGGTCGGTGAAAATGGCCGGGCTGAACAGGGGGTGGCCCTGGTAGCTGCGGATGTGCAAAAGAAATCCGCTGAAACCGACCACGCTGAGGTAGGTGGAAAACTGGATCAGCGGCGAGGAAAACCAGTCTTCCTGCGCGCCGCGGTCGAGCACGAACTGCAGGCCGGCGACGCCGAGCGCGACCAGCGTCAGCCCCATCCAGTCCATGTCGCGCGCTTTTTTCTCGGTATCCGGGATGTAGCGCAGCACCAGGGCCGCGGACAGCAGGCCCACCGGCACGTTGATAAAAAAGGTCCAGCGCCAGGAAATGAATTCCGTCAGCCAGCCGCCCAGGGTCGGGCCGAGGATCGGGCCGACCATGACCCCCATGCCCCAGATGGCCATCGCCTTGCCGCGGTCTTCCTGCGGAAAGGTCGCGACCATGATGGATTGCGACATGGGCACCAGCGCCGCGCCGCTGACGCCCTGCAGCAGGCGGAACAGCACGATTTCGCTCAGGTTGCTGGACAGGCCGCACAGCGCGGAGGCCACGACGAAGCCGATGATGCTGATCAACAGGAAGCGCTTCTGCCCGAAGCGGCTGGTGAAATAACCGGTCAGCACCATGAAGATTCCCGACGATACCAGGTAACTGGTGATCACCCAGCTGATCTGGTCCGGCGTGGCGCTGAGTTCGCCCTGCATGTGCGGCAGGGCGACGTTGACGATGGTGGTATCGAGTACCTGCATGACGGTGGCGGTCATCACCGCCACCGCGATCAAGAAGCGTTGGAGATCCATGCGCCGGGCCGCCGGGCTATTTGTTGTTCTCGGCGAGCTGCTTGCCGTCGGGCCCCGATTGCGTGGTGTCGATCGTCACCGTCGTGCTGGTGCCGACGCGCAGCGGAAAGGCTTTATCCGGCAATTCGAGGCGAATGCGTACCGGCACGCGCTGGGTCACCTTGACCCAGTTGCCGGTCGCGTTCTGCGGCGGCAGCAGCGAAAAGGCGGACCCGGCCGCGGCATCGATGCTTTCGACCACGCCATGGAAGTCGTGGTTGGGGTACATGTCGATCCGGACGTCAGCGGGCTGGCCGGAACGGATGTTCTCGAGCTGGGTTTCCTTGTAGTTGGCTTCCACCCAGTAGCGGTCGTTGCAGACCAGCACGAAGGCGTCCTGGTCGGCGCTGACCACGCTGCCCGGCTGCAGGCTGAGTTCGCCCACCTGGCCGGAGCAGGCCGCGTGGACCTGGGTATTGTCGAGTTCCCATTGCGCCTGGTCGAGGGCGGCCTGCGCCTGCATGATGCGGTCGTTATCGGCGCCGGGCTTGCCCATTTGACGGCGCATCTCCTCGAGCCGGGCGCGGGCTACCTGCAGGTTTGCCTGCGCGGCGTGGACCTCGGCTTCGGCATCGGTCAAGCTCTCGTCGGAGACGAACTTCTGTTTCACCAGGCGCTGCGCGCGATCGAGTTTATCCTCGGCGTTGCCCAGCAGCACCTCGCGATGGTGCACCTCGGCCTTCGCGGAGGCGACCGCGGCATCCGCCTGCTCCACCTGGCGTTTTGCCAGCGAGAGTTCCGCCTGCGCGCGTTTCACGGCAAACCGGAACGGCGCCGGGTCGACGCTGAACAGCAGGTCGTTTTCGTGCACCTGCTGCTGATCGACGATGTCGAGGCTGGCGATTCGGCCGGTGATCCGCGGCGCCACGCGCACCACGTTGGCGCCGACGTAGGCGTCCTCGGTGCTGGGGTGACGGGCCTCGTAGACCTGGTATTTCCAGATTCCGGCGATGCCGACGCCGATGGCCAGGGCCAGAATTATTATTCGTTTGTACATGCTGCGTCTCCGGGTAGTGGTCGCGTCAAAGGCGCTCGGCCGTCTGCTTGATCTGTTCTAAAACCCGCATACAGGCATCGATATCGGCGTCTTTGACGTCCGCCAGCATTTCCTTGCGCAATTGCGCCGCGATCTTTTCGATGCGCTTGATGATGTCATTGGACTGGGGGGTGAGATGCACGGTCTTGGCCCGGCGGTCGGCGGTGGACTCGCGGCGTTCGATCCAGCCGTCCTCGGTCATGCGGTCGAGGATGCGCACCAGCGTCGGGCCCTCGATGCCGATCCATTCCGCCAGCTCCTTTTGCATTACGCCGTCGCCGCGCTTCGACAGGTGCAGCAACACCATCCAGCGCGCCTGGCTGAAGCCCAGCGGGCGCAGGCGTTCGTTGAGCCGGCTACGCCACAGCCGTGCCGATTCGCCGATGGCGTAACCGAGTTGTTCCCTGGAGGTGGTCATGAGCGGATCCGGTTGCGAATTAGATAACTATGCTAATAGTTAGCATACTATCTATTATCGGGATCGCACAAAAATTTTCAAGAGAAGAAACCCACGAATTAGGGGGACACCCACGAATTAGGGGGACACAATACTCAACTACCTTAATTCAATTCGGGTAATTGAGTATTGTGTCCCCCTAATTGATTGACATGCGAAATGTAAGGTCGGAACCTAGGGCAATTTCGAGTGCGGGCAGATTTTTATGAAGACCAGCGTCGTTATGCTGGGTACGGGAAACCCGAACCCCGATGCGAGGCGCATGGGGCCGGCCCTGGCGATCGTCTGTAATGGCAAACCCTATATCGTCGATTTCGGCCCCGGAATCGTGCGGCGTTGCCAACAGGCATTCGAGGCGGGCGTCGAAGCGCTGGCGCCTCGCAATCTCGAGCGCGCGTTTTTAACCCATTTGCATTCCGATCATACCATCGGCTAT
>JASFKL010000133.1:0-10028 GCA_050118655.1 Gammaproteobacteria bacterium | reverse complement strand
TTTCGAACGTTCAAAATTTCGACAGCGTGTAATAGTCCTTCGCCGCGGGCGCGGGGCTGACGAAAGTCACGTTCGCCGAGCCGCCATCGATATCGAGCGCCACCGAACCCAGTTCGTTCAGCGAGACGAAATGCGCCGGATGATCCAGGCTTCCCCCGCCGGTTTTTCCCGAAGAACCGGCGACCGTGTAGATGACGCCGTAAGTGGTGCTGCCGAAGGCCTTTCTGTACTCGCCGTCACCGTCGGTGCGACCGTCGCCGGGATCGGACTTCATGGTTTCGAGGAACGTGTCCGATGCACCGTAATGCCCCCGGATCGGGTAGGAGCGCTCGTAGTCATGGCTGTGCCCGCTAAACACGAAATCGACCCCGTAGGTTTCGAAAACGGGCACCAGGTTCTCCCTGATCGCCGCCATGCGTGAACCGGAGGCGTCGGAATTGTGGCTCCCCCTGGAGTAAGGTGGCCGGTGGAAGTAGACGATTTTCCAGTCTTGCGTAGCGGCCGACAGATCGGCCGCCAACCAGTCGTACATGTCGCTGCCCGGCAGAGGGCTCGACAGTTCCGAGTCGAGGCTCACGAAATGAATGTTCGAATAGTTGAACGAGTAGTAAGCCTCGGTGCCGCTGGGTACGCCCCCGGTCTTGCCGTCGGTTGGTAGCGTGAATATATCGAAATAGGCCGTCGGTTCCTTTACGAGGTCGTGGTTGCCGAGAGTCGGCCACACCGGCGTCTCTTCCAGCGTCGCTGCGTACATGCCGAAGAAACCGTCTTCGTAGTCCACGTCCGTTCCGCTGTCGTAAGCACTGTCGCCGAGCAGGAGCATCAGGTCGGGATGCCTGCCGTTGTTGAATTCATAGAACGCCAGCTTCACCAGGTTCGAGCTCAAATCCGCCGTTCCCGAATCGCCGAGAATCCAGATACGCGTCGGTTTAGCGGTACCTTCGACCGGTGGTGTCGTGAAGGAATGTTCCTTGCCGTCTTGCCCGTTTACCCTGTAGAAATATTGCGTATCCGGACTCAGACCGTCGAGCAGAACCTCGTGATCGCCGGTTTCGGAATTGTCGGAGGCAGTTTCTCCCAGGTTGCCGGATTCGATGCCGTAGCTGACGCTGCCACGGACTGCGCTATTGGATCTCCATCTGACGACCATCGAAGAAGAGGAAGCATTCTGCAGATACGGGCCCCGGGGACCCGGGCTCGAGGAGTGGCCGCATGCCGAAACGGCAATCGTCGCGAAGACGACTAGGGCAAGCTTGATCACGATTTTTTTCATCCACGGATAACTATAGACCGGTTTGGCGTCATTGGAAGCGACTCCGGCATGATCTTCATGGTGCCGATACCGACGCTGCCCGGGCCGACCCTGGCAACTGTTCGAGTAGCTGTCGGGGCCCGGATCGTGGCGGTAAGAGCGTCGCCGATCTCGCGCTCCGGCTTGCTCCGGGGAACCCATCGCGGTCCGGCACGCGGATCGACAGTAAATCCAGATTGACCCGCCCCGCGCGGGAAAGTTCGTAGCGGGACCGGTCGGGCCGCCCGCAATTCGGGCACCGCGAGAGATCAACCCGAGGCGTTTGCCCGGTACACGCACCGGGCCCCGCTCGCGGAGTGCTCCCGGGAGTTATTCGTGCCCCTTGCCATACGGGGGCGAATTAATATTTATTTATGATATTCAATCGGTTATGGCCCAATTTTTGCATCCTCGAAGCTTGCTTCAAACTGACTCCGCCCGTCCCTTTTTTGCTACCGTTGGTCCGTCGTGGGGGTAAATCGATTCGATTCTGTGAAGCGCGTTCGACCAGATCGGGACAGGTGAGCTATCTCAAGTAATGCACAATCCAGGAGACTTAGTATGAACCTTTCTAAAATTTTCGGACGCGGCCTTCTCATTGCCGTATTTGCTCTCGCTTCGGGTTACCAGGGCACGGCTGTGGCCGGCGCCAAAGGCGAAGCGGCCAGCGCTATGGGTGCCGGTAACGCATCGGCAATGGGTAAAGACCATGCAAATTCGCATTCGGCGGTAGCTGCCAGTATCGGCTCCAGCGGCGGTAACAGCGGCGGCGGTAGCGGCGGCGGTAGCGGCGGCGGCGGTGGCGGCGGCGGCGGCAACAACAGCCCGAGCGACGTATTCTAGGCCGGCGAAGACGCCCGACAAAGATACTTACAATAAGATAGTAGTTCCCTTGAGTACACGGCCAGTGCCAGACACTGGCCGTTTTTTTGCGCGCTCGAAATTCGCCGATTTTCCCTGGCGTGACGCTTACCCCGGCAACGCCCGACAGGCAGATACAGGAGCTTCTACCTGCCGAATGGCTTTGCCCTCGTGGCGTTGGAAAATGTATTGCGCACGCCCGGATGGGGGCAAGGCTCGGCCTTTATCGATGTGATCGCGGATCCCTGATCACGGATCCCGCTGCCTTCCATCCGCGCGACAACGCGTGAAGCGGCCCGAGAGCCCTGGTCGGGCACATTCAGCCCGAGTAAATTCGATTCCACCCGGCCGCGCTCGGGGCGGGTAGTTTTGGCAGATTGTTTTCCGGAGAATGCGGCGGGTAAGTTTCGGGTAATCGGGCCGACCAGGCGCACTCAGTTCAGCGGTAGCTCGAATCCGAACGCCACCACATCCAGGGACAGCGTGGTTCTCAGGTACATCCACTGTGCGCTGACGCCCAGCAACGGCAGGTAGTCGCCCTGCGCGAGTTCCCAGCCCTCGTAACCGTCCGCCATTCCGGCCACCAGATTGACCTGCATCGAACGGTTGCGATAAATACTCGGGTTGTAGGTCAGGAAGGTACTCTGCACGTTGCCGCTGTTTCGGTAGCTGCCCAGCGACCAGTTTTCGACGCTGAGATAGATGCCTTCGTGGGATTCATTGTAGTCATTGTTGGTGAAGTGGTGCGACTTCAAAATGGTTCCGATCGAGATCCTGGCCTCTTCGAGGTAACCCCGCTTACGCGTCGACGACGGTACCTGGTATGGATCGATTTCGAGGTTCAGCGCGCTGGTAGTGATGGTATCGCCTTCCTTGCCATCGCTGACACCCGCGTACATTAGCGAAACGATAACCAGAATTTGTAAAATTTTATTCATTTGACCCTCTGCTTTTCGCTGGACCGCAAGACCTTTTGAAATACCGGTACCGACAGTCAATTCAATTCCCTGGCCCAATGGTTGTTCCGATTTCTGAGGCAATGCCCGCGGCATAGTCGCCGTCGGTTTTTAAAGTCTAGGCAAGCCGGGCAGGGGCGCGATACGAGGTTACGGAAACTGTGAACCGCGCCGTCCTTTTACCGGCACCCGGACTGGTTTTTGTGATGAGGTTGGCAGGTTGACGGTGCGAAACGGCGCCGAGGGCAGGCCGGCTAGCGCGCCGTGCCGTCAAACTGTGACACAGGTCCGCTCGGCTTTAGCGGGCATTGCTGCCCTTAGTCGGATTTCAACGGGTAGGCGGGTCTCTCGGTCTTTTCCTGGTAGTAAGGCATCATTTTAGGCACCAGCGCACGCAGGGTTTGCATGCGTTTTTCGGGCGCGGGGTGGGTGCTGAAGAAGTCGAATTCACCGCTGCTACCGGATTCCTTATCCATCTTTTTCCACAGGCTGACCGCGGCGTTGGGATCGTAGCCGGCGCGGGCGGCGAGTTCGATACCGATGACGTCTGCCTCGGATTCCGCGGTGCGGCTGTTGGGCAGCTTGATCGCCAGCGCCGCGGCGAGGGATGCGCCGGCCAGCGCTACGCCGGGCTCGTCCCGGGTTACCGCAAAAGCGGTGACCGCCAGATCGGTGGCCAGGGCCACCGACATTTTCTCCGCAGTGTGGGCGGAAAGGGCATGGGCGATTTCGTGTCCCATGACCTGTGCGATTTCGTCGTCGGTGGCGTTCAGCTTGAGAATCAAACCGGAGTAGATGGCCATCTTGCCGCCGGCCATGCAGAAAGCGTTGACGGTTTTCGGATCGTCGATGACCTTGACCCGCCAGTCCCAGTTTTTGGTATCGGGCCTGAATTTTATCGCCTGGGCGATCAGCCTGGCGGTAATCCGGTGGACCCGTTCGGTCATTTCGGGGTCGCTGTCGATCTTGCCCTTGTCGTCGAGCGGCGCCAGCATCTTGACATAAGCCTCGCTGGAAGCGTTGATCGCCTGTTTTTCCGAGATGATCATGAATTGCGAGCGGCCGGTGACGGGATTGGTCGCGCAGCCGAGCAGGGATGCGAGCAGAAAGAGCAATGTGGCGTAACGAATCAGCATGAGCACCAGGTGGAATTATATGGGCGAACCGCGATAGCCAGATTAGTATACCCGTTGAAAGTTAGATTTCGGAGTGTTATTCGAGGCAGCGGAATGCCCCGGAGCCCGGAGGATCACCGCCAACGAGTGCATGTCGGCGATCGAGTAATCCCGGTCTGTGACCGCCCGGCCTTACAGGGCGATGCGTTTAATCCCGCGGCGCGGCATCGGCTGTCGCCGCAACCGCTCGCGGTTCGAAAGCCGGCGCCGCGTATTCTGCAACCGGGTTTAACTTTCTTCCATGTTTTCGGGCAGCAGGCGGATCTCGATGCGGCGATTGAGCTTGCGGCCTTCGGGCGTTTCGTTACTCGCCACCGGGTGAAATTCGCCGAGGCCGACCACGCGCAGGCGATCCGCCGCCACCTTGTTTTCCTGCTGCAGGTAATCCACCGCCGCCAGGGCTCGCGCGGTCGACAGCTCCCAGTTCGAGGCATATGGTAGATGTTCGCCGATGGGCACGTCGTCGGTATGCCCCTCGACGCTGATTGCGCGTTGCGGGTAAGCGTTGAGCGACGCGGCGATAACGTCCAGTACCTTGCGCCCGGCCGGCGTGATGCGCGCGGAACCCGAGCGAAACAGGACTTCGCTGGTCATGTCGATTACCGTCATCCGGTTTTTCATCCGGGTGATGGTGACTCGGCTCTCGTGCAATTCGTTTTCGAGCCGCTGTTTCAGATCCGCGAAGTGTTGCGCCTCCTGTCTTTGCTCCTCGCGGATTTGCTCGATACGCGCCTCGAGCATTGCCTGTTGCTGCCGGTTTTGTTCGAGTTGCCCCTTGAGTTCGGAGATATCCCGGTTGGCGCCGGCCAGCTCGGCTTCCCTGGCCTCGACGTCGCCGCTGACCTCGTCGATCTGTTGCAGCAGTTGCTGCCGCCGGGCCTGGGCTTCGTCGAGGCGGCCCATTAGCTGCTGCTTTTCGTCGTTGGCTTCGTTGACCTGCCGGTTCAGTCTTTCCTGCTGGGTCAGGCGCTGCTGTAATTCCGATTCCAGCTCGTCGGAGGTGGCGGTCAGCCTGGCGACTTCCTGCCTGCGATCTTCTCGTTCCTTGGCGAGCTTCGTTTCGAGTTCGTCGGAGACCGCGGTCAGTCTGGCGACTTCCTGCCGTCGATTTTCTCGTTCCGTGGTGAGATCCGCTTTCAGTCTCGTTATGTCCTGCTTGAGCTGAATTATCCTCTGTTCGAGTTCAGCCACCTGCGCCCGGCTTTGCCGCGTGTCGGCGCGCGATTCCTCCAGCGCTTTCTGGTAGAGGTAGACGCCGACCGCCGAGGCGATCGCCAGCAGAATAAAGAGGCTCCAGGCAAGTCTTTGGGAGCCACGGTTGTTAACGGTTTTGGCGGTGTCGACCATCGAGCCCTCCCGCAGCTTTGCTGCTTTTTTATTATCGGGGGCCGACCATCATACCACTATTGGAGGTCCCGGAGCGGGTTTTGATCGGCAGCCGGTTACGCGGGGGCCCGTCAGCGGACAGGGGATTTCGTGCCGCTACCGGCTGTTTCGCGCTGCCAGGCGCCGATTATCTCGCGTAATCGATCGAGACCATCGGTCAGCGCCGCGGGTCCGGGTTGCAGGATATTGGCCGACTTGATCTCGAAAACCTGTTGCCGTTTGACCGCGGATACATTTTCCCAGCCGGGCCTCTGGTAGACGTGCTCGGGCCGGAACTTGCGCCCGCACCAGGAGCCGATCACGATATCGGGATTGCGTTTCGCCACTTTCAGCGGGTCCGCAATGATGCGGTCCCTGCCGAGGGCCTGAGCGGAGAGTTCGGGAAAGCAATCTTCCCCGCCGGCGATTTCGATCAGTTCCGCGACCCAGCGAATTCCCGAAATTACCGGGTCGTACCATTCCTCGAAATACACCCTGGGCTTTACCGGCATCGACGCGGCCGTGGATTTGAAGCCGTCTATCTTGCGGCTGATCCCTGCTACCCAGGACTCGGCGTCGGCCTGTCGGCCCACCATCGCGCCGAGCATGACGATCATCTGCAGGATTTCCTCGACCGAGCGCTGATTGAAGATATGTACGTTGACGCCGCGCCGGATCAATTCCGCCGCGATCTCCGCCTGCAGGTCCGAAAAACCGAGCACCAGGTCGGGCTCGAGTTCGAGAATGCGATCGATCTTCGCGGAGGTAAAGGCAGAAACCCTGGGTTTTTCCCGCCGCGCCTCGGGCGGCCTGACCGTGAACCCCGAAATGCCGACGATGCGCTCCTGCTCCCCGAGCAGGTAGAGCATTTCGGTGGTCTCCTCGGTCATGCAAACGATGCGCTGGGGATAGTAGTCGGTCAAGAGGATGGCTCGCGGGGTGAAAGGTATAGGTCGAACGTGGATGATAGGGGAAACCGGATTGGCTGGACAGTAAAGTGCCCGACGTCCCCGACTTGTTCGCCGGTTCCGATGCACATGGCTTCCTGTCGATCTTTCGGTGCCGGATAAAAAAAGGACCGGGATTACCCGGTCCAGGAATCCCAATATCTCAGGAGGAGAAGATCTTGGGACGAAGCTGTCAGAAATCGCGCCCTGCGATGTTGCAGTGCACAAACCCTAACATAAATTGTTTCCCAATTACCCGGATCCTTGTGGTGGTTTTCGAGAGGCGAAAGTAAAAAAAACAGAAAAATCAGGGATATAACCGGATTTCATGCTGTGGCCGTAACCCGGCTGTAATCTCGACCGCACCAATTTGTCGCGCTTGATGCACGCTCGGGGTGCGCCGGCGCCGATTTGTTACGGGGCCGGGCGGCCCGTCGACACGGATTCGCGCGCCGGTTCATACCTTTAGCCTGACGTCGGTGACCCCGTAGGCGAAGCTGCGGGGACCGGAGCCGAAACGGCGCCCGATCCAGCCGAGCATGCCGAGGCCCTGCAGCATGCGAACCTGCCAGACGAGGCCGGATAACAATAGCTGGTTGCCGAACAGGATGCGCGGACCGCGGCGCTGCAGCTTTTGAATCGGCGCCACCTCGGCGATGCGCTCGGCGCGAAACGCCCGCGCGGCGGCATCGAGAGCCGCCCCGTCGGCGCCGTCTCGCAGCAGCGGCACGAATCGATTGGCGGCGACCACGGCATCGCGCAGCGCGATGTTGATTCCCTGGGCGCCGACCGGCGACATCGGGTGCGCCGCGTCGCCGAGCAATGTCATGCCGGGTGTCGACCAGCGGTCGAAACAATCGCAGACCACGTCGAGCAGAAATGGCCGCACGGTTTCGGCCGCGTTGTTTTCGAGATGTGTCGCCATGTCCTCCGAGACATGGTTCTCGATCTGTTCGAGCCAGCGTTCTATGCCCTGGTCGCGCAGTTTGCGGTAGCTGCCCTTGGGAATCACCCAGCCGACCTGCAACAGCCCGTCGTACGAGGGGATGAACAGGCCGAGTTGGCGGTTGCCGATATAGCCGCGTACCTCGGCCTCGCCGTCGGCAAAGAAATCGGGCATCGGCAGCTTGCACCAGACCACGTCGAAGGATTCCGGGTTGCGCGGCTGATCGAGCCCGGTTCCGCGGCGCAACGTCGACAGGCGGCCGTCGCAGGCGAATACGTAATCCGCTCGCATCGGTTTGCCGCCGGCTATTTCCAGCCCGGTGATTCGGCCGTTTTCGCTTCGCACCCCGGCTACCGCCGCACCGCGCAGCAAGCTGAAGTTTGTAAAGCCGGACGACTTTTCGACCAGCATTTCGAGCATTGCCGGCTGCGACACCCAGCGCGGTGCGAAATCGCCGAGTGGCGAAAGTTCCAGCGATGCGAAACGCCGGCCCCGGAAATAGAGCCCGGCTTTGTCGAAACGGGTATGCGGCAGTGCCTGGAATTCGGGCCACAGGCCGGCCTCGCGGAACATCAACTGTCCGCCCGGCGACAGGCCCTCGCCGCGGAATTCGCGCGCGAAGTCGGACTGCCGCTCGATCAGGGTCGTGGCAATGCCCCGGCTCGCCAGCAGGTAAGCCAGCATGGCGCCGGCCGGGCCGCCGCCGACTATGGCTGCGCGATGGCTCACGATGTATCCGCCGCCGATTTCATGGCAGGAAGAAGGCAGTCATCTTGACGCGTCGCAAGGCCCGCAAATCCTTCAGCGCGTAAATGTTGCCGCGCCAGAAAATTCCGCCGTGACGAATGCACAAAACCAGCGCCCGCAACATGCCGAGGGCGATGATCGCGTAGCCGAGCGCGATTGCCCACCGCGCCGCGGGGCGAATGCCGAATTTACCGCTCCCGCCTCCCAGCACGATCGGCGGCAGTAGATACAGCAAGGGACTCAACCACGCGAGTGGCGACAGCGGCGCCAGCACGATACCCAGGCCGAGCGGCGCCAGCAGGCAAAAACAGACCGCCAGGCAATGCAGCAGATATACCCCGAGGTAATAGTTTGCGCCCATCACGACGCGTTGCATCACGCCGTCCATCATCGACGACAGCGTCGGGTACCAGTCGACCCTGAGCAGGCCATTACCCGAGAGGATATCGATCGACGCCCCGCGGCGTTTCATCATCAACGCGAGCCCCGCGTCGTCGGCGATCTCCATGCGCAGCCATTCGAGTCCTTCACTGCTGTCGATATACTCTCTGCGGGCGAGGTTGAAGGCCCCGATGCCCATCGCGGCCCGGCTCCGGGGATCGGTGAGTTTCGCGAAGTCGAGCATCGACAACAACAGCACGCCGAAAGCCGCCTGCGCCGATCCAAGCACCATGCCGGGATTGAAAAAATCGGGAAACAGGGCGAGGAAATCTTTCTTTTGCCGCAGGCAGTAGGCGATTGCCTTTTTCAATACGAGCGGCGAAAAATGGATATCGGCGTCGGTGAACAACAGCCATTCCCCGTCGCAGATCTCGATTCCGCGGTGCAGCGCATGCACCTTGCCGAGCCAACCCGCGGGAAGTTCGTCGATACGCAGCGTCCTGACCCTCGGATCCTCGGCCTCCAGTTGCCCGGCGACCTCTCCGGTGCCATCGGTGGAGCGGTCGTCGACGATAACGACCTGGAGGTTCGGGTAATCGACTCGCAACAGGCTTTGCATGGCTTCGTAAAGTGTTTCCCGCTCGTTTTTCGCCGGTACCAGTACGCTGACAAGCGGCCATTGTCCGGGCTCCTCGCAGCGCGTGGCGGCCAGCGAACCGAGCCTGCGCTCGTGTATCGCGGCGCGCAACGGCATCACCGCCCACCAGGCGAGCGCGGCCAGTGCCAATGCGATTGCGAGGAAAAGGTTAACGGTCACGGAATAAAAGCTCTACGGTCGAGCCGTCGACCTCCGATTGACGGCAAAGGGTATGGTTCGGCATCGCTGCGAAAATCCGGCGGGGGAGGATGACGGAACCCGCCCGGATCCGAGTATAAGCCGTGTCATCGCGTATTCAACCGCCAGGCGCGTGCCGACCGGTAATGCAGATCGCAAAGCACATGATAAAAAATCCGAAGTAGTTTAACCTATCGCCTGTTTTCAGCCGGCGGCGAGATCGGGGAGTGGTGGAATGGCGTTCATACTGGCGGTCACCTGGACTGCGAAACCGGGTAACGAAAAAGAAGTTCACGAGATATTGCGCAGCCTGCGCGAAGCATCCAACCAGGAACCGGGCGTGATCACCTACGAGGCCCATGTCGACCCGGACAACCCGCGGCAATTTTTCATTTACGAGGTTTACCATGACGCCAGTGGCCTCGAAGCCCACCAGGAAACCGGGCACTTCAAGCAACTGGTGGTGGAAAAAGCTATTCCGCTGCTCGAATTCAGGGAGCGCAAGCAGTTCGTTTACGTCTGAG
>JASFKL010000132.1:0-10160 GCA_050118655.1 Gammaproteobacteria bacterium | reverse complement strand
AATTTCATCATCAGCAACGACGATACCCTCGCCAGCGACGTCGAGGCGCTCATCGACTACATCCGGAAGATCGTGGCCGAGCGCTTCGACGTACAGCTGGAACCCGAGGTGCGGATCGTGGGAGAAGCGCGATGAGCCTGCAGCTGAAAAAGGCGGCAGCCGGCACCGCGGCCCGATGCGGCCGCGTGGCGGTGCTGATGGGCGGCGAATCCGCGGAGCGCGAAGTGTCGCTGAACAGCGGCAGCGCGGTCCACAAGGCGCTGCTCGCGGCCGGCGTCGACGCGATAGCGGTCGATCTGAAAGCGCCCGTGGTCGAGCAGCTCGCCAGTCTCGAGGTCGACCGGGCGTTCAACGTACTGCACGGCCGCGGCGGCGAGGACGGCACGATTCGGGCGATTCTCGACTACCTCGGCATCCCCAGTACCGGCAGCGGGGTTTGCGCGCTGGCCCTGACCATGGACAAGGTACTGACCAAGAAGATCATGCGCTGCAGCGGGATTCCGACGCCGGACTTCATCGAACTCGATAGCGAGGCCGACTGCGAGCGCCTGCTCGACGAAATCGGCCTGCCGGTTTTCGTCAAGCCCGTGCTCGAGGGCTCGAGCATCGGCATGAGCCCGGTGCACGAGGCCGGGCAATTGCTGCCGGCCTGGCAGAAAGCGCGCCAATACGGTTCGGTGTTCGCCGAAAAGTTTATCGATGGCGGCGAGTACACGGCGGGTTTCATCGACGACGACGTGCTGCCGCTGATCAAGATCGAGACGCCGAACGAATTTTACGATTACGAGGCCAAGTACCTCTCCGACGACACCAGCTACATTTGCCCCAGCGGTCTGGACGACGCGAAGGTGGAGGAAATCAACGACCTCGTACGCCGCACCATCAGGGCGATGCGGGCCAGCGGCTGGGGGCGCGTCGACATGATGCTCGACCGCGAACAGCGTCCCTGGGTGATCGAAATCAATACCGTTCCGGGGATGACGGATCATAGCCTGATACCGATGGCCGGGCGCGCAGCCGGGCTGGAAATGCCCGAGCTGGTGCTGCGAATTCTCGAATCCACGCTGACAGGAGACGAAAGCGATGTTTAAGTTTCGTAAGCAGGGGAAACAGGCAAGACGCAAGACGAAGGCAGCCGCGCCGCGCAGCTTTCAATGGCGCAGGTCCTACAACTGGCTGTTCGTGTTGCCGCCGCTGGCGTTGGCGGGATATTTCCTGCATCGGGTCGACGAGGTGCTGCCGATTCGCAGCATCCAGCTGGCCGGAAGTTTCGAAAACCTGGACCAGCGCGAGGTGGAATCGACTCTTGCCGAATATATCGGGCAGGGTTTCTTTTCCCTCGATATCCGCGAAATGCAGCGCAATCTGAATTCGAGGCCCTGGACCGAATCGGTGTCGATACGGCGGATCTGGCCCGACAAGCTGCGAGTTACGATCACCGAGAAGAAACCGGTCGCGCGCTGGGACGAACGGCATCTGCTGAGCGAAACGGCGCGCGTTTTTCCGGCGGATATCGAAAAGTTCGGCTACCTGCCGCTGGTGCATGCGGATGGTTATGCACCCGACTGGGCGCTGGCGCAATTCCACCTGCTGCAAGCGCGATTCGACAGTGTCGACGAACGGCTCGTCGCGTTGCGGGTAGATAACCGCGGGGCAGTCGATGTCGAATTGATCAACGGCCTGCAAATCAAGTTCGGGCGTTCGGATATCGAGCGCAAGATGAATCGCCTGACCAGCATCTACAACGAGCAGATCCTGCCGCGCCGCGAACAGATCCAGCGCCTCGATTTGCGCTACAGCAACGGTTTTGCGGTCGCCTGGAAAAAAGAAGTACTGCGCAAGCACAGCGAAGCATCAATCTGGGGTAACAGTAATGTCTAAAAAGTCGTCCGGGAACCTGATCGTCGGGCTGGACATCGGCACCTCGAAGGTGGTGGCGATCGTCGGCGAGGTTACCGTCGAGGGCGATATCGAGATTATCGGCATCGGCACCCAGCCTTCGCGCGGGCTGAAAAAAGGCGTGGTCGTCAACATCGAATCCACGGTGCAGTCGATTCAGCGCGCCGTCGAGGAAGCCGAGTTGATGGCCGGCTGCCAGATTCGCTCGGTTTTCGCGGGTATTGCCGGCAGCCATATCCGCAGCATCAATTCCCACGGCATCGTCGCGATCAAGGAAAAAGAGGTCACCTCCGCCGACGTGGCGCGCGTCATCGACGCGGCCAAGGCGGTCGCGATCCCGGCCGACCAACGTATCTTGCACGTCCTGCCGCAGGAATTCGTAATCGATAATTCCGAGGGGATCCGTGATCCGATCAGCATGTCCGGGGTACGCCTCGAAGCCAAGGTGCACCTTGTGACCGGCGCTCTCAGCGCGGCGCAGAACATCATCAAGTGCGTGCGCCGCTGCGGCCTCGATGTCGACGACGTGATCCTCGAGCAACTGGCCTCGGCGAGTTCGGTACTTACCGAGGACGAAAAGGAACTGGGCGTCTGCCTCGTGGATATCGGCGGCGGTACGACCGATATCGCGGTCTTTTCGGATGGCGCGATCCGCCACACCGCGGTGATTCCGATCGCCGGCGACCAGGTGACCAACGATATCGCCGTGGCGCTGCGTACCCCGACCCAGTACGCCAACGACCTGAAGATCAAGTATGCCTGCGCACTGCGGCAACTCGCCGCCGACGACGAAACCATCGAGGTACCGAGCGTCGGCGATCGCGAACCGCGGCGCCTGGCGCGGCAAACGCTGGCCGAGGTCGTGGAGCCGAGATACGAGGAATTACTGAGCCTGGTGCAGGCCGAACTGCGCCGCAGCGGGTTCGAGGAGATTTGCGCTGCCGGTGTCGTCCTGACAGGCGGCAGCGCGAAGATGGAAGGCGCGATCGAACTGGCCGAGGAGATATTCCACATGCCGGTTCGATTGGGTTATCCACAGTATGTATCGGGACTCGTCGACGTGGTTCGCAACCCGATTCATGCCACGGGAGTAGGGCTGTTGCTGTTCGGGAACCGCCAGCAGTCCGGTATGTCAGGTTATCAACTGGACGAGAAAAACGAGGCCGGCCTGCTGTCGAGGATGAAAAGCTGGTTTCAAGGCAATTTTTAGGAATGCTCCGCATGATGCAGAGATTCCATGGCAATCCCTGCCGGAGGCAGGGCAACTTTAAAGTAACGCAAGAGGAGACATTAAAATGTTTGAACTGATGGATTCACACACCAAGGACCCGATTATCAAGGTCATTGGTGTCGGAGGCGGCGGCGGCAACGCCGTCCAGCACATGGTTGCTGCCGGGATCGAGGGGGTCGAATACATGTGCGTCAATACCGACGTGCAGGCCCTGAAAAAGATGGACGTGCGCACCACGATGCAAATAGGCGCCAGCATCACCAAGGGCCTCGGCGCCGGCGCCGACCCGGGTATCGGGCGGCAGGCCGCGCTCGAGGACCGGGAGCGCATCCAGGAAGCGATAGAGGGTGCGAACATGCTGTTCGTTACCGCCGGCATGGGTGGCGGTACGGGCACCGGCGCCGCGCCGGTAATCGCGCAGATCGCCAAGGAGATGGGTATCCTGACGGTCGCCGTGGTCACCAAGCCGTTTGCCTTCGAACGCAGCAAGCGCATGAACCAGGCCGACGGCGGTATCAAGGAACTCTCGAACGTGGTCGATTCGCTGATCACGATTCCGAACGACAAGCTGATGCCGGTGCTCGGCAAGCAGACCTCGTTGCTGGAAGTGTTCGAAAAGGCCAACGACGTACTGCGCGGCGCGGTGCAGGGTATCGCCGAACTGATTACCTGCCCGGGCCTGATCAACGTCGACTTCGCCGACGTGCGCACGGTGATGTCCGAAATGGGCATGGCGATGATGGGCACCGGATCCGCGAGCGGTGAGAACCGCGCCAAGGAAGCCGCGATGGCGGCGATCTCGTCGCCGCTGCTCGAGGATATCAATATCTCGGGAGCCCAGGGCATCCTGGTCAACGTGACCGCGGGGCTGGATCTGGCGATCGGCGAGCTCGACGACGTCGGCACGGCGATTACCGAACTGGCCTCTCCCGACGCCAATGTCGTGGTCGGCACGGTCATCGACTCGAATATGACCGATGGCGAACTGCGGGTCACGATGGTGGCCACCGGTCTCGGCAAGGACAAGGTACTGACCGAGGTCCCGCCGACGGTAGTTCAGCCCGAAAGCGACGGCGAGGTCGATTACAAGAAGCTGGAGCGGCCGACCGCGATTCGCAAGAAAGTGGTCGGCGACACGGTGGAAGTGCCCGAAGACAAGAACAGCATGGAATACCTCGAGATTCCTGCGTTTCTGCGTCGCCAGGCAGACTAGCAGTACAGATCCTCTTGCGGGATACCCGGTTCACGGACGAACCGGGGCTCCCTGACTACGCTTTCATTGCGCGACGGGATCCTGCTTCGCCGACAGAATTGTCGGCACCGTCACCGACCGCAGGTTCCGGCGGAAGCCCTCCGCATCGATTCCCTTACCGAAATATCTCGCCGAGAATGTCATCCTCGGCAGCCACGAACCGAAAGCCGCCGTCACCGTCCCGTTTCCACGCGACGGTTGTCGCGGGTTTGGACTTTTACGCCGCCGACTGACGGGCGATCGCCGGATCCGGGCGCGAAAATTTACCTTTCAACCAGTGATCGAGCGAAATCAGGCCGCCGCCGTAGACCATGCAGGTCAACAGCATCGCGCCGTATAACTCGTGCAGGGCCAGTCCGGCGCCTTTCGACAAAGTCGGGTAGTAAGAGATCACCGCGACGATATTGACGAACTGGATCAGAATCGCGGCGTAACGCGTGCCGAGGCCGAGCACGAGAAATACCGGAAACACGAGTTCGCCGAAAGTCGCGAGGTAGGCCGCCAGTTCGTAGTGCAACAACGGCACCTGGTACTCGTATTCGAATACCGCCAGGTTTTGTTCCCAGTTGGTCAGCTTCCACCAGCCGGACTTCAGAAATATCCAGCCGACATGACACCTGAAATAAAGTAGCAGGGCCCAGCTGAACCAGGCGAGACCATGATTGGATTTGACGACGGGCTGCCGCAGTTTTTCGACCAGAGACATGATCGGACACTCCTCGTAGTTTTTGTTCGTATACTTACGAGTTGGAACCGATGGATACCGGAAAGTTCAGTAGCGCCCGGTGCGGCTTTGCAACGCCGCGATCTAGATCGCGGCGATACGCTCGGCCTGGTCCTTCAGGCTGTTGAGCGCCGAGCGTGCATCGGCGAGCTTTTCCTTTTCCCTGTGGACGACTTCCGCCGGCGCCCTGGAGACGAAGTTGTCGTTTGCCAGCTTGGCGCTGATACGTTCGACGTCCTGCTCGTGTTTCAGGATATTTTTCTGCAAGCGCTGCAATTCCGCCTGCTTGTCGATCAGGCCCGCGAGCGGGATCAGCAACTTCATCTCGCCGACCAGCGAGGTTGCCGATTCGGGAGCCGGCTGATCCGCCTCCAGCCAGGTGATCGATTCGAGCCTGGCCAGCGCCTGCAGTAATTCGAGGTTGCCCTCGATAGATTGCCGATCGTGGGGACTGCCGCCCTGGCACAACACCGGCAAAGGCTTGCCGGGCTTGATATCCATTTCCGAGCGAATCTGGCGCACGCCCATGACGAATTTCTTCAGCCACTCGATTTCGGTGAGCGCTGTTTCGTCGACCAGTCCGGAATCGGCTTGCGGGTAGCGGCAATGCATCACGGTTTCGCCGTCGACGCCGGCCAGCGGCGCGACGCGCTGCCAGAGTTCCTCGGTGATATAGGGCATCACCGGGTGCAAGAGTCGCAGAATGGATTCGAGCACGCCGAGCAGCGTGTGCCGGGCCGCGCTCTTTGCTTCTGCGGAATAGGCGTCCGAATAGAGTACCGGTTTCGACAGCTCGATATACCAGTCGCAGTAATCGTTCCAGACGAATTCGTACAGATCGCGCGCGACCAGGTCGAATCGGTAGTCCTTCATGTGCGCCGCGACATTCTCGCTGACCTGTTGCAGGCGGGCGACGATCCAGCGGTCGGCGAGCATCGAACTGCCGGCGCTGCAATCCGCGTCTTCGGTATTCTGCAGCACGTAGCGCGTCGCGTTCCAGAGCTTGTTGCAAAAATTGCGGTAGCCGACGATACGCCCGAGATCGAACTTGATATCGCGCCCGGTGCCGGCCAGCGCGGTAAAGGTGAAGCGCAGCGCGTCGGTACCGTAGGCGGGTATGCCGTCGGGAAAGTGACGGCGCGTGGCGGCCTCGATCTTCGGCGCCATTTCCGGCTGCATCAGGCCGGTGGTGCGCTTGGCCAGCAGGTCGTCGAGCGATATGCCGTCGATGAGGTCGAGCGGATCGAGCACGTTACCCTTCGACTTCGACATCTTGTTGCCGTCGGCATCGCGCACCAGGCCGTGGATGTAAACTTCCCGGAACGGCACCTCGCCCATGAACCTGAGACCGAACATGATCATCCGCGCGACCCAGAAGAAGATGATATCGAAACCGGTGACCAGCACGCTGGTGGGATAAAATGTTTTCAGCGCCGGGTCGTCGCGGTCCGGCCAGCCGAGGGTGCTGAACGGCCACAACGCCGACGAAAACCAGGTGTCGAGCACATCCTCGTCCTGCACCAGTTCGAGATCGTCCGGGAGGCCGTGTTTTCTGCGAACCGCATCGGCATCGGCGCCGACATAGACCTTGCCGTCGGGATCGTACCAGGCCGGGATCCGGTGCCCCCACCAGAGCTGGCGCGAAATGCACCAGTCCTGGATGTCCTCCATCCAGTTGTAATAAGTCTTGCTCCAGTTTTCCGGGATAAACCGGATGCGGCCGTTCTTGACGGCCTCGATGGCCGGTTTCGCGAGCGGTTCGGCGCGCACGAACCACTGGTCGGTCAGGTAGGGTTCGATGACCACGCCGGAGCGATCGCCGTAGGGGCGCTTGTAGACGTGTTCCTCGATCTTGACCATCAGGCCGGCTTCCTCGAGATCCTTGACGATTTGTTCGCGCGCTTCGAAACGGTCCAGGCCGCGGTAGGCGGGCGGGGCGTTGTCGTTCATGATCGCGTCGATGGTGAACAGGTTGATGACTTCCATTTCGTGGCGCTGGCCGACCTCGTAATCGTTGAAGTCGTGCGCGGGCGTGATCTTGACGCAGCCGGTACCGAACTCGGGGTCGACATATTCGTCGGTGAGGATCGGAATGATGCGCGTGGTCATCGGTACCTGCACGCGTTTACCGACGAAATCGGCGTAGCGCTCGTCGCCCGGAGCGACTGCCAGTGCACCGTCGGCGAGGATGGTCTCGGGCCGCGTGGTGGCGATTTCGAGGTGGGTTACGCCGTTGACCGGGCCGTCGACCAGCGGATAGCGGACATGGTAGAGGTAACCCTTTTCTTCCTCGTTGATCACTTCGAGATCGGAAATCGCGGTGTGCAGTACCGGATCCCAGTTGACCAGCCGTTTGCCGCGGTAGATCAGGTCCTGCTCGTAGAGATCGATAAATACCTTTTGCACCGCGGCAGACAGGCCCTCGTCCATCGTGAAGCGTTCGCGCGACCAGTCCGGGGAGGCGCCCATGCGCCGCAGCTGGCGCGTGATCGTGCCGCCCGATTCTTCCTTCCACTGCCAGACGCGCTCGGTGAAAGCCTCGCGTCCCAGGTCGTGACGGGTCTTGCCTTCCTGGCCGAGCTGGCGCTCCACCACCATCTGGGTCGCGATCCCGGCGTGATCGGTTCCCGGTTGCCACAGCGTGTTGTCGCCGTTCATGCGGTGGTAGCGGATCAGCGTATCCATGATCGTATCCTGGAAGGCATGGCCCATGTGCAGGCTGCCGGTAACATTGGGCGGCGGGATCACGATGCAGTAGGGGTCGCCCTTGCCGCTGGCGGAAAAATAACCTTTTTCCTCCCAGCGCTCGTACCAGGTTTGTTCAATCGCGTGCGGGTCGTAAGTTTTTTCCATGCGGCGGCGGCGTCGATTCAAAGGGCGCGATTATACCTTGCCTTTCTATCTACAGGAATGTTCTGTTTACTGAATCGATATCCCGGATTCGGCTGTTCGGATAACCAACTCCCTCGGCAAGCCCGCTTAAACGGGCTTGCGCCGCGGACATCGATTGATTGAGGCCGTTATGGAGGGGGTCGCAGCAAGATTTTCCCGGCCAGCTCGGTTTTGGGCAAAGGGTGACGAAATCTTTGCCCAAGCAAGGATTTCGCCGGCTAGCAGAGGCGCTGGTTAGAGTATTCCGGGAAATTTTGATCCGGCCCGGCTTTCCAAGCTTCAGGACTTGTCGAGTTCCTTCTGGATGGCGAGCTTGATTTCCTGCCAGGCAAGTTCCATGTGCTCGTCGAGAATTCGCCGCACGGCCTGCTCGAGCGCGGGATTGTCGAGGAAAGGGTCGGTCACGATGGGTGCGGAAGCGGAAATTTCGATGTCTTCGTCGTCGAGGCCGAGATCGGAAATCGCGATATGATCGCTGCCGTCGGCCTCTTCGATCAGGTCGGTCAGAGTCGGGATGTCGTCGTCGTCGCTCACAGGCTGATATGGTTCAGCGGATAGCCGCGTTCCTTGTAAAAACTGTAGTGCTCGCGGGCGGTTTGCCGGTTGTCGTCGGTTACCAGTTCGATGACGCGCGCGAACTGGGCAAAATAATCCGGAACCTCGGGCGACAGGTTGATCAGCAATTGCCTTTTGCCGCAGGGCTCGGGTTCGTCGTGGATCAGGATGGGCGTCGGCGGCTGCTCCGATTCCTCCATATCGTGAGGCAGAAAGCTGTCGTCGCGGAAAGTCCAGAGTTTCTGGTCGAGATGCCGGCTCTGCTCGGGACCGCTGGTCAGCAACAGGGTCAGCTGCTTGCCGTCGAAAGCCTTCTGGCACAATTGGCAGACGATCTGGTCGTATTGATGACCGGTTTGCAACTCGTAAAAATCGATCCGCGTCATCGCTTCACCTGGTTCAGGATGTACTGGGTGAGCAGCGGAACCGGGCGGCCGGTAGCGCCTTTTTCGTCGCCCGATTTCCAGGCCGTGCCTGCGATATCGAGATGCGCCCACTTGTAATCGCCGGTAAACCGGGACAGAAAGCAGGCGGCGGTGATGGTGCCCGCATCGCGGCCGCCGATATTCGCAAAGTCGGCGAAATTGCTCTTCAGCTGTTCCTGGTAATCGTCCCACAGCGGCAGTTCCCAGATGCGGTCGTGGATTTGCTGGCCGCAGCCGATCAGTTCGTCGATCAGTCCGCGGTCGTTGCCCATGATTCCCGACGGTACCTTGCCGAGCGCGACGATCACCGCGCCGGTCAGGGTGGCGATATCGATCACGCTGCGCGGCTTGAACTTGCCGGCATAGGTCAAGGCGTCGCAGAGTATCAGGCGGCCCTCGGCGTCGGTGTTGAGTATTTCGATGGTTTGCCCGGACATGCTGGTGACGATATCGCCCGGCTTGGTGGCGAGTCCGTCGGGCATGTTTTCGGTTGCCGGCACGATGCCGACGACATTGATCGGCAATTGCAGCTGATTGACCGCCTTGATGGTGCCGAATACCGATGCGGCGCCGCACATGTCGAATTTCATTTCGTCCATTGCGGCGCCCGGTTTCAGCGAAATACCGCCGGTATCGAAAGTCACGCCCTTGCCGACCAGCGCGACCGGCTGCTCGCTTGCCGGCGCGCCGCGATACTCGAGCACGATCAGCCTGGCCGGCTGGCGGCTGCCCGCGCTGACCGATAACAGCGAGCCCATTTTCAGCTTTTTCATTTCGGCCTCGCCGAGTACCGTGACGCGCAGGCGTTTTTCGCCCTTCGCGAGCTGGGTGGCCTGCCTGGCCAGATAGCTCGGTGTGCAAACGTTGGCGGGCAGGTTACCGAGATCGCGGGTCAGGCTCATGCCTGCGCTGATCGCACTGGCCTCTTCGATCGCGGCCTTCGCCTTGCCGGCCTCGCCGCGCTCGATATTGAAATTCATTTTGCGCAAGCCCTTGCGCGGTTCCTTTTTTCCGCTCTTGAGTTGCTCGAATTTGTATTCGCTATTGGCCAGCAGCAGCGCGGCCTGCCGGACCTTCCAGGCCAGGTCGCGACCCTTGAGCTTGATATCGGCCGGATAGAATTCCGCATCGTGCGCCCCCGAGGCGGCGAGCGTGCTCGCGACGGCGCCGATAACCTTGCCA
>JASFKL010000131.1:0-10180 GCA_050118655.1 Gammaproteobacteria bacterium | reverse complement strand
CGCAGGCGCGCGAGATCGCTGGCGATCGCCGTACGTTCGCCGAGCCGGTCGCGCAGCGGCGGATCGATCGATTCGAAGATTTCGTCGCCGAGAAAGCGATACTCGAAACCGCCGGCGCGCGCCCAGCCGGCTACCGAATCGAGGCATCGCCCGAGCCAGGCGTGGGGCAGCGGGTCTCGGTGTGACTGGATGACGAGCGTATCGGGCATGGGCGGCGGCGCGGGTCGAGCGGATCAGCTTATCATGTTATGGTAGCGCGTTTTGAAATCGCCAGAGAGGAGCATCGATGACCAATCCGACCGTCGCGGATAACAAGCCCGCCAAAGTAGCACTGGAACAGGGCAAAAAATATTTTTACTGCATGTGCGGGCGAAGCAGGAACCAGCCCTTTTGCGACGGCTCTCACAAGGGTACCGAGTTCACCCCGATGGCTTTCGAAGTCACCGAGAGCAAGAATTATTTTCTGTGCTGCTGCAAACAAAGCGGTAACAAGCCCTACTGCGACAGTACTCACAAGCGATTCGGCGCCGAGGATGTCGGTAAACCCGCGGAGCCGGGCGGCTAGCGGCCCGGGGGGTGCAACGCGGTAAAATGACGCTTGTGCGGCGCGCCGGCAAACGCATAAAATACCTCGCCTGCCACTAAAACAACGGGGGAAATCATGGCGGAATGTCCGATCTGCGCGGCCCAGGTCCGGGTGTCTACGGGCACGATACCGGGTGAACTGCTGGTCTGCGATGACTGCGGAGCCGAACTCGAAGTGATCGAAACCGATCCGGTGGAACTGGCCGAAGCGCCGTCCGCCGAAGAGGATTGGGGTCAGTGAGGATCGGCTTACTTCATTCGCTGATTCGCAAGGAAGAAAAGCTGCTGTTGGAAGCCTTCGCCGCCGCCGGCGTCGAACCGATCATGGTCGATGACCGCAAGTTGATCATGGATTTTCATCACGCGCCCGAACTCGATGTCCTGGTCGAGCGCTCGATCAATCACTCGCGCGCACTGCACGCGCTCAGGCTGTTCGAGAGCGCCGGCGTGCGCTGCGTCAATTCCCACCGCGTGGCACAGACCTGCGGCGACAAGCTGTTGACCACCGCGGCGCTCAAGGATCGCGGCGTGGCGCAGCCCGAGTGCCGGGTCGCGTTTACCGAGGAGTCCGCGCTCGAGGCGATCGAAGAACTCGGCTACCCGGTGGTGTTGAAACCCGCGGTCGGCTCCTGGGGCCGCCTGCTGTCGAAAATCAACGATCGCGATGCCGCCGAGACCGTGCTCGAACACAAGACCGTGCTCGGCAGTTATCACCATTCGATCTTTTACATCCAGGAATACGTCGACAAACGCGGCCGCGACATTCGCAGCTTCGTGGTCGGCGGCGACTGTATCGCCGCGATCTACCGGACCTCGGATCACTGGATCACCAATACCGCGCGCGGCGGGCGTGCCAGTAAATGCGAGGTCACGCCCGAGGTAGCGGAGATCTCGCTCAACGCGGCCGAGGCCGTGGGCGGCGGCATCGTCGCCGTCGACCTGTTCGAATCGGACGACGGCCTGCTGGTCAACGAGGTCAACTACACGATGGAGTTTCGCAACAGCATCGATACCACCGGCGTGGACATTCCCCGGGTGGTCGCGGACTATGTAATCGGTCTGGCAAGGCAATGATCCGCGCATCGATCGTCGGCGGCTCGGGTTATACCGGAGGCGAACTGCTCCGCATCCTCAGGTTTCACCCTGAAATCGAAATTCATCAGGTCACGTCGGAGCGCCACGCCGGCAGGCCCGTCTCCACCCTGCACCCCAACCTGCGCAAGGTCTGCACCCACAAATTCCTGCCCAGCGCCGAGCTCGAACCCTGCGACGTCCTGTTCCTGGGCCTGCCGCACGGACAGATGATGAACCGCCTCGGCGAGTTCGAGGACCTCGCCGACACGCTGGTTGATCTGTCCGCGGACTTCCGGCTGCGCGACGGCAACGCCTACGAGGCCTGGTACGGCAAGCCTCACGCCTGCGCCGGGCGGCTCGGCGACTTCGTTTACGGCATCGCCGAGTTGCACCGCGACGAGCTTCGCGGCGCGCGGCGCATATCCGGCGCCGGCTGCAATGCGACCGCGACCATCCTGGCGCTGATGCCGCTGTACCGAGCGGGGCTGGTCGATTCGGCCGTGGTCGAGGTCAAGGCCGGCTCCAGCCAGGGCGGCAACACCGAAAGCCCCGGCAGCCACCACCCAGAGCGCAGCGGCGCGGTCCGCTCTTACAAGCCGACCGCGCACCGCCACGTCGCCGAGATCCGCCAGGCGCTCGGCGCGGACAATATCCATTTTTCGGCGACCTCGATCGAGATGGTGCGCGGGATACTCGCAACCTGCCACGTTTTTTTAAATCGCGAGATCGACGAAAAAGAGGTCTGGAAGCTCTACCGCGGCGCCTATGCGGACGAACCCTTCATCCGCATCGTCAAGGAGCGCGGCGGCATCCACCGTTACCCCGAGCCGAAGATCCTGGCCGGCAGCAATTACTGCGATATCGGCTTCGAACGCGACCCGCACAGCAACCGTCTGGTGGTGATCGCGGCGCTCGACAATCTCGTCAAGGGTGCCGCCGGCCAGGCCGTGCAGGCTTTCAATATCGCGCGCGGCTTCGACGAGGCCGCCGGGCTCGAGTTTCCCGGCCTGCATCCTTAAAAGACTCGATATGTGCAGACTACTCTACGCACGGGCCGACGAGCCCTTCTCGATCGCCGACCTGCTCGAGCCCTTCGTCGCGCTGGCCCGCGACAGCCGCGAATACCAGGGGCACGGCTGGGGCTGTGCCTGGCGCGAGGCCGGAGGCTGGCGGCAATACCACGACATCCGCCCGGTCTGGGAGGACGACAAGCGCGATTTCGGCAGCACTCGACTGTTGCTGGTGCATGCGCGCAGCGCGTTTCGCGACGAGGGTATCCGGGTCGAAAACAATATGCCGTTTTCCGACGGCCGCTCGATGTTCATCTTCAACGGCGAATTGCGCGGCGTGCGCATCAAATCGGAAGGCCGTATCGGCGCCGAGAAAATCTACAACTACATCCGCCGTTTCGACCGCGGCGACCTGTGCGCGGCGGTGAGCAGGGCGGTCGCTATCATCCACAAGCGCTGCGCCTACGTGCGGGCGATGAATATCATTCTTTCCGACGGCGAGCAGAGCTGCCTTTCGACCAGTTTCGGCGAGGACCCGGACTACTTCCAGATGCACGAAAAACGCGAACCCGGGCGGCATCTGGTATGCTCCGAAGCTTTCGCGGCAGACCCCGGCTGGTCCCGCGTAGCCAACCACACGATCCTGCCCTTATGATGCTGATAAAAATCGGTGGCGGCGAGCAAATCGATCTCGAGTCCACCATCGCCGACCTCGCCGGCCTGCCGCCCCCATTCATAATCGTCCACGGCGCCAACGAGCTGCGCGATCGCGTCGCCGAACGGCTGGGCATGGAAAAAACCGTGCTCACCTCGGTATCTGGCTATAGCAGCGTTTTCTCCGACGACGACGCGATCGACGCGATCCTGATGAGTTACGCGGGCCTGCGCAACAAGCGCATCGTCGAACTCTGCCAACGCGAGGGTATCGATGCCGTCGGCCTGACCGGTCTCGACGGCCGCCTCGTGCAGGGCGAACGCAACAAGGGTATCCGCGTGCGCGAAGGCGGCAAGACGCTTATCCGCCGGGACCTGTCGGGCAAACCGCGCGAGGTCAATACGGGTTTGCTCGGGCTGTTGCTCGACAACGGTTATTGCCCGGTACTTACGATTCCGATCGTCGACGAAAAGGGTTTTGCGATCAATTCCGAGAATGACGATATCGTCGCGCAAATCGCCGCACAGATGGATCTCGATACCGTGATCCAGCTGATCGAGGCGCCCGGCTTCCTCGACGATCCGGACGACGAATCGTCGCTGGTCGCGCGCATGACGCCGGCCGAACTCGGCGAGCGCGAGGCTCGCGTCGAGGGACGTATCAAGCGCAAGCTGTTATCGCTGACGCGGCTTTGCGGGAACGGCAAGACCCGCGTTATCATTGCCGACGGTCGGGTTTCCCGGCCGGTGAGCAGCGCCCTCGAAGGCGCGGGGACGCATATCGCATGACCGATTACCGGGCGCTGGAACAGCAATACGGCCTGCCGCTGCAGGCCAAGCGCGACCTGGTCGCGGTGCGCGGCGCAGGGGCGCTGTTATACGACGAAAACGGCGTCGAGTATCTCGACTTCGCGGCCGGCATTGCAGTCGCCTCGCTCGGTCATTCGCATCCCAAACTGGTGGCCGCGATCCGCCACCAGGCGGAGACGCTGATCACCTGCCCGAACATCATGTACAACGACCAGCGCTCGAAACTGCTCGCGAAACTGATCGAAATCACCCCCGCGAGCCTGACTCGCGCCTTCCTGTGCAATTCCGGCGCCGAATCGATCGAGGCGGCGCTCAAGTTCGCGCGCCTGCATACCGGGCGCGGCAAATTCGTAACCGCGATGCGCGGCTTCCACGGCCGCACCATGGGTGCGATAAGCGCGACTCACACCCCGAAATACCGCGAACCTTTCATGCCGCTGATTCCGGGATTCAGTTACGTGCCCTTCAACAAGATCGACCGCCTCGACGCCGCGGTCGACGACGATACCGCGGCGGTCATGTTCGAGCTGGTGCAGGGCGAAGGCGGTGTCAATCCGGCGCGGGCCGACTTCGTGGCCGCGGCGCGCGAAATCTGCAACGAGCGTGGCGCGCTATTGATCGTCGACGAAATCCAGACCGGCTTCTGCCGTACCGGCAAGCTGTTCGCCTGCGAGCATTTCGGCCTCCAGCCCGACCTCATGTGCGTTGCCAAGGCGATGGCCGGCGGCGTGCCGATCGGCGCCACGCTGGTGAGCGACGATATCCGGGTCGCGACCGGCCAGCACGGCACCACCTTCGGCGGCAACCCGCTGGCCTGCGCGGCGGCACTCGCCGCGATCGACGTCTACCAGCAGGAAGACCTCGCGCGCCAGGCAGCCGAACTCGGCGACTATTTCGAGCAGCAGCTCGGCGCCGCCGACCTGTCGCAGGTGCGCGCGCTGCGCCGCCTGGGCCTGATGATCGGCATCGAACTCAAGTCCAAGGTGCAGAACAAGCTCGCCGAGCTGCTCGAGCGGCGTATCATCGCGCTGCCCGCGGGCCCCAACGTGATCCGCATGCTGCCGCCGCTCATCATCCAACGCGAGCAAATCGACCGCGTGGTCGCGGTATTGCGCGAATTGCTGGCCTGAATTCGGTTTCGATAGTGACGCAGGTCACGCCGGGGATCTAAAATCCGCGCCCGCGGGCATCTGGTGCTTCAGATGGAATCGGTATTCTTATATACTCGCCGCTTTCCGAATTTTCGAGTAGCCAGCATGACCAGCCCCGCCAAAAGCACCGATATCGATTCGGCGCAGATCCCCGACCTGACAGCCTACGGAATCAGGAATACCACGGAAATCGTTTACAACCCGAGTTACGATACCCTGTTCGCCGAGGAAACCGCCGACAACCTGCAAGGCTACGAGATCGGCACCCTGACGACCTCCGGGGCAATCGCGGTCGATACCGGCGACTTCACGGGCCGCTCGCCGAAGGACAAGTACCTGGTACGCGACGACCGAACCCGGGATACCATCTGGTGGGCCGACCGGGGCGACAACGACAACAAACCCATCGATAACGAGACCTGGACTTCGCTGCGCGACCTGGTCACCGATCAATTGTCGGGCAAGCGGCTGTTCGTGGTCGACACCTTTTGCGGCGCCAGTCACGACACGCGCCTGAAGGTGCGTTTCGTTACCGAAGTCGCCTGGCAGGCGCATTTCGTCACCAACATGTTCATCCGCCCGAGCGCCGAGGAGTTGGCCGGCTACGAGCCCGACTTCGTGGTCCTCAACGGCTCCAAGGTCACCAACCCGAATTACCGCGAAATGGGGCTCAATTCCGAAAACTTCGTGGCCTTCAATATGACCGAGGGCATGCAGATCATCGGCGGCACCTGGTACGGCGGCGAGATGAAGAAAGGCATGTTTTCGATGATGAACTATCTGCTTCCGCTGCAGGGCATCCCGTCGATGCACTGTTCCGCCAACGTCGGCGACGACGGTGACGTGGCGATCTTCTTCGGCCTGTCCGGCACCGGCAAGACGACGCTTTCCACCGATCCCAAGCGCCGCCTGATCGGCGACGACGAGCACGGCTGGGACGACGAAGGGATCTTCAATTTCGAGGGCGGCTGCTACGCCAAGACAATCGATCTCAACGCCGACGACGAACCCGATATCTACCGTGCGATCCGCCGCGACGCGCTGCTCGAGAACGTGGTCGTCAAGGAGAACGGAGAGGTCGATTACGCCGACAGCTCGAAGACCGAGAATACGCGCGTCTCCTACCCGATCTACCATATCGACAATATCGTCAAGCCGGTATCGCGCGCCGGCCACGCCGCGCACGTGATCTTCCTCACCGCAGACGCTTTCGGCGTGCTGCCGCCGGTTTCCCACCTGACGCCTGAGCAGGCGGAGTATTATTTCCTGTCGGGTTTCACCGCCAAACTGGCCGGCACCGAGCGCGGCATTACCGAACCGACGCCGACCTTTTCGGCCTGTTTCGGCAAGGCGTTCCTGTCGCTGCACCCGACCCGGTACGCCGAGGTGCTGAATGCCCGCATGCAGCAAAACAACAGCCAGGCCTACCTCGTCAATACCGGCTGGGACGGCAGCGGCGAACGTATTTCGATCAAGGCCACGCGCACCATCATCGACGCGATCCTCGACGGCTCGCTGGATCCGGCCGAGACCTCGACCTTGCCGATTTTCGGCCTGCGCATTCCGACCACGCTGCCGGGCGTCGACGACACCATCCTCGACCCGCGAAATACTTACCCGGATCCGTCCGAGTGGGAAACCAGGGCACGCAAACTGGCCGCGCTTTTCGTCGAAAACTTCGAACAGTACACGGATACCGAGAGCGGTAAACAGCTGGTCGCTGCCGGCCCGACGAGCTAGCGCGGTATCCGAACTTTACCGCCGCACGGCTTGCCTGCCCCCGGTCCGGGCAGGCAAAATAGCCATTCCCGAAACGGCGAGTAAACAAAAATGAAGAAACCGGGTTTCAAGGTACTGGAAAACGAATGGATTCCGCTTAAGGACGGGCGCCGCCTCGCGGCCCGTATCTGGATGCCGAACGCTGCCGCGAAGAAACCCGCCCCGGCGATTCTGGAGTACCTCCCCTACCGCAAGCGCGATGGCACCTCGCAGCGCGACGAGGTTACCTACCCGGCATATGCAGAGGCCGGTTACGTCGGCCTGCGCGTGGATATCTCGGGCACCGGCGAATCCGACGGCAACTGGGACGACGAATACTCCGAGCGCGAACTCGCCGACGGCTGCGAGGTCATCGAGTGGATTGCAAAGCAGAAATGGTGCGACGGCAACGTCGGCATGATGGGTATTTCCTGGGGCGGCTTCAACAGCCTGCAGATCGCGGCCCTGCAGCCGCCGGCGCTCAAGGCCGTAATCGCGATCGGCACCACCGTCGACCGCTACAACGACGACATCCACTACAAGAACGGCTGCCTGCTGTATTCCAATTTCTTCTGGTCGAGCACGATGCTGAGTTATGCCTCGCGCCCGCCGGATCCCGAACTGGTCGGCGACGGCTGGCGCGATATCTGGCTCGAGCGCCTCAAGACGCAGCCTTTTCCGCTGCAAACCTGGCTCGCTCACCAGCGCAAGGACGACTACTGGAAACACGGCTCGATCAGCGAGGATTATGCGGCGGTCAAAATCCCCGCGCTGGTGATATCCGGGTGGTGCGACGGTTACCTCAATGCGCCGCCGGCGGCGGCCCATAACCTCGAGCAGGCCTGGGCGATCAATGGCCCCTGGATTCACAAGTACCCGCACCTGGCGCTGCCCGAACCGCGCATGGATTTCATCGCCGAATCGATCGCCTGGTGGAACAAGTGGCTGCGCGGAGACGACAATGGCGTCGAAGCGCTGCCCGCCTACCGCGCCTATATCCTCGAGAATGCGCGCCCGCTGCTGCGCCACCAGCGCGAGCCGGGGCGCTGGATCGCGGAAGACAGTCTGCCCGCGGAAGACACCCGGGACCGCTTCTATTACCTCGCGCCGAATCGGCAGCTGCTCGATATTCCGGGCCGCTCGCGGGAAAAGACCCTGATCTCGCCGCAGGACGGCGGTACCAGCTGCGGCGAATTTTTCCCCCTCAATGTCGACGGCGAACTGCCCTCGGACCAGCGCCGCGACGATTCGGGTTCGCTGGTTTTCGACAGCGGCAAGCTGCACCAGCCGATCGAGATACTCGGCCGCCCGCGGCTTCGCCTCAAGATCGCCATCGACAAGCCGCTCGGCAATATCGCCGTTCGGCTCAACGACATTCACCCCAACGGCGAGGTTTCCAGAGTCAGCTGGGGCGTGCTCAATCTCGCCCACCGCAACGGCAACGAAGAACCGGAAGCGATGACCCCGGGGAAATTCGAATCGGTCGAAATCGAACTCAACGAGTGCGGTTACCGCTTCATGCGCGGCCACAAGATGCGCGTCGCCCTGTCGACCAGCTACTGGCCGATGATCATGCCTCCCCCGGAAATCGTCACCGCGACCATCCAGCTCGGGCCGGACGCGATGCTGACCCTGCCGGTGCGCGCCGGGGTCGACGTCTACAAGATGGACGAGCCGGCCGACGACAATCCGCTGCCCGAGTACAAGCTGACCGAGGAGGGGCTTCACCGGCGCTGGATCGAGCGTAATTTTCAGACCGGCAGGTCGCATTACCGGGTTATCAACGACACCGGTGAAATAGAGGTTCCGGGCCACGGCATGCGTACCCGTCACAGCCACGACGAGCGCTGGACCATCGCCGCCGACGATCCGCTGAGCTACATCGCCCAGAGCCGCTACACCAGCCGGATGAGCCGCGGCGACTGGTCGGTGCGTACCGTTTCGGAGAGCGAATTCCGCTGCGACGCCGAAAACTTTTATATCAAGGCGACCGTAAAGGCTTACGAGGGAGACGAATTGCTGCACCAGCGGGACTGGGACGAAATCGCGGTTCCCCGCGATCACATCTAGCGGCCGCTCTGCATCGCTCGGAATCACCCGGTATCATGACGAAGGAAGACAGGCGCGGACCCGGGGTCAAGATACCGCCGCCCCTGATCGCGCTGGTGGCGATCGGCAGTGGCTGGTCGGCCGACAGCATGCTGCCGTTACCGATCGCCGCCGGCGACGGGCTGCGCTGGAGCGGTGTAGTGATCGTCGCGCTGGCCTTCCTGCTGGCGCTGGCCGCGCTGATTCAATTCCTGGTCGCGAAAACCCACGTCGAACCCTGGCGGCCGACCTCGACCATCATCCGCGGCGGCCCCTTCCGTATGAGCCGCAACCCGATTTACCTGGCTTTTTGCATCGCCGCGATCGGTGCCGGGTTGATAATCAACAGCTGGTGGGGGGTCGCCGCGGCGCCGGTGCTGGGCTGCCTGCTGCAATATCTCGTCATTCACCGGGAAGAAACCTACCTGGCGAACAAGTTCGGCGACGAGTACCTGGCCTACAAGCAAACCACGCGGCGCTGGCTCTGAATCTACCGCAACATTATCCCAATTCGGGGGACACAATACCCAATTACCCGAATTGAGTCGGGGTAGTCAGGTATTGCGCCCCTGATTCGCCGCTTTCGAGATCGCGCAGTAGGTCGCCCGCAGCACGGCCTGGCGTTCGCCACCGACTTCGACTTCGAGTTCCAGCAAGGCCTTGCCCTGCGAGCGGGTGGCGTGTAAAAACCTGTCGCGCGCCGCGGTGTCGGTCGCGGTTGCGCATTGCAACGGCCCGGTAACCGGACCCCGGTAGCGGATCTCGGCCCTGGCGACCACCAGCTCGGCGTCGAGACCGGCATCCTCGAGGATATGCGTGCAAAGCGCCCAGCCCGTCAGCACCGCGACCGAGTAGATGCTGCCGGCAAAACCGGTACCGTGAATATTGACGTTCGGTTCCAGCGGCGCAGAGACGCGGATCGAATCGCCGTCCAGCGATTCGATGGTGAATTGCATCGCCTTGCTGAGCGGAATCGCCGCGCGAATTTTTCGTTGCAGGCTCTCGGCTGCGCTCATGTTCAGTATCCCCTCTCCCGGTCGATCAGGTGCA
>JASFKL010000130.1:0-10262 GCA_050118655.1 Gammaproteobacteria bacterium | reverse complement strand
GACTCGAGGCCGCGGTCCGCGAGGATCTTGAGCACCTCGTCCGACAGTTCTTCGGTATCGGCGTGGCCGTAGAATTCGGCGTTGGACACCTGGTTTTCGACCGTGATTCGCTCCATCGCCCGGCAGGCCAGGGCCATCCCGGAATCGGCCGGAACCACGAGGATATGGCAGGCGAAGAAGCCCCAGTGGTCGAGGCCCGTCAGGTAATAAATGTTCTCCGGGACGCTGACCAGCAGGGCGTCGAGCCCCTGCTGCTGCATTTGCCGGCGGACCGCTGCCAGGCGCTGTTGAAATTCGGATTCCGGGAACACGGCATCGTTCATGGCTCGGTCCTGTTATTCGAGGTACGTCATGTTACCCCATCGCCGGCCGCGACAGTATCCCTGCGCGCTCTCCCGCGATCCGGGCTTCAGTCGCGATCAGCGCTGGATATCATGCGCGTCGAATTCTGCCGGTTCAGAAACTCGATCGCCCTGTCCTCGGCGTCGCCGCCGAACAGGAACATGCTCATGTGCCCGCGCCAGCTCTGCAGGTAGAGCTCGGCATCGATACCGGCGGCGCGCAATGCCTCGTAGTAATCGGTGGCCTGATCGGTGGTAACCAGAAAATCGAGCTTGCCGTGGTAGAGAAATACCGGCGGATCGCCGGCAGTGATGTGCCTGACGGGCGAGGCATCGGCGTAGCGATCGGGCATTTCGTCTCGATCTCCACCCATGAAGCGCATCACGATCGGGCTGTCGCTGTACTTGCGCAGGTCGGATGGGGTGCCGCCGGCGACGACGGCATTCACGCGCGGCAGATTTTCGCCGCCGTCGGCTTCCTCGTAACTGCCCAGCAGTGCCGCGAGGTGTGCTCCCGAGGAATAGCCCCAGGTGTTGATGCGCTCGAGATCGAAGCGGTAGCGCGACGCGTTCGCGGCCAGCCAGCGGAGCGCCTGCTGCAGGTCGTGCAACTGGGCCGGGTAGGTATAACGCGGCGCGAAACGGTAACCGATATTGAACACCGCGTAACCGTGCTGCGCGAGCTTGCGGCTCACGTCTTCCATGTCTTCGCGACTGCGGTTCGCCCAGCCCCCGCCGTGCACCGCGAGAACCACCGGCAGCTTGCCGCGCCGCGCCGGCAGGTACAAATCCCCGGCGAGCACCTGCGGCCAGTCCCCGGGCGTGTAGACGATATCCTCGACCACCCGGTCGATGGCGTAACGCTGTTCGCCGGGGTCCTCTGCCGGGCCCGGGCCGAGGTAGGTGCTGCAGCCCGCGAGCATCGAGCCCGCGACGAGCATCAAGGCGGCCAACTGGGGGTGAACTCTGGTCATGGCTTGAATAAGGTTATAATCGGGCGCCGGGCCTGACCCGGTGATTACGAACCCGGGGGGGTTACGGATCAACCGAATCCGCAGAAATGTGATGTACATCAACCCGTGACGCTATCGCGAGTTTAGCCTGTACCTGTTTAGATGAGGAGATATTGCATGTCATTTTACGCGACTCGAAGATTAGCGCCCGGGCTGTTGCTGCTCGCGGGATGGTTGCTCGCACTGGCCCCGGCGATGGTCGACGCGTCGCACCGTAACACGCCCGCGGCGGAGTGTCCGCAGCCACGCTTCACCGGCAAGGCGCCTGCCGACCTCTACGCGCGCGTCAACCCGCTCGAGCCGACCCGTGGCAACCGCAATGCCGGGCGAAAACTCTACCACGATATTTCCAATCCCAGCTGTGCCGCTTGCCACGGCGAGAAAGGCGAGGGCAACGGGCCGCTGGCCAGTCAATTCGATCCGCGGCCGCGCAATTTCGCCTGCGCCGAAACCGTCGAAGGCATTCCCGACGGCCAGTTGCACTGGATTATCAAAAACGGCTCGCCGGGCACCGCGATGCCGCCTTTCGGCTACTTCAGCGACGAGGAGATCTGGCAGCTCGTGCTCTATCTACGCCAGCTGTCCGGTCACTGACGCAGCACTCACTGCAGGATTCGCCTGCCGGTCGCCTTGACGCGCTCGCGCCAGGCGGTGACGATTCCGGCCGTGCCGATCAGCAGCATGCCGACGATCGACTCGCGGCTCGGCCACTGGTCGAAAATCGCGCGGCTCCAGATCGCCGCGAAAATCAGGTAGCTGAAATCCATCGGCGCCAGCAGGCTCGCGTCGGCGGTTTGATAGGCGCGGCTGATGCAGATGTTTCCGGTCAGATTCAGGATCGATACGAACACCGCGAAACCCGCGACCAGCAGGGTCAGTTCCGGCCAGCCGATGGCGACGAACGGTATCGCCGCCTGCATTTCCGCGGACATCGGGAACCAGCTGAGCACGACGATCCCCGAGACCCCGGAGAGCACGAAGGCGACGCCGACCGAGAAGGCCAGCGCCAGCGGACTCTCGTTGCGGCAGGCGCGCCGCAGGGTCAGGATATTGGTGGCGTAAAAGAACCCGGCGATGATCGGCAGCACCTGGACCGCGGAAAAATCTTCCCGCCAGGGACTCAATACGAAAGCCGCGCCGATCGCGCCGAGAATCAGCGCGCCGATACGCCAGGGACCGACCGACTCACCGAGCACGGGGGCCGCCAGCAGGGAAACGAACAGCGGGTAGGTGTAAAGGCCGGCGGCCATTTGTGACACGGTGAGGAAGGGCGCGCCCGAGAAGAAGCAGAACATGCACACCACGAGGAAGGCCGCGCGAAGGCATACCGGGCGCCAGTTGCGCGGGATCATCAGGCCGAGACTGCCGCTCGCCAGCGCGAGGATTGCGATAAAGCCGAGATTGCCGAGCGAACGCAGGGTCTGTATCTGCCAGAAAGATGTCTGATCGGACATCAGTTTCATCAGCGAATCCTGCAGCGCGATCACGAATACGCCGGTCAGCAATAGCGCCAGCGCCTGCAACGGCCGGTCGCCGCTCGGGTGGTGGAACAGGTTATATTTCATCGATCCTACTTGTTGTGGTTATTCGCATGCCAGACGCGCCGCCGGTCGGGGCGTTGCATCGAGACGATCCAGCCGGCGGGCGGCGCCCGCAATCCGCCTCAGTCACCCAACAGCGAGCGCCCGATACGCAGCACGCTGTCCAGCAAGCCCTCGACGTGCTCGGCGCGGGTTGCATGATTCATTATGCACAGCCTCAGTACCGGACGGTCGCGAACCCGGGTCGGCGACATCAGGTATTCGCCCTCGAGCTGCACCCGGTCGCGGATCTCGGTATTGAGACGGTCGACCTCCCCGTCGTCGATACCCGCCGGCCGGAAGCGAAAGCAGAGGATCGAAAGCTGCGGCGCGGCCACCAGCTCGAGTTGCTCCTCTCGTTCGATCAGGGCGGCGAGATACTCCGCGCAGCGAACGTTGTGCAGCACGTTGCGTCCCAGGGTCTCGATACCGTAATGGCGCATCGAAATGTAAAACGGCAGCGCGCGGAAGCGGCGCGACAATTCCGGCGCGATGTGAAAGAACATGTATTGCTCGGGTACGGGCTCGGTGCTCGAGGTCAGGTAATCCGAGGTTTCGTAAAACAATTGCCGCGGCCAGGTGGCGTCCCGGTAGAGCAGCAGGCTGCCGTCGAGCGACTGGTAGAACCACTTGTGCATGTCCATGACCAGCGAATCGGCCTTATCGATTCCGCGGTAACGCGGCCGCAACTCGGGCGACATCAATCCGCCGCCGCCGTAAGCCGCATCGACATGCAGCCAGATGCCGTGCTTTTCGCAGAGCGCGGCGATCTCGTCCAGCGGATCGATCGCGCCGGTATTGGTGGTGCCCGCGGTGGCCACCACGCAGACGATATTACGGTGCTGTTCGAGTATCGCCTCGAGGGCGTCGGGGCGCATGCGAAATGCCTCGTCGGTGTCGACGCTGACGATATTATCAGTGCCCACGCCGAGCATCACCGCTGCGCGGCGGATCGAAAAATGCGCGGCCTGCGAACAAACCACCAGCGGCTGCGCGTCGCGGGCGAGGGCGGACAGGCCCTTTTCCCGGTACCCGGGGCCATAGTGACGCGCAAACGCGCTCGCCATGCCGCACATATTGGCCATCGAACCGCCGCTCAGGAAGACGCCCTCGCTGGTCGCCGGAAAACCCGCGAGCTCGGTCAGCCAGCGAATCACGGTTCTCTCGACAGTAGTACCGACAGGCGAGGCCCAGTAGCCGCCGACATTTTCGTTGAGCACGCTGACCATGGCATGCGCGAGCGGATCGCTGGGCAGTCCCGACGGCGCGATCCAGCCGAAGAATCCCGGATGGGTATTGCGGCGAGGATAGCGCTCGGTCGCGCGGGTGATTTGCGCGGCGAGGTCTTGCAGCGAATCGCCGCCGGCCGGAAAATTTTCGTCGATCAACGCGCTGATATCGGCCGCCTTCGACGGTCGTATGATCGGCGACAGGCTGCGCTGTGCGACCAGTTCGCTCAGCGCGTCGTCGATATCGATATCGGCCGGACGGGTCAGGTCGTCCGCTGCTGCGAGGGAAGGGCGTTGCGGCTGGTTCATGCGAAATCCCAGGGTGTTCGGATTCGGGGCCTTTCGCCCGTGGGCGCAATTGTCGCACGGCAATCGCGCGGATTGAAACTAAAATCCGGCGCCTTGCGGCCGGCGCGTTCCGATTATGCGTCCCGGCGCGACGCGCAGAGCATGTAATTCACCGCCAGGCTGCTGCCGAGGCGGAATTTGCGGGTTAAGGGATTGACCGCGACCCCGGTCGAATCGACGATCTCGAGGCCGTCGCGCTGCAGCAGCGAGCGCAGTTCGTCGGGGCGCACGAATCGCCGCCAGGAATGGGTGCCGCGCGGCAGCCAGCGGAGAATGTACTCCGCGCCGACGATCGCGAACAGCCAGGATTTGAAATTACGGTTGATGGTGGCCACGAACGCGACCCCGGTATCCCCGACCAGCTTGCCGCAGGCCGACATGAACAGCGGCAGGTCGGCGACATGCTCGACTACTTCCATGTTGAGCAGCACGTCGTAGCGGTTGCCGCGTGCTGCCAGCGCCTCGGCGGTGATCTGCTCGTATTCGATCGCCAGCCCGCTTTTCCGGCTATGGCGGCGGGCAACCTCGATATTCTTTTCCACCACATCGATGCCGTGGACCTCGGCACCGAGGCCGGCCATCGCCTCGGCGAGGATGCCGCCGCCGCAACCGATATCGACGACGCTTAGCCCGGCGAGCGGTTTCGCCGCATCGGCGGTCCTGTCGAAGTGCTCGCAGATGCGCGCTTTCAGATATTCGACGCGCAGGGCGTTGAGCCGGTGCAGGGGCCAGAATTTGCCCGCTTCGTTCCACCACTCGGTCGCCAGCCGCTCGTAGTAGGCGACTTCCCTGTGATCGATTGTCGAGCTTTGCATCGCGATCAGGCGAGAAATTCGGCCCGCGTCTTGTGGCGTTTCTTGAAGATGCCGCCGAGCGCGGTCGTGGTAGTGCGCGAATTGGCATCCATCACCCCGCGCGCCTTGACGCAATAATGGATCGCCTCGATGCTGACCGCCACGTCCCTGGTTTGCAGCAGCGTTTGCAGCGCCACCAGTATCTGTTGGGTCAGGCGTTCCTGCACCTGCGGACGCTGCGCGAAGAAGCGCACGATGCGGTTGATCTTCGACAGGCCGATAATCCTGTCTCCGGGGATATAGGCGACCCGGGCGGTGCCGTCGATGGTCACGAAATGATGCTCGCAGGTGCTGGTCACGCTGATATCGCTGACCTTGACCATTTCCTCGACGCCCATCTTGTTGTCGATGAGGGTGATTTTCGGGAAGTTCAGGTAATCGAGACCGGAAAAAATTTCATCGACGTACATGGTGGCGATGCGGTGCGGGGTTTCGCTGAGGCTGTCGTCTTTGAGATCCAGTCCCAGGGTCCGGGCGATGTCGTTGAACGATTGCCGGATGCGCTGGTATTTTTCGTCTCGCTCGTACTGGTGCGGCAGTAACGGCGTTTCCAGGCCGCGTTCGATCAACGCCTGGCGGACCTGGTTCGCCTCGTCGGAAAACGGCGACGGAAGCTCCTGCGCGGTGGCTGCGAGATGACTGTTCATCGGAATGTCCTCGAGTTTGTAAATTTTTTCGATAGATTGTCAATAGAGCAGGACGAGCGGAATCGCCGGTGACCTGCGGTATTCAGCTATCGCGGCCAGGCTCGCGGCGGTTGGCGGACAGCGTCACCGAAACCGAGTCGGCGAAGCGCAGAGCGTGCGGCTTGTCGACCCGGACCTCCGCGAAACTCACCTGGTCGGGCTCGGAGAGGATTGCCAGCAGGTCCGCGGTGAGTTTTTCCAGCAGCTGGAAGCGGCCATTCTCGACGTGGCGAATCATTCGCTTGGTGATGACCTTGTAGTTCAGCGCATCGGCCTCGTCGTCGCTACGATAGGCCGGGTCGGCGCGGTAGTGGATTTCCGCGTTGACGACGATGTCCTGTTGCTTGGATTTCTCTTCCGGCTTGAAGCCGATATAGGTGCGCAGCCGCAGGTTGCTGATATTGATCTTCGCCTCGCTGATCCTGAGGGGCTCGACCTGCGAGCGAATTTTCTGAACCGGTTTCATGGCTCGTCCGACAAAGTTGAGGTGATCTTTGTACGCGCCGGGCCGATAGCCGGATCACTTCGCACCGCGGTCGGGCGGGTGCCGGCCGGGATCGCTCCGGCAGCGGCGGTAAAAGACGGTCAGTCGGCGGCCTCGAGTTTGAGCGACTCGACGATGTCGTCCTCGAGACGGCTTTGCAGGGGTTTCACCCGCGAGCCGTAATGGCGGACGGCCTGGCCGTCGCGGCCGATCAGGTACTTGTTGAAGTTCCAGCTCGGCGCACTGCCGGTTCTCTGCGCCAGCCGCAGGAACAGCGGATTGGCATCGCTGCCGCGGACCGGGCCGGGCGCCAGCATCGTGAAAGTGACGCCGTAGTTGAGGTAGCAGACCTCGGCGGTTTTTGCCTCGCTGCTCGCCTCCTGGAAAAAATCGTTGGACGGAAAGCCGACGATTTCGAGTCCCCGGTCGCGGTACTTCCGGTACAGGGCCTCGAGCCCCTCGAATTGCGGCGTGTAGCCGCAATGACTCGCGGTATTGACGACCAGCAGAACCTTGTCTTCGAAGGCGCTGCAAAAATCGACGGTTTCGTCGGAGCGAAGTTTCTGTGCCTGGAAGTCGAGCAGGGAATTACAGGCCGCAAGCGCGCCGTTGGCGCATAGCAGCAGCGGAATTGCGAGTAACAGTCTGAAAGTTTTCATGGTCGATCCTCGAGTTGATATTACCAGGGAAGCAATTCGCCGTCCCATGCCCTGAATCCGCCGCTGCCGGAGGGCTCGAGCCGTTCCAGCAACGAGACGAAACTGGCCGCCGTGCGGGCGGGGTCGAACAGGTTTTCTGCAGGCACGTTCGCCTGGTAGGGCTTCGACAGTTCGGTGTCGTTGGTCCCCGGATGCAGCGCCGCGACGCGCCCCCCGGGAAAGCGATGACGCCACTCGATACTGAGGGTTTTGAGCGCCATGTTGAGCGCCGCTTTCGAAATCCGGTAGCTATACCAGCCGCCGAGGCGATTATCCTCGATGCTGCCGACGCGAGCCGAGACGGTCGCCAGCAAGGGCGCGCCGCTTCGCTTGAATGCGGCATCGAAATGTTTTGCCAGCAGCAGGCTCGGCAGGGTGTTGATGCGAATGCTTTCGAGCAGGAAATCGGGCTCCAGGCTGCGCACGGTTTTTTCGGGCCGGCCCGCATCGCCGTGCAGGAAGCCGGCGCAGTTGAGCATCCAGTCGACGCGCTCGAAGTCGGCCGACCAGTCGGCGATCGCTCGATCGTCGCGCAGGTCCAGTTGCCGCCAGTCGACGCGCGGATGCTCGAAAGGTATCGGCCCGCGGAATCGGGTTGCGTGCAGCTCGGCCTCGGGAAATCGGTCGACGAGTTCCGCCAGCAGCGCGCGGCCGATACCGCCACTGGCGCCGACCAGGACTATCTGTCGCGGGCTTTCAGTCGGCATCGGTTTATGAATCCAGGCTCTGCATGGGCGGTAATACGGACCGCGCCGATGCGTGGATCAATCCTCGAGCAGATGCCCGAAGCGCCGGTAGAAATGGCGCAGCCAGAGCGGCGTGAACAGCGTGGTATAGGCGATGACGATGACCACCGTGGCGAAGACTTGCGCCGAGAAGATTTCCGACTGCCGGCCCAGTTCGGCGAATACCAGGCCGACTTCGCCGCGCGGCACCATCGACATGCCGATCAATACGCGCCGCGCCAGGCTTTCGCGCAATAACAGGGCGCCGGCTATCTTGGTCACGATGGCGACCGCCGCGAGACTGATCGAGAAAATCCAGAAAAACGCGGATCCCCAGTGCAGGCTGCTCAAATCGAGCGACAGGCCGACGCTGACGAAGAATATCGGCGTGAATAACTGGATGATGGGTTTCATTTGCTCTTGCACCCGATTGGAAAACTCGGGTTCGGCCTTGAGCGCTACGCCGAAGGGTAAAAAGAATCGACGCGACAGGGCCAGGCCGGTGGCGAAACCGCCGAGCAATTCGGGAATACCGAGCTCGTGCGACAGCCAGGCCAGGAACAGCACCATCGACACGATCGTGGTCGGTACCAGGCCGGGAATTTCGCTTTGCAATTCGCGGTTGCGGATGACATAGCTGATCGATTTGGCCACCGCGGGTGCGACCAGGAAGAAGACCAGCATGAACAGCAGGATCCGCCAGGTCGCCGCGAGAGCGAACGAGCCGCTGCTGATAAAATCGTAGATAATGGCGAGCAGCAAAACACCGAGGATGTCGTCGAGTACCGCCGCGCCGAGCACGATTCTTCCCTCACGGCTCTGCGCGCGCCCCAGGTCGGTAAGCGTGCGCATGGTAATACCGATACTGGTCGCGGTCATGGTCCCCGCGACCATCAGCGAGACCAGCAAATCGAGTTCGAAGATGTAGCGACTGAGTACGAAGCAGGCGACGAAAGGCAGCACGAAACCGGTGAGGGCCACGGCGGTCGACCGGGATCCCGAGCGTGCCAGTTCGCCGATATCGGTCTCGAGACCGACCTGGAACAGCAGCAATATGATACCTATCTCGGCCAGCACCTGAATCAGACCTTCGGGCTCGATGTATCCCATCAGGCTCGGTCCGAGGATTACCCCGGCCACGATTTCGCCGATCACGGCCGGGCTGCCCAGGTAGACGGCGAGTTCGCCGAAAACCCTGGCGGCGATCAGGATCGTGGCCACTTGCAGGATGACGGTCGTAGTCGTCATTTTCGTCTACTTGTACAACATGCCGAAGTTCCAGCATTTGACTATGTCACGATTACCGAGCGCGAAGCTGCGCACGGTCAGGTCGGGGAGGGAAAGTATCATGCAGCTGTGGTTGAAGACCGAGCTGCCGGGATTGACCACCAGTACCCCGCCGAGCTGCAGCGCATAAACCTGGTGGGTGTGGCCGACGATCAGCACGTCGTGCTCGAGCGTGGACAGTTTTTCGCTCCATTCCTCGCAGCGATCGTCGCGCGGGTTGCCCTGTTGATCGAGCAGGCGTATGCCGCCGTGTTGCTCGGCGGGCGGGTTGGCATGGACCACGAGAACTTTTTTTCCCTCGATCGAAAGGTCCAGCCTGCGAGGCAGCTTGCCGAGGTAGTCCCTGATTCGCCGGTCGTCGTCGTGCCCGGGCTTTTCGAGGTAGGACAGGTCGTGATTGCCGACGATGGCCTTGCAGTTCGATTGCTCGAGCAGCTCGACGGTGGACTCGAGAGTGTCGAAGTAGCCCGCGATATCGCCCGCGCAGATGATATCGTCGACGCCTTCGGCGGCGAAGATTGCAATCGCCTGTGCCAGCGGCACCGGGCTTGCATGTACGTCGCTGACGAGTCCGATAAGGGTAGTCATGCATTTGCTCTCGATGTCGAGCCCGCCCGGGTCCGCGGGCCTAGTGCAGCATGCTGCGGCTCGGGCGCGCTTTCGCGCGCTGTTCCTTGAGGGCGAAAATTTCGGCCTGCGGGCGCCAGTTGTAATCCGTATCCTCGGTTGTCCGGGCCCAGAAGAGTTTACCGGAATTGCGCCAGGGATCGAGCACCAGTCCCTGTTGCAGGCTGTCGCCGCGGGCGCTGATGACGACCGTGCTGTGCTCGAGCCTGAAAAAACTCTCGTAGTTCGCTATCGCCCAGTGGAGGTCCAGGCTGCGGAAATTTTCCTGCTGCAGCCGATCCTTGAGGTCGCGGGTCCAGTGCTTGCACAGGCCCCGTGACCTGATGCCGAGATTGACCAGGATATTGTGGAATATCGGCGATCCCGAGACGTCGTATTCGCGCGCCAGCT